>PAMN02000004.1 GCA_002707335.2 Methanobacteriota archaeon | reverse complement strand
TTGAACAAAAAGCCAAGGATGAGACAGTCAATGGTCTTGCCAACAGAGCAGAAGATGTCAATAGTATGGATGCAATTGCTTGTTCACTAGATGCTCCTGATGACTGTCTAATGTGCGGTTCATGATAGTTTAATTCTGGTGAACAGAATTGGCATTGCTAAACATATGGTCACTGGGACATTTTGTCCAATGGTCATTTTTAGGGCGTTTTCTTCTACGTAATTGGTGGATTTTCCTTATACTTTCAATCGGATGGGANATTTTGGAATTATATCTTCCGTACGAATTNGTTGAGGAAACCTGGGACAACAAAATTTCTGATATTGTTGTAAATACANTNGGATTNNTNCTNGGAAATAGACTACGCTATGAAACTAAAAATCTGTGAATTCATTCTANGAGATATGAATGGCGTGGCCTAGGGTTGCTAGCACAGCTTCATGAGTCATTTCAGTCATTGTTGGATGCGCATGAATAGTTCCAGCAATATCTTCGAGAAGCGCTCCCATCTCTAATGCAAGAGTCCACTCTCCAACCAATTCACTAACGTGTGTACCTACTGCTTGCACACCGAGTAATCTATGGTCATCTTCACGTGCTACAACACGTACGAATCCACCGGTTTTCTCTGCTTCTTGAGTAAGAGATCTTCCGTTCGCTGCAAGTGGGAATTTACCAGTAATTACTGGATGTCCTGCTTCCTTTGCCTCATCAGGAGACAACCCAACAGAAACAATCTCAGGCTCTGTNAACACGATTGCAGGAACTGCTACTGGGTTATATGCTCTATTATGCCCTGCAATAATTTCTGCAACCATTTCACCCTGGAATGAAGCGACATGAGCCAACATTTCTCCTAGGTCAGTCAAATCGCCAATTGCGTAAACTCCTTTCATATTGGTTTGGCACTGTTCATTAACTTTGACAAAACCTCTCTCATTTAGAGCAACACCTGTAGGTGCTAAGCCTTCACTTCTAGGTCTCCTTCCTACAGTAACCAGTACGCGGTCTGCTTCGACAGATTGCATCTTTGACTCATCATCAGCATGATTTTTGTCAATGAAATTGAGTTTGACTTTGCCATTTTCTAGTTTTTCAGCACCTTTGGCAAAGACTCCTGTGTTGACTTTGATTTTATTTTTCTTCATGAATAATTCCAATGGTCTTCTCAACTCTTTGTCGAAGATTGGTAGTACGCTATCCATTGCTTCTACGATGGTTACTTCAGCACCAAGCATGCGATGAACGATACCCAGTTCAAGTCCAATATATCCGCCGCCTACAACAACTAGATGTTCGAGTTTTTCATCAATGTCCAATGCTTCTCTGCTTGAAATTACGCCATCGCCATATTTCATGAATGGCAATTCGATAGGTACACTTCCATTTGCAAGTATTACGAATTCGGCTTCAATTTGGGTGTCTCCCACTACTGCTGTTTTAGCATCTTTGAATTCAGCCCAACCTGTTATCAATTCTGCTCCAGCAGATTTCAGTAGATGTTCTACGCCTTTGTTTAGTCGGTCTACTATGCCATCTTTCCAACCCTTCAGTCCTGCCATTTCAATTTCGGCAGGTCCAGGGATTGAAATTCCCATGTGGCCTCCTTCTTTCGAGTGTTGCGCCAATTCATGGAACTTGTGTGCTGCATGAATCATTGCTTTAGATGGAATACATCCTCTAATCAGGCATGTNCCTCCTGCTCTTTCTCCTTCTACGATTACGGTGTCCATTCCAAGTTGAGCAGATCGTATTGCTGCTACATAACCTCCAGGGCCAGCTCCAACAACTAAAACCTTACATTTTCTAACTTTCATATTTTCACCTCACATGAAGATAGTCGCAGGATGNTCAAGTAATGCTTTCAATCTCTGTACCAGTACNGCTCCATCCCAGCCATCTACNACTCTGTGGTCCCAGGATGATGAAAATCTGATCATCTTTCTGATTACAATTTGTCCNTTTCTAACTACGGGTGTGTCTACTGCGTTATGAACTCCTAGAATTCCNACCTCTGGTTTGTTGATGATTGGAGTTGCGCCCAATCCTCCCATTCGCCCTAGGCTAGTTATTGTGAATGTTGAACCAGTTAATTCGTCCAATCCTGCAGTTCCATCTCTCGCTGCTTGGCTAACTCTTTGCATTTCCGTTGCTGAAGTCCATATGTCTTGAGATTCGACATGTTTTACGACAGGAACATACAATCCTCTGTCGGTTTGTGTTGCAATTCCTAAATGAATTGCATCATGTCTGGTAACTACTCCCTTTTCATCATCATAGAGTGCGTTACATACCGGATTTTCACCAAGTGCCTTAACCAAAGCCTGCATAATAAATGGCAGGTATGTTAGTTTTGNTTGACCTTCCGCTCTGGTGGAATTTAGGTGAACTCTAAGACTTTCTAATTCTGTAATATCTACTTCTTCGAAATAACTGAAGTGAGGTATTGTGCTGTATGATGCAGTCATAGATTCAGCAATCTTTCTTCTCAGACCGATTACTGGAATCTCGGTAGTACCAGTCTTTGCGACTCTAGATGGTCCTCCTGCAGCAACAGGGCTTCCAGCCTCTTTCCAAGAGTCAAGATCTGAGTGAGTAATTCTTCCAGCAGGGCCGCTTCCAGCAACAGATGATAGATCAATTCCAGATTCCCTCGCTCTTTGTCTTACAGCAGGAGATGCTAATGGTCTAGCACCAGGTGCTGCAACAACCACTGGCGTTGGCTTAGGTGGTGCTTTCTCGACCTTTGGCTTCTCTTCAACAGCAGGTTCAGGTGTTGGTTCAGGCGCAGGTTCAGGAGTTGGTTCAGGTGCAGGCGCACTTTCTTCGGGTTCTGATTTTGCAGATGAGTTTCCATCTCCATCTACTTCAAATTCAATACAAACCTGTCCAACTGCTAAAATTGTACCAGGTTCGCCAACAAGAGATTTTACAACTCCATCAGTAGGTGATGGAATTTCAACTGTCGCTTTGTCTGTCATGACGGATAGAATTGGATCATCTTCCTTGACAGTATCGCCAACAGAAACCATCCATTCGACGACTTCTCCTTCTACAACTCCTTCTCCTATGTCTGGTAATTTAAACGCAAATATTCCCATAATTATGCCTCCTGTGTTTTCTTTATTGCTTCAGCTATTCTTTCTGGATTAGGCAAGTAATCCCATTCCGTTGTGTGAGGGAACGGTGTATCCCACCCAGTAACACGAATTATTGGTGCTTCTAAATGCCAAAAACATCTTTCCTGGATTGAAGCAATCATTTCAGCACCAAAACCGCTTGTTTTTGGTGCTTCGTGGACAATTACACATCGACCTGTTTTCTTAATTGAATTTACAACGGTATCTCTATCCCACGGAACGAGTGTTTGCAAATCAATCAACTCAGCGTTTATTCCTGAATCCTTGATTGCCTGTTCACAAACATGAACCATCGCACCCCATGCAATTACAGTACAAGCGTCGCCTTCTCTTACGACTTCTGCCTGTTCTAGAGGTATGGAGTAATATCCTTCTGGAACTTCTCCCTTTGGATGATTTTTCCAGGTTGGTACATTGTGTGGGTCGCCATAAAATGGCCCTCTGTAACATCTTTTTGGCTCAAAGAATATCACTGGGTCATTGCATTCTATTGCGCTGGTCAATAACCCCTTAGCATTATTTGGATTTGAACAGTAAACTACCTTCAATCCCGGCGTATGAGTGAATTGTGATTCTGGACTTTGGGAGTGGTGATGTCCACCTTTGATTCCCCCTCCAGCCGGTGTTCTGATGGTTACCGGAGTTGAAAATTCTCCACCGGAGCGGTGTCTTAATTTTGCGATTTCATTGACGATTTGGTCGTAAGCAGGGAAAATATAGTCCGCAAATTGAATTTCAGCGACAGGCCGTAGTCCATTCAAGCCCATACCAAATGCAATAGCTGCAATTCCTCCTTCAGCAAGAGGTGCATCGAATACTCTATGTTCCCCATGTTTTTCTTGAAGCCCATCTGTTACTCTGAAAACACCGCCGAAATATCCGACGTCCTCTCCAAATATTACGACGTTTTCGTCCTTTTCTAGCATTGTTTCTAAGGCGCTATTTAGTGATTGTATCATGTTCATTTCTACCATATAATCACCTCACTTACCTAATTCCTCTCTCTGTTCTTGAAGATGCCAAGGAACTTCCTCGTAGACTTCAGTGAAAATTGTAGATGCTGGTGGGAATGGTCCGCTTGCTAGGTCACCGTATTCGCACGCTTTTTTGTACGCTGCCATAACTTCAGAATCTATCTGCTCGGTTAATTCTTGGTCTTTTTCGTCTGACCATGCACCGATTTTGATCAGATGTTCTTTTAGTCTTTCAACAGGATCTCCACCTGGCCAGCACTTGAATTCGTCCCCAGGCCTGTATCGGCTTGGGTCATCTGAAGAAGAATGCGCCCCTGCTCTGTAGGTGTACACTTCAATATAGGTCGCCCCTAAGCCAGCCCTTGCTCTTTCTCTTGCCCATTTTGTAACAGAATAAAGAGCAAGGAAATCGTTTCCATCTACTCTTAATGATGGAATATCATAAGACAATCCTCTTGCAGCGAAATTTTTGCCACCAGTTGCAATATTCTTGTGAGTTGAAATAGCCCATTGGTTGTTGACAACATTTAGGATAACAGGTGGTTTGAATACCGATGCAAAGTTAAGGCCATAATGGAAATCTCCTTGTGCACTTGTACCATCACCTAGCCATGTAATTGTAGCTTGGTCTTCGCCTTTGTACGCAGAAGCCATCGCAACTCCTACGGCTTGACTAAATTGGGTTCCAACAGGACTTGAGATAGAGATAAAGTGTCCTTCTTTCCATGAGTAATGAACTGGCATTTGTCTACCTTTGATATTGTCTTCAGTGTTGCCTATACAGTGACAAATCATGCTCACCATATCCCTCCCTCTGACAAATTGTGCACCAGGTTGACGGTAAGAGGGGAATATCCAATCATGGTCGTCTAGTGCCATAGTCTGAGCTATTGCAACAGCTTCTTCCCCAAAAGAGCGCATGTAAAATGAAAGTTTTCCAGTTCTTTGCATTTTTATCATTCTGTCATCAAAGATTCTCAGCCTCATCATCATTTCGAGACCTTTGATTAAGACATTAGCATCCAATTGAGGATTCCACTCACCAGATGCAGTTCCATCATCATTTAGAACTCGGATTAAGCCATTTGCGTGTTCAACAGTATCTTCAGTTTTGCATGTTGCTGGATCAGGACGATTCAAATCACCGGGTTTTTCTTCCCATTTGCCGCCAAAATCAGCGGTGTCCCCGGGTCGGAATGGAGCATCAGGCACGACATATGTCTCCATTCCGCTCTTATCTTTGTCCGACATGAATCTCTCACTCCTTGTCCGTTCTAAGCCTTGCCGATGCCTTGGATAATAGTTCTCCAGCTTTGTAAGATGACCTAACTAATGGGCCACAAGCCCATCCTAAGAATCCAAGTTCCTCAATTTCTTTGGTCCAATAATCATACTGCTTTGGCTCAGGAAATCTGTCTACTCTCAGATGTCTAGGACTTGGTGCTAGATATTGCCCTATGGTGATGAGGTCGACTTTTGCTTCTCTTAGTAAGGTTAGTGCCTTTGAGATTTCATCATCAGTTTCTCCTAAACCTACCATTATTGAGGACTTAGTTAGAATGTCTGGTCGTAATTCTTTTGCTTTTTTGAGTATACCAATTGATTGGTCAAATGATGCTCTAGGGTCACGAACTATAGAATCTAATCTCGGAACACATTCGACGTTGTGGGCAAAAACCTCCAACTCTAAATTATCAAGAAGACTAGTCAGTGCATCATGATCTCCTGCCAGATCACTGCAAAGTAATTCTAATGTAACTTCAGGTGTTCTTCCCCTAACTGCTTCCAAGCATTTTCTGTAGTGAGATGCACCACTGTCTTCTAAATCATCCCTATTTACTACAGTGATTACTGCATGGTTTAGACTCATTGATTCTATCGCATCTGCTAGGTTTTTCGGCTCATTTTCGTCCAATGGAGGCGGTCGATTTATTGTTCCTACAGCACAAAATCTGCAACCTCTAGTACATTCTTGACCTGCTACCATGAATGTCGCATCTTTTGCAGCCCAGCATTCGTGTATGTTTGGACATCGAGCTTCTTGGCAGACTGTATGTAACATATTATCCGTTACAGTATCTTTTGTTTCACGGAATTTTTCTTGCAGTTCTCCAGAAGGCAACCTAACTCTAAACCATTCGGGAAGTCTGGGTCTTGTGTTAGCCATTTGTAGCTTTTTGACTCCCATGCTCCTCCTCCCCTTATCCTGTGCGAGGCAATAGAGTGCAAAAAACATCGCTTTGGCTTATTACGAGGTTTCAATACTGTGAAGTCCTCACAATGAGTTATGAGGCTCGCAGTTATTACCGGTGGGGCTAGAAGGATTGGGGCTGTTATCGCCAGTAAATTACTGGATGATGGTTGGGCGGTAATAATCCATTGTAACCGGTCACTTACACAGGCAAGGCAAGTGGTTTCTCGAGGCGAGGGCGCCATTGTTTCAGGTGACCTGACTAACGATGAAGATCTCTTCAGAATCATAGAAGAAATCCACGACCACAAACTGGTTGAAGCTAGCGGTGGCATCGATTTACTAATTCACAATGCTTCAATTTTTGACGAGGAGGATTTCTCTAAGGTTACTCCTCAAGAATTACGGAGATATTCTGCAGTTCACCTGGATGCCCCTTTTTTCATAACCCAAGGATTAGTGCCAAAACTGAAATCGAAAAAAGGCTCAGTGATTGGAATTGTCGACACAAGTTGGAATCATGCTTGGACAAACCTTTCCCATTACACCTCTACTAAGGGTGCACTTCGCCAACTGATAGTGAACCTTGCAGGAGAGTTGGCTCCAGAAATACGTGTGAATGGAATCGCTCCAGGAGCGATTATTGCTGCTCCATGGGAACAAGAAAAGTTCGATTCTGTTATCGCAAAAGTACCATTGGGAAGGTCAGGCAAACCAGAAGATATTGCTATGGCCGTTCAATTTTTATTTGAGGCAGAATACATCACTGGGCACATACTTCCTGTCGATGGAGGATGGTCTCTGTCGTAATGGTGCAGGGGGTGAGACTCGAACTCACGAACCCATTGGGACCGGATCTTAAGCCCGGCGCCTTTGACCGACTCGGCAACCCCTGCGTAGACTGCGGGCGATGCTGGGAATTAATGAACTACACGGACATCCAATGCATTTTCAAATCTTGATTTTCATCAATTTATGCCCATTTGGCCTTTTTATGAAATGACGTTGGCTGACAGAAAATTACCGTCAGTAGGCACAAATTTCATGCATTAAAAGCAAAATGGTTTAACAGTCAACTGACGACGGGAATTCGGTGCGCATGATTAAATCACGGATAGCCCCTCTAATTGTGATGATTCTATTATTGTCTTCAACAGCACCAAATTTTGCTGAATCAACCCTTGAAGAAAACGAGGCTGTCGCAAAAGTACCTGCCAATTTACAATCCTACAATCTGTTCCTAGACAAAGCAGGTAATTCTGGTGGCGATGGAATGATTACCACAATAGAACCAGATGGCGCTCAAGAAGAAGCAAGTATTCTCTCAGGTGTTGAATTTAGGTCTGATGATTTAATTGGTGACATCCAAATATTTGGACAGGGTAGTTCCAATGAAGTACAACTGTATGTTTATTTACAATTCCAAGGGCAAGAGAATTCAAAAGCTGATCTAACATTTACACTTAACTCAGTTGGCGGACCAACTTACACTGAAACAATCGAGTTAAACGACCCATGTACCCCTGGATTCTTAGGAAACAGTTGCTCATGGACATTGAATGAAATTTACTTTTCTGTGCCAGCTGACGGTTTCAAGGTCGAAAAAGGTTCGCAATTAAGACTACAAATTGATGGTTCTGCAGACTGTGAAGGGCAAGGCGGCATCGGGGCTGGTGATTGTGACGTACTTGTTGCATTTGGTGATATGGAAAGCGCAAATGGTTTTTCAAGAATTGCAATGAAAGCAAATGCATTGGCAGATTCAAGTGTAAGGGTACATGCTCCTGGAGGAGTTTGGACTGATGCAGAAAAATTAGAGTGGGAGCCTAATCACAGGCCAGATTACAGGACAATTCAATTTTCTGTTGATATAAGAGATGCTTTTGGCAGGGATGATATTCACTCTGTAAATCTAGTTCTTACGAGTCCCTCAGGCACTCAGTCAATTTTTGATAAAGAATTTGAAGATGATGACTTGAGACTTGATAACAACGGTCTTGTTGGAAATTACACATGGACTTATGATGCAGGAATTCCATCAGGAGAATATAATCTGACACTAGAAATCGTCGATGTACAAGGCCACAATGTGATATACAATCATCAAGGTATTGAGATTTTAGAATACGGAATGTTCCTTTCTCTCCCTGTAGATCAATCCGACGATATATTGATTGCACCAGGACAACAGTCGTCTGCTGAATTTATGGTAGAACACACAGGCTCAGCCAGCACACCAATGGAAGTTGAATTTGAACTATTCACAGGGCTACCTCAAAGTTGGCCAGCCCCTGAATGGGATCAGCCTATGGGATACTACCTAAGTAGCGGGGGTTCATTCAAGATTGCAACCTTGACGATTGAGGTTCCTGAGGATGACCTAAGTGACACTCCTCCAAATATTGAAGTGTGGGCACGTGGATTTATCGATAATGATGATGGTGTAAGAGAAGAGGTTGTAGTAGAGAAAATTACTCTTGGAATAGAAGAAGTTGGTGTTTATGAAGAGGCTCGATTGAATGTCTATGAAGATGAAGATCATCAAATAGAAATCGCAGATTCAAACCGACCAGATGCGTTCGATGAGACCCTTTCTCACTACATAGACTCAGAATCATTCGAAGGCTCAGAATTTTACGTTGATTTATTCAACGCCGGTTTCGATACAGACCAATACAGGTTGGTAGTTGAGGAAGCACCAAGTTCGAGTTGGACATTCGAATTTTTCGACAATGATACAAAACAACCATTGTCTACACAAGGACCTTATGCAATAACTAGCGATGTTGGTTCTCATGAAATACTTCCTCTACAACTGAAGATATTCCCGCCATCCAATAGAGATGATGTAGACATTGGATTGGTTACCGTCGCTTGTTACAGCGTCGGAGACGTAGACTTAATTTCTAGAGTTTCGTTCACAGTGCATCGAACATTTGGAATTTTAGCTGAGGTAACAGCAGATTCAGATGGTGGTCAAGAAATCGGAAAAGTAGGACCTGTTGAACCAGGCTCAGAGGTTAGTTTCACTGTTCGGGTAACAGATAGCACTGAAGAGTCTGGAGAAAATACATGGAGGCTTATATCTCCTGGTAAACTAGACAAGAATACCAATCAGGATACCGGTAATCCCTCATATGGAACATGGGATTATTCAATGGTGGATGATAACGGAAGCGACGTAGTGGCTATTCGTCTGTCAACAGGCCAATACACTGATGTTGAAGTAACAATCAACATGAGAGATAGAGTTGAAGCAGGAAATCATACATTGTTCCTAAGGGTTACAGAAGAACTTACTGATGGCGATGATGAACCAAGATACTTTGATTTGCCACTCAAGATTGAAGTCAAAGAGTCCCTCAAACAAGGACGTATATTTGTCGAGAGAATTCCAGAACTTATTCCGTTCTTGCCAAATCAAGAACAAAATATAGAATTCCGTGTTGAGAATTCAAATAACGTAGAATTGGATGTAATTATTTCTGCACAAAAATTACCTGATGGTTGGGCTGCTAGTTTCACAACAGGCGGCTCATCGGATAGTGGAAATACAATCCTACTAACCATTCCAGCCTTTGGAACTGATGAATTCACTTTGATTCTAACTGCTCCGGATGACATCGTTGCTGGAAGAAATGCAGAAGTGGTGCTATCAGTTGAACCGCTTAACGAGAATATCAGTACGAAAGGTTTGAAACAAACTCCAATATTTACTTTTACAACAACGTGTGAAGGCTTAGACTGTATCGTTAGCGCTGCGCTTGATTTCCAGAGCCCACAAACAATAGGTCTGTATGTAGGCATTTTACTTGTTGCCTTGATTGCAGTATATCGAAGAGGAAAGGCAAGTGCTCGCCTTCTGGAACAGGAGTACGAGGAGAGGTTAGAGATCGAAAAGATGTCATCTGAATTAGTTGATATTCCAGAGCCAGTCACAGACGAAGAAGAAGAGGAAGACGACCTCGAACTTTTAGAAGAATTAGAAGAACTTTGATTGATTTTCCCCCCTTAGGGGGGAATATTTTGTATGAACATTGTTCCATTTCCCTTAAGTGCTTCCAAAACAGGCAGTAGTTAGTGGTAGCAATGCATATGACCTCCATTCAAGCATCGGCGCGCCCCAAATTATTGAGGGAAGTAGACAATAATGCAGTCAAGTCTATCGGTTTGGCATTGTTAATGTTGTTTTCATCACTAGCAACTATAGAATTTGTTTCGTTCACAGCCCTAGCTAATACAGACCAAGATGGAGATGGTCTAACATATGGGCTTGAATACCTGATAAACACCCAGCCAAATGACTGGGATTCTGATAACGATCAACTACCAGATGGATGGGAATGGCAATATGGATTAGACCCGCTTTCTGCATCAAATGATGATGGAGCGATTGGGGATCCAGACGGAGATGGTTTCTCTAATTTACAAGAATACAATTACCGGCAACCTTCCAACTGGGATTCAACTTCAACGACATCAGTCCTAGACAACGGTGTATGGTGGAATGGAACCATACCTGTCAACAACTGGGATGAAGAAAATGCGATGCAGTACAATCAATTAGCGTGTGGTGATGCTGGTTCTGACGGTACAGGAAATGTAATTCTTTGTGACGAAGACCCGATGGGTAACATTTGTACTGATGGAATCGATAACGACAAGGATGGAATGGTAGACCTAAACGATAATGACTTCGACGGTGATGCAGATTGTTCATCAAACGATGATGATGGGGATGGAATCGAGGATGAAGACAGAAGCGGGTGGGATACCGATGGCGACGGTATGCCTGATGGATGGGAAGCATCCAATGGTTTGAATGCCACTTCTCCATCAAACGCAGATGGTGCTAATGGTGACCCAGATGGAGATGGTTTGATCAATATTTATGAATACATCAATCCTTCTTGGGAGACGACTTGTGGAGGGCAACCGTGTCTTCAACCTGGACCAGATAACCCTTTCACAGAAACTGTTTCGCCGTGTGCTCCACACCAATCCATAGGTCCTGGTGGCTGTGCTACTCTAACTGCGGAAACCGATGGTATAACTTCGACAAACCCAAATAATGCAGATACTGACAATGATGGACTAAATGATTCATATGAAGCATTAACACTTAGAACCGACCCAACAAACTCTGACACTGATTTCGACGGCATAAATGATGGAATCGAAGTAAACGGCCAATATGGTAACCCTCCGCAAGCAAGTGACCCTCGTGATAACAATACTGATGATGATGCATTTGATGATGGCGATGAAGATACAAATGGAAACGGAATAGTCGATGCAAATGAAACGGATCCAACACGAAGGGAAGATTCTGGTGATTTTGACAATGATGGATTAGAAAATTGGCAAGAAAACCTCTCTTGTACTCTATGGAACGTTGCAGATACTGATTCAGGAGGCGTAAACGATGGAGATGAGACAAACGTAACTCATGGAACCGATCCTTGTGATTCTCTGATTAACTTCGCAACAACCACGACACTCTACACTGCAGTGTCTAGCCAACTTACGGTTGCTGACTCGAGTGGATTCAATCCAGCAGGAGGCGTTGCCTTCTACAATGATTCTGGAACGTTTACTCCGTTTTCTTATGCAGGCGTTGTGAATTTAGTTATTCAAGGAGTAAATGTCGTGCCGCCCTTTGTTGGAGTTGCAGTAGAAACCAGGAATAATTCATGGTGTCATGATGTTACTATCCCTACATTCCCAAATTATTGTGACGATGACTACTACGATGCAGATGGTGATGGATTAGCAGACTGGGAAGAAATTTTGGGTACATATGGATTCTTTTCCAATCCTACATTAGCTGATTCTGATGGCGATGGAGTAGAAGATTTCGACGAGGTGCTTGTCGGAACTGATCCTCTAGAACCGTGTAATAATTTACTAGACGATGACGGAGATGGGCTAAATAATTACTTCGAATTTACAACAGGCTGTGATAATTCTTGGATAGGAATTACCAATGGTAGTCAAGATATTTGGACGACGAACGAGACCTTGGCAGATACAGACCAAGGTGGAATCAATGACAAACAAGAATACTTCGATTCAACAAATCCTGAAAGTAACCCAACAGATGACATTCTACCAGAAGATTTTGATGGAGACGGTATACCCGATGCTGTAGAAAACAGTACTGGAACTGATTGGAGAAACCCTGATACCGATGGTGGGGGAATGTTAGATGGTGCTGAATGCCCTCAGATATTCTGGTTTTCTAACTGTCAAGGGTCTCCATTCGATCCGTTTGATCCAAGTGATGACATTACAAACAATAACATCATATTTTGGGCAAATAATACCACAGGTTTGGTTGATCAAAATCGTGTACATCTGTGGAAACTCAACACCTACGACTTCTACACAGGAGGGGCATATGGTACAGAGACAGGAATTCACATATCACAGGAAATCTCTACTCCTTACGAGAATTCAACACACCTCGCACCAACAGCATACGCTAACAACAGCGTCACATGGAATATAAATTATAACAATCCAGTCACAACAGGTTTTATTCCTGTACCTGCATATCAAAACAATATCAGTCTGTGGGTAGATTTTGGATCTTCTTTGTCTAGAACCAACGATACTCACAATTACATAGTTAACAGCGGTCCTTTGGAATCAATTTGGGTTGAGGAATACGAATACTGGTTCGATTGGTCAACACTATCTGCAAGTACAATTGCGGGTACAAACTCATCTTATTCATTAATAGTTCCAGATTATTTCACCAACAATTCTTTACCGCAATCTATTGTAAATAACATAACTAATGATGTAATTAACAGCGCAGGAGCTACGGATGCATATTCCAAAGCAGAAGCAATTGCAACCTTCCTTCAGGATGGTAACGCATCATTTGACTTCAAGAGGAATTACAACGGCAGTGGTGGTGACGATGCAGTTGACGTTGTATTCGACTTATTATTCAGAGCCAAGGAAGGTACATGTTCACAATTTACTACAGCATTTGTAACGATGGCAAGACTTGCAGGATTGCCTGCAAGATTTGTTTCAGGATACAGCGGTGGTGTTTGGAATGGAAACGGATACACGGTGTTTGGAGATAGTTTGAGCCAATGGGGAGAAGTTAGACTAGAACTTTCTCAGTCTGCAGGAGGGGATGACCTTGGTTGGATACCATTCAACGCTTGTCCAGAACCTGAAGATATCGATATCGTTAATTTGACATGGACTCCAACTGAATATGATAGAGATGGTTCATCAGAGGTTAATGTCACGGGAACACTACAGTATACAGAGAATACTACAGGAATTTCAGGAATTCTATTGAAGGCATACCTTGTTGACGAAGAATCGGCACAATTCGTTCCAGGTTTTGCTGCGACTGATGCTAACTTTATTGGGTTGATTGAAACAGATTCAAATGGTAACTTTTCGATTAACGGTACCATATTTGAATCACCACCTGCAGGATTTGCGAAAATAGTTATTCACCATGCTCAAAGTGGATATGTTTCAAATGATGGAATTGATGTCGGTGTCTTTGTAAATCTTACAGATGATGCTAATTTGACCCATGAGAGTCCTCTTGCTGTCGACCAGCCGATTCTTGGTGCAGGAGCAACCACAACACTTAGTGGTAAACTTCTATTTGAAAATAATATTACATCCGGCACCGATCTTTTAGATATCGAGGTGTGGCTTAATTTCACCTCTTCAGTGGATGGTGTAACTAACCTTTCAGGTGTTGTTGGAAAAGATGGCAACTGGGAAATAAATGTGACACTGGATGAATTAGAAGCTAAAACAAACATATCTGCGACTCTTGGCTTCAGTGGATGGGTAGATTCATCACAATCATTTACAACTCCACAATTCCATCTTCGACCGGTTACCAAGTCTATATCTCTTGATGTAAGAGACGCTCCTAACTTGACTGCGACAATAGAAGGTCCGGGCAGTGATAATTCGATATTCCAAATAGGCCAGACGGTTTACATCAACGGTACTGCACAATCATTCGGTGCAAGTCCTACCGCTTTAACTGGAAATTTGTCATTTGGGATGAGGAGAGCATCTGGAGGTGGCGATTATTTCCAGATTCTAAACAGAACAGTTAGTGGAAACTTCGCTATCACAGAAGTTCTACAGGTTAATGCGACTCCAATAGAAGCTGGTCCAGTTGAAATTGAAATAATCTTCTATCCAGATAATTTGGAAGCCACCGATAGCGTAAACACTTCTGGAACAGAATGGTGGCTTGAAGGACTATTATTCTTTGAATTACAAGCAACCTCTCAACTAAGAGGCGAGGAAGTTAGCATCTTAGTTCAAGTTAAAGACCATTTAGGGTTCGATGCTGATCTAAATTTGACAGGAAATTTCACGTTTGATTTCAATGGCTCATTGGTAAATACAACTACTGATCCAACAACAACATTATTCTCTCCATTATTCACTACAAGTAGCAATCTAAGAGCAGGAGATTATACATTCAATATGAGTTTTGAAGGCAATGAATACTTCATGGCATCTAGTAACTCATCACAACTAAGAATCAAAGGGACAGTGGATGTTTCTGTATCTATTGTAGATGATTGGACTTATCTTGGGAATACTTCGTTTATTGTAGGAAATTTAACAGACAGTGTGTTCAATACACCGATTCTGAATAATGACACAGTATTAATTGTGCAGCTTGTAGGACCAGAAGGAGCGGTGTTTGATGCTGCGACAGGTAATATAGACAATTCAACAGGAGAATACAATCTAACAATCAACGCTCCATTGACGTTTGCTTCCGGAGTTTATGAGGTAATTGTGATGCCTGATTTCATTGCATTTGCGCCTGAAGGCGGGTCATATTATGAATGGGTAGATACATCGGTTCCACCTGCTCCACCATCTCCTCCTTCAACCACATGGGGGATTGTTTCTGATGTTGAATTAACTCTAGGTCAGGATACACCTGAAAGTTTGATTGCAGCAATGAATGCGACAGTCGACTTGAATGCAAAAGTTACCGACATTGCCGATGGTTCTAATCTATCAGGGAAGTTAGTTGAATATATTTTTGATTACGGCGGTGCAAATATATCAATTGGTAACCAAAGTACTGATGCATCCGGTAATTCTTCATTCCAATGGTTAGTTTCTGGCGTCAACCCTGGTCAGTACATTGTAAGAATGATTGTTGCGGATGATCTCTCATCAGCAAAGGCTCCTGGTGCAACGAGACACTACGGTAATTTCTCTGAAATTAATTTAACAGTTCAAGTAGAATCACTTATTCGAGTTGATTCTATTCCATTAAATGTCACAGCTGGAGTAAACTTCCAAGTTGCCGGTCAAGTTGAGGATGGAGACAACCAAAGTAGGAACTTGACGTCCGCTGTTGCATTGGAAATATTCTGGTTAAACAATCCTGATGAAAAATTGGTTAACGGAGTTTACACTGCTTTCAATGGCACATTCAATCTTTCAGTTCCTACTGATGTGTTGAATAACGGAACAAAGAGGGGTCCTAGGACGCTGATAATTTCCGTAGTCGATGGTTCATCTCCTTTCTATCTAACAAGTTCAAGTAATCATTCCATATTGGTTAAGGGAGTTACATTATTCGAAAATCTTCAGCCTATTAACCCAATTATTGTCAATCGAGGACAAGATGTTAACATCAGCGCAAAACTTGTAGAATCATCAGATCTCTTCCAACCTCTATCAAATCTAACAGTTGATGTCCAATTTGATGAAACCTGGTTGGTATCAAACACTACGAACGGTCAAGGCGAAGCAACATTTGTCCATACAGTCCCAGTAACTCAACCACTTGGCTTGATAACAATAACTCTGTTCTACAACGGTACTGTTGACTTGATGCCAACGCAGAATTCGTTGTCAACTGTGACTATACGTTCAATCACGATTATGGTAGTTGACCCTATTGCTGCTAATCCAGTAGCAGGAGAGACCTTCACAATAACTGGTTCAATTGCAAGCGATAATGGAAGTTCGTTGCAACTTAGAAATGGAGACCTTCTTTCAGCTAATATTTTGTTTACAATCGACGATTTAGCAACAGGGTTTACTTTGACTGATGGGCAGGTAAAGGCAGATGGAAATTGGTCTGCAAATATTACGCTGAGCAACGGTTTTGCAGCGGGTACTCATATTGCCCAGGCAACGTACATACCTTCTGTGAACTACTATGAAGGTTCGACAGAGAACGCATCATTTGACAGTAGAGGATATACGGTTTTGATATACATATCTCCAAGTATGGATGGTCCGGACACCCCTTCATTGAACGACAGAACCGAAAGAGGTACAGATGTCAATCCTGTACTCCAGTTATCGGACAATACAGGATCTCCTGTGGTCGGAGTAAATGTCAATGTAACATTGAACGGTTCGAACGTAAATGTAATTGGAATAACTGATGCAACAGGAAGAGTTGATGTTAATCTAACAATTCCAAATGACTTCAGAGTTGGATTCCATGACCTGTACTCAGTGTTTGAAGGAACTTCTGGCACAACAGGGTTAGTAGGAGATGACGCTGAAATAATGTTTGTAGTTCTAGCACAAACAGATGTCACAATAACTGAAACTTCCGCAACAATAGTAGCAGGTGAAGTATTGTATGTCAATGGAACATTGTTAGATGACCTTGGTAATCCACTGATTGAAAACAGCAATAATGCAAGCGGCGTAGTTTACTTGTTGGTTGATGGTGTTCCAGTATCAAGTGTTCTAACAAACAGAGACACAGGTGAATTCTTCTTTGCATGGGATACTCCTGAAATTATTACTGCAGGAACCCATAATGTCCAAATTTCATTCACTGGTGGAAGAGACTGGGTAAATCCAATCGGAGAAGGCGATAGTGCAAACCCTGAATTCTACTTGCCAAGTGTAGATTCCGTCAACTTTACAGTCGCAGTTCCAACAAAACTAGTGCTCATAACTACTGGAGGTCAAGTCGATAGAGAAGCATTACTAACTGTTGAGGGAATATTGTATGACCTTGTCGATAATACACTTCCTGGAGAAACAATAGAGATTTGGCTTGCAGACCAGTTCTTGACGAATGTAACAACCGATCAAGATGGAAGATTTACAGCCCTGTACCCAGTACCAGCAGATGCTGAATTGGGGCCAGTCTTGATGGAAGCTAGGTACAACGGCTCAACCAATTACCTTCCTTCGAATATCACAGGATTATGGACCATCTTCTCACAAATCATTGTTGAAGTAAATATTGAGTCTCAACTTGCGACAGACCAAACTACAATAATCGATGGATTTGTTGGTGATAACCAAGGGAATTCTCTTGAAGGAATGGCAGTATTTATCACGATAGAAGGAATAGCGATTGGGAACACAACAACAGATGCTAACGGCAACTTTACTCTAAACTGGACAGTTCCAAACATCTTCTCCGACGGAGAACATGTAGTTGATGTAAATGTTCCAGCGCAAGGTTTCTATCGAGCAGGCTATGGAAATACTACTTTCTTCCTAGCACACAAAACAGGATTGACAGTTGATTTACAAGATGCTGATGCTACAAGAGGCGATTTCTGGTACATTTCAGGTACATTGTATGATATTGATACAGCATTAAATGACGGACTTGCAGGAGAAACTGTCAACATTTACTATGACGGTGTAATGGTTGAATCGGTCTTTACATCACTAAGTGGTGAATTTGTTGCTCAAGTCAGAGTCCAATCTGGATATGCAAGAGGTAACCATCAATTGACCTTCGATTTCGAAGGAAGCCCCGGGCACTTACCTGTAACCACAAACAAAACTGTCGTGGTATGGTCTGATGTCACAGTTCACATTGATTCAACTTCAGGATATGTGGTAAGAGGAGATAATGTCAACTCACCTATTGTTATCACGGGAAGAGTATCTGAAATCGGTGGTCAAGGAGTTGTTATCGATGGTGTAGATTTAATCCTTGGTGAATCTGGAAATTGTGGTGGAAATGAGGCAGGTTCTAGATGTATTAACTCCAATGTTATTTGGAATGGTGCAACTTTCACATTAACAGCTACTGCTCCAACATGGATTAATCCTGGGCAAACTCAGTTGAATGTCCAAATGCCTTCAAATTCAACTCTCAATCTGAGAGAAGGTGACTCATGGTCAGGTATGATGTCAATTGTTATCGATGCGAAATTTGATGTCGATATCGAACCAATTATTGAGAATGAGCAAGAAGTTATTGAAGGTGAAATCGAAGTAACAGAGAAAGGTACTGAAATCGGAATACCCGGTGTAGCGATAACTGTTTATCTGGAACATGCTAACGGAACCAGACTAAAGACAACAATCGTCGAGACAGATTCTGATGGTCTTGCAACCTTCAAATTCAATTCGGAACCACCATATGGTGATACAGATGAGTATGGGGAATTGACACTGAAGATGACAGTTTCCAGCAATGGCATTCTAACTACAGACTCTGTAAATACATTCAACACCCAGTACAGCAGTGGAGTTTCACCAAGTTACACTTACGAAGGTGAGTCACAATCTGTTCCATGGTGGGTATATGTACTGGCAGTTCTACTAATTGGTGGTGCTGTTGCATTTGTTATGATGAGAAGAAAAGCAGCAGAAACAGCAAAGGAAATAGCAGATATTTTCTCTTACACAGCAGAATTACTAGCAGCAGGAGATTCCATGAGAGAGGCAATCTTCCATTGTTATGAAAGTCTAGTACACTTATTGATGGGCAAAGGATTCCTAAGAAGAGATTTCGAGACTGTAAGAGAATTTGAAATGGCAATACGTGCCGCACTTCCGCAATTGTCAGAACAAGCACTATCAAGCCTTGATTCTGTATTTGAAGAAGCAAGATACAGTCGTCATGAGATGGATCAATCCCACAAGGTACACGCTCAAGAATCATTGACGAGAGTAGCAGCAGAGATTAATCAATTTGGAAATATTCCGAACCGATAATTACCAGTCTAGTTTTAGGATTTTATCCTCAAGTTTCGCTTGAATCGAGGATATGTCTGCAGGTATAGGTATGTCTCTCTCAAAATCTGAATTTATTCTTAATTTTAGGATTGAATGGCCATCAATTTCGCCTTTGAAGAGTTTGATTTGTGATTCGTCTGCCCCCAGTAATGGTATGGAGAATCCTCTCCCATGCGGGATTCCATTCATTTCCTCAACAATCCAAGCCATTCTCCTTTCAGGAGCAATATCTGAAATGTGAGACTCCGGAATAGCACCGGCTTCTACTAGCACCATTTTGTGTCTATCTCTGACCTCAGAGAGGTGGTCTCCAGTCACCTCAAACGCTGCATGCAAATGTTGTGGACTTACTTCAAGTCCTGTGATTGAAACTTCAATATCGACTTCGTCCCACTCTTCCATGATGTTATCTCCTAGGGTGGAGGATATTGAACCTTTCAGGTATTGATTTCTCTTTTTACCTTTGAAAAGAAACGCTTTGCGAACCTTCCTGAACCTTCATGATCTCTTACCTGATTCATTTTCAAGTCGGGGGGATAACACGTTGAGTATGTTCTCTCCAAATTTCTTTTGTCGAGTAATGCTATCAGGGCTCTGTCACCCATCGCTCTTATCGGCCTCCCCATTGCTTGTAGTATTGTATTTATGGCGGGTTGCGAATTTGCATACCTCCAAAAATTTGCTTGCCCAAATTTATCTTTTATGTAGTTAGAATATGCTTTTTGCAACAGGTTTGGAATTGGATTTTGAATTCCAATGCAAATTACTGTATCTAATATTCCACCTGCGTAATCCACACCCTCTGATAGTCTACCTCCAAATACGCCAGCTAAGACTATACTTCGATTACCAGGTTTTTTTGACTCGTTCAAGTCCGCTTTGAGTGCGCTTATGTCCTGCTTTGACCAGTCCCTAGACTCGATTTCTTTCTTTTTATTTGGGAGATACAAATCTCCCATTATGTCATTCAAGAATTTGTATGACGGGGCAAAAACAGCAACGTTACCAGGAGTGTTAGCAACTATTGATTGCACGTGTTTTTTGATTCGTTCAGTATTGTCAATACCTCTTCCTGTCATTTTCGAGGTTACATCCGTGGCAACTACAATTGGCCGCCTAAATTTTTCAAATGGGGACTTGTGTATCGATTTTCCTCTTATGTCTTTACTTATGCCCAGAAGATCTGCATACATACTTGGAGGATTCAGTGTTCCTGACATAAGAATGGAGCCAGAAACCTTGTCAAAGATATCTCCAGATACCAGACCTGCATCTAACAAATGTGTGATTATTCGGCCTTTCTTTCCAAAATCAGGGGAGTATACTAAGCAAATCGCAGGACTATTTCCAAATCTTGAAAGTACATCGATTAGGTGGGAAAGCAGGTGACTAGACTGGTCATTATTTCCGCCTTCATCAATTTCAACCACGTTGGATGATAGTAAAATTGACCACTCTCTGAGTCTGTGTTTTTGTTGTGGAGTGAAAATCTCACTCCCTTTCATTAGCGTAGTTTGTTTAGAGGCTTCTTCGACTTTGTCAAATGCTTCATCCATCCATTCGAAAACTTGCTTTGATGAAACAGAAATCTCATTCTCATCGGAAGCCATTATCTCTGTGCTAAGCTTGTCAAACTCTCTGTCTAATACTCTACGGAATTGTTTACAAACATCAAGACACCACTTTCGCTTCTTCTTGGATTCCTTGATTGAAACGGACTCACTATCATTCATATTCTCAATATGTTCCTGAACTTCATACTCAGCATTTCTTACCATCTCTGGGAATAGGCGGCGCTGCATCCCCATCCTGACGCGAGAGGGAAGATTGTGGGCTTCATCTACAATCAATACGATGTTCTCAATTTCTAACCTCATTGAACCAAGAGATGCTTCACGGACGTCGTCAATGAATATGTGATTATAGTCGCATACTAGAACATCGCAATCCCTTACTGCAGAACGACATGCTGACCAAGCACATACGCCCCAGGTTTTTGAAATATCGATGGTTTCTCCGACATGTCTTGGTTTCTCTAAGATATATCTTCTAATGTCCTCTTTGCGATTTTGTAATGAGGCCTCAACACTATTTTGCTCACATTCACATTTACCTGTAAGAGGATTAACTGTTTCACACATTGATTCTCTGCCTATTAGGTCAACCAATTTAATTCGCTTTGAACTCTGTCCCAATTTTTCATTAATCATTCTAACAGTTTCAACTACAATTTCATGCTGGCTTTGTTTTGGTGTCAAAAATACGATTGTTTTTGGAGAGTTATTTGTGTGAACATGTTCGAATGCAGCAGCAAGTGCAGCAGCAGTCTTTCCAATCCCAGTAGGGGCACTTGCGAGGTGTGAACCTCCTCGATTTAGTGTATTAAGGCAAGCATCGATCATCTCGGCTTGTCCTTCTCTTAATGTTGGATGCGCCAACCATCTGAATTGATTTTGGGTTGGCATGATTACATGCTTTTGCCGAAGGTATTTGAGGTTGAGCATAAATCAATAGCGGTTGCACTAATCCTTGTAATTTGCACCCGGGTGTGGGGTCCGGGTGCGTGTGGACAAACCCTACTAGCAAGCAGGGTTGGAATCGGAGTCCCCCCGCTCATGCGAGGGGACAAATGTTGGGTTGCCAGTTTGTGCTCTTAGTGCACGAAGACGTAGTGCAGCGAAACCGATGTAACCTGGCCTGTTTACATCGGATCGGAAGGTGGAACGACTATCATTTTCTGAGTTGTCATTCCATCGCATTTTCCCATCCCCTCCATTATGTGGCTCTCACCCTGTTTTCACTCAGTGAACTCCTTACGTCTTGTTGTCTTATCCCGGGCCTCTGCCAAACCCTCGGATAGAATTTGATTCAATTTTGCATCTTCCGCAATTAATTTTCGAACATAATCTTGCATACCTTGTAGTGCTGCAACTTCAGGAGTTGTTCCATACATTTCGTAAAGGTCTCCTAACTTAGCTTTCAATGATCTTCCCAATGGAATTGTAACAGTATCCATTTCAGGGAGTAGAGGTTGTTTTTCTAGATATGTGCGTATAGCAGCGCGAATAACATCGCTTCTATTTCGTGCACCATCGAGCCCAACTCTTGAATCTAACAATGCCATTTCTTCATCGGTTATCCGAAGCGAAATTGGGTTAGTTGGAGTGTTCATTCTGGTCCCTCGTAGTATGACCACATACAATGTAGTATATATGTCTTACACATGATTACAAATTGTATACAAAATAATTACAATAAATTTCAGTCAGTTGTTTTTACAGTAATTTCAATGAGCAAATCGGCCGATATTGGCATAAGATACTCAAAGGATGAGGATTTAGAAGTGTACATGCCACTTGAAGAAAGCAGGGGAATGTACCTTTACATTGAGATTTTGAAAACAGCATTACAAGACGAGATTGTAACTGATGATGAGGCAGGAATTCTCAAGGTTCTTGCAACAGCCTTGGGAATTGCAGAAGAAGACCTTAGTGATGCAATGGATGTGGCTAAGGGTATAGATCCTAGCCCCATAACAGATACAAAGGATTACGATGAATCTCGAATGGGAGATGTTTCCACATATCAATCTGCATTAATTGCAGCTTTAGATGATGAAATCATAACTGAAGATGAATGGGCTATGATTGAAACTTTGAGAAATATGTTCAATATTCTTCCTGGTCAACATGCTCTAATTGAAGAAGCGATTGTAGCAATGTCTGAAACAGATGAGAATGGTATGCGAAGATTGGAGCGTCTCGAACGCTTCAACACTGTCTGTCCGTACAATTAACAACTCTGATAGTGACAATGCTTGTAAAGGGTATGTAAGTGGACTGGCCAACACAAGATGTGTACTAGGTGCTAAAGATGAGCGTCGTGAATGATATTTTTGAGAGAGTAAAACAAAGAGACCCCGAACAACCAGAATTTCATCAAGCAGTTTGGGAAGTATTAGAATCACTAGAGCCAGTTCTAGAGAAGCACCCTCAATATGTTGAAGCGGGAATCGTTGAGAGAATAGTAGAACCAGAGCGTCTTATACATTTCAGAGTGCCTTGGGTTGATGACAATGGAAATATACACACAAACCGTGGATTTAGAATTCAATTTAATTCGGCAATTGGCCCATACAAAGGTGGATTAAGATTCCATCCATCAGTCAATGCTTCAATTTTGAAATTCCTAGCATTTGAGCAGGTATTCAAGAACAGCCTTACAACACTTCCAATGGGTGGAGGAAAAGGTGGTTCTGACTTTGACCCAAAGGGTAAGTCAGACGCTGAAGTTATGAGATTCTGCCAATCGTTCATGAGCGAACTTTGGAGACACATCGGTCACAACTGTGACGTCCCTGCTGGAGACATCGGTGTTGGTGGAAGAGAAATCGGTTACATGTTTGGTATGTACAAGAAACTTAGAAACGACTTCCAGGCTGGAGTCTTAACTGGAAAAGGACTGACTTACGGTGGTTCTTTAATCAGGCCAGAAGCTACTGGATATGGATTGGTTTACTTCGCAAGAGAAATGCTTGCTACAAAAGGTAAATCATTCGAAGGAGCAACAGTTTCAATCAGTGGTAGCGGAAATGTAGCCCAGTTTGCTTGTGAAAAAGTACTCGATCTAGGCGGAAAGCCAGTGACAATGTCTGATTCATCTGGATGGATTCATGATCCTGCTGGAATCGATAGAGAAAAATTAGCATGGATAATGGATCTCAAAAACAACCGAAGAGGAAGAATCAGCGAATATGCAAACAACTTCGATGGAGTAACATTCACAGAATCTCAACCAGAACCATCATTGAATGGTCTGTGGGGAGTTAATGTCGATGTTGCGCTTCCATGTGCAACTCAAAACGAACTAAATGGTGAAGAAGCAAAGATGCTTGTTGCTAATAATGTAACAGCAGTTGCTGAAGGTGCTAACATGCCTTGTACCCCAGAAGCAGTTGAAGTTTTCCAGAAGGGCGGAGTTCTATTCGCACCTGGTAAAGCAAGTAATGCAGGCGGTGTAGCAACTTCTGGTCTCGAAATGAGCCAGAATTCATTGAGATTGTCATGGACTCGTGAAGAGGTAGACAAGAGGCTAGATGACATCATGGTGTCAATTCACGAACAAGCACACTCGACAGCAAAAGAATACGGTCGAGAAGGTGATTATGTATTTGGAGCAAATGTTGCTGGTTTCTTGAAAGTCGCTGAAGCAATGATGGCTCAAGGCGTAATTTGATTGGAATAGTTTACCCGATTTTGTTGTTATTCAACAATCTCTATTTGTTAAACGGATGCTTTGAATTTAGTATGTCAATTTCCAAAGGCTTCATGTTGTTGACAATAAAGCAGCATATATGTCGAAGGTACTTGTCTATTCATTTTCTCTTCTTGTCCTAACTGTTTCAATATCAGGATGTCTTGGATTTGATGATTCAGAACCAGAAAAAACATTAGTCTGTAACGATATGAATTTTCCAACACATGAAGTAATAATCGATTTTGTTGATTATGAATTTCCTATTCCTGAAGAAAGCAATTATCAAGTAAACTTAGTAACTGTAAAAAATGCGGATTTAATATATTTTGAGGACGCTACTCAAGTATTAGTGGATGGAGAAATATTCGATATCAGATACGAAGGAGCCCCCTTCCGCGAAAATCATACAACGTTTAGAGTATACCATTCATCTGAAATTGGTATTCAATTATTTACAAATGAAGGGGACGTTGTTTGCTTGATTGAAAATCCTGAAATTAGTATAATGCCCGTTGAAAAAGACCGATACTGTGGTACTGATTCGTATCGTTTAGAAAACGGGAGTTATGAACACAGGTCGCCAATGTGCAATTATATTTTGACAGAGCATCTTGACCGAACTTCCACAATCCGTGGACAAATTGAACCACTTCAAAGAACTGATGATGAGTCAAATCAATTTTGTTCAGGTCTAACGGGCACAATAAACGCTCAAAACACAAGTTACGTAGGTTTGAATTATACCGTTGCCAACAATTGGGGACATTTTGGAGAAGGTAATACTTTCACGATATATTACAACAATCAGAGTGATAGTTATCATAAATCATATTTCCTTAAGGAGTTGGAAGAAGATAGACAAGGTGGCTTTATTTACAGTAGAGGTATAATAAATGATCATATTTTTGGGTGCGGAATTTCCGCAGTCCACATATTCGAAGATGAGAATTTAACTACAGAAGCCTCCTTGGATAGAAACCTTACAAAAGAAGATACATGGGAAGTAGTTGCTAATGGTTGCAATTTCTATCGTAATAATTTCTTACTTGGCTCATCAGAAATGACGATATCACATGGATGCGAAGGATATTACAAAGGAATAAACGTAGATTGGTATCTAGAGAATGACCCAGGGGCAGATATCGATGCAATATTAGAATCTCAAAATATGTCTACACCGAGTATATCTTTATTCTTTAATAATTTCACACAAGCTATGATTACTAAAAATTACTCAATATGGCATTCAATGCTAAATGATGATTTGCACGTAATCAATAGTAACATAACTTACAGCAAACATAATTTGACAGAGACTTTCTTTGAAAATTTCACTAGTGCATTGGGAACAATAGAACTTGAAAATGCATCTAGGTTAGACATAGAACAAAGTCATTGGCGATTAATTTTCCAGCACACATCTTACAGTGATTCTACATTTAATTGGGTATTTGATCCTAGTAACTTCTATGGATGGAACGTTACTTCACCAATTGGTGAATCTGTATTATCTCAAGACCGAATTTACAATTCCACAGGTTATGGCTATGATGACATATTTATTGAATCAATGAATTATACTATTATGACATGGGTCGCTGGGCCAAATACAACTCCATTACTAAATGAGTACCTCTTGACAATTGTAGTTGACCGGGATACAGACGGAAATCTTAGCATCGTTGGAATCCCTGACTATAATGTCATGATAAATCGGTAATTG
>PAMN02000018.1 GCA_002707335.2 Methanobacteriota archaeon | reverse complement strand
GCATTTACAACCATGGAAGTTTATTGCGGTAAGTAACTCTGAAATAAAACAAAAAATGCGGGATGCTGCTGAAATTGAAGAAAGAAAAACCTACGATAGTCGAATGCCTGAAGCTTGGAGGGAAGTCCTAGAACCTCTTGGAACGGATGCAATAAAGGCGCATATGACTGATGCGCCATGGCTTGTTGTTTTGTTCAGGCAAACCAAGAGAGACAGAAGTAATGGAGAATATGGTCCAACCTATTATTCAACTGAATCGTGTGGAATTGCAGCAGGGATGTTTATTCATGCAATCCATAATATGGGGTTAGTGACGCTAACTCACACGCCTTCTCCTATGGGATTCTTGCGAGACATTCTTGGAAGGCCAGAACACGAACATGCAATGCTAGTATTACCAGTTGGATATCCTTCAGAGAGTGCAAAGGTGCCAGATATATCTAGAAAAAGTTTGGAAGAGATTAGTGAGTTTCTAGAATAATTCAGAGTGCTGTAATGTCAAAGCGTTCTCTTTCAATACCTAAATCAGAAAGTGCTTTTTCGTATACCTTAGCCTCAATTTCTTTGCTTCTAACAAGTGCAGATAGTGCTGCTAGAGTGATATGTTGAGCATCGATTTCGAAGAACCTTCTAAGTGATGGTCTCGTATCTGAACGACCAAATCCATCCGTTCCTAGAACAGTAAAATCTCCACCTACCCATTGTCGAACCATATCTGGGACAGCGATTTGATTATCGCTAACCGCTATCGTTGGATGAGTGCCGTCTCCAAGCATTTGTTCTACGAATGGGATCTTTCTATCTTTGCTTGGATTTAGACGGTTTTCTCTCTCGCACTCCAATCCATCTCTTCTTAGTTCGCCATATGATGTTGCAGACCAGATTTCTGAATTCACACCATACTTTTCCAGTATCTCTACAGCGGCTAAAAGTTGAAGCATTATTGGCCCTGAGCCTATCAATCGTACTACAGGGCCTTTTTTCTTAGGAGAGCTTCTTAATTTGTAAATTCCCTTGACAATCCCCTCATCGACATCTTTGGGTTTTGGCGGCATTGGGTGATTTTCATTGTATACAGCAATGTAATACATCACATCTTTTTCTTGGCCATACATTTCATCTATTCCAGTTCTAATGATAGTTGCTAATTCGTATGCGAAGGCTGGGTCATATGCTCTAACCGCGGGGTTTGTATGAGCCATCAGAAGACTGTGTCCATCTTGATGCTGGAGCCCTTCTCCGTTCAATGTAGTCCTTCCACTGGTTGCACCAATCATGAATCCTCTTGCTCTCTGGTCTGCAGCTGACCAAACTAAATCAGCAACTCTCTGGAACCCAAACATGCTGTAGAAAATGTAGAATGGAACTGTTGGGCAACCTTGGGTTGAATATGAGGTTGCACTAGCAATGAATGTTGAAAGAGCGCCTGCCTCTGAAATTCCTTCTTCCAATACCTGACCTTTGTCACTTTCCTTGTATTTCATTATCATTTTATGATCAACGGGCGTGTAAAGTTGTCCTTCTGGATGGTAAATTCCAAACTCTGCAAATAATGGATCCATTCCAAAGGTTCTTGCTTCGTCAGGAACAATTGGGACGATTCTATTTCCAACTGATTTATCTTTCATTAAATTCCTAAGTAACCTAACGAAAGCCATTGTTGTCGAAACTTGCATTTCTCCTTTGGTGCCCTCATCGAATGTTGCATATCCTTCCTCTCCAGGGGGAGTAATGTCGGATTTTGGTGATCGACGTTCTGGACAGAAGCCCCCCAGTTCACCTCTTCTTTGCTTAACATACTCTACTAATTCAGGAACCGTTGAAGGGTCAACAAACGGATATTCTTTCAATTCATCATCTGTGAATGGTAATTCTAAATCATCGCGCATCCATTTGAGGGATGCTTCGTCGGCCTTTTTCTTACCATGTGTTGAATTTCTGCCGGCAAAAGCAGGCCCTAATCCATATCCTTTGATTGTTCTAGCAATTATCACCGTTGGCTTATCGCTAGCTTCTGCTGCAGCGTATGCTGCGTTAATTTTGACCATGTCGTGGCCACCAAGATTTGATGCTAATGACTCTAAGTCTTCATCACTAAGGTGAGAAACCATCGCCTTAAGTTGAGGTGTGTTGAATAGTTCATTTCTGAATGTTGCAGCATCGCTCGTGAATATTCTCTGCTCGTCCCCATCGACTAATTCTTGTAGACGGTTTGCAAGATTTCCATCAGAGTCTCTTGCGAATAAATCGTCCCACATCGTGCCCCAGAGGATTTTGATGACGTTCCAGCCAGACCCTCTGAATCGGCCTTCTAATTCTTGTACAATTTTTGAATTGCCACGAACGGGACCATCTAATCTTTGAAGATTACAATTCATAACCATAATTACGTTGTTCAAATCTTCTCTATCTGCTAACGACAGTTGAGAAAGTGATTCTGGCTCATCTGATTCTCCGTCGCCCATCGTATACCAAACTCTGGAATTTGAGGTATCTGCTAATCCTCTATTAGCAAGATACCTATTGAATCTAGCAGTATGAATCGCTGTCATTCCACCTAATCCCATAGAAACGCTAGGGTATTCCCAAAACTCTGGCATCAAGCGAGGGTGTGGATACGAAGAAAGCCCATTTCCTTCACATTCTATTCTGAAATTGTCTATGTTTTCCCTAGTTAAACGACCTTCCAACCATGCTCTGGAATAAATTCCTGGACTAGCATGGCCTTGCCAGTAAACATGGTCTCCCCAACCATCCAAATCCTTACCACGGTAGTAATGATTCTGTCCAACTTCCCATAGGTGAGAGTTTGATGCAAAGGTGGATATGTGTCCACCAATTCCATCATTTGCTTTATTCGCTCTTGTTACCATCATCATAGCATTCCATGTGATTACACCATGAATGCGCTCTTCAATGTCCAAATTTCCTGGATAAGTCGGCTCTTCAGATGGATGAATAGTATTCAGATATGGGGTGTTTACAACATCTATTTCTATGCCTTCAGATTGTGCTGCACCTATTGTTTCTAATAACAACCTATGAGCTCTTTCTGGGCCTAAAGCATCGCTTACGGCTCTAATGGCTTCCTGCCATTCCAATGTTTGCTCTGGATCAGGGTCAGGCAAAACATCACGGAGTTTTCTGTCTTTCATGACATCCCCTTGATTTCACCCGAGCGTCGCCTGCACTTCAAGGAATCGTTTTACTCGTGTGCGTTTCCGTCGTGCCAATTATTCAAAATTTGAGAACATTCCAGTTCAGACGAGATATCTGATACATTTCCTGGAATCAGCCCCGTCATGGAAGCATCGGCTAATTTGATTCCATTTTCGATGGGAATTGCCTCGATAACTATGTTATGATTTTTGTAAATTCCAATCTCGAATATTACCCACGGGTGGGGCGCTGCGACCAATTCTCTAAACATGTCTGAAAACAAAAAACTGGCTAAGTCCTCACATGTGTGAAACGAACAAAGAGAGGACAGGGTGTGCAATAATGCTGTTGACTTTTCACTAAGTTCTGGAATTTCATCTATCACTCTAGACTTTGTCATAGTCAATAGTGGCATGCCGTCCATAAACTAGGCTGTTGGAGGGATTACAAATAGTACATCCTAAATTACACCCGAACGGAATAATGTAAACAACGTAATAATTCCACAAATGACATAGATTAAGATTCCAATTGGGCCTCTTTTGAATTTTGAAGATGGTCTGAATCCAAGTAGTGGTTCTGTTTTGTTAGCCAGATCTTCTTCGATTTCACCAATGGGTTTCATGAAGATGCGCACTGAGTTCTATGATATAATGTCGAGTACAATTAAGTGATTATTTCTCAATTTATTCACCATTTCTCTCAAACCTAACAGAAACCCAATCAAATAACAATTCCATTATCGGACTCAGGGATTCCGTATCTTCTGTTGGTCCATACAGAATATTCTTTTTTGCTATCATCAATCATAAAAAAAACACTCTGATTAACTACGCCTAAACGGCTTTTAGAAAAATAGAGGATTATTCTTCTTCCTCCATAGATAAGTAAAACGATTCAAGATAGTCAACTCGATTTTCATCTAAGCCCAATGTTTTAGCTTGAAGATTCAACATCTTCCGCTCATCTTTAGTCACAATTCCGTCATCCATCGCTATTGAGAAGGCTTCAAGATATGCCTCCTCATTTTTTGTATGCGCTTCAGGCATAACTGAAATCGAGATTTTAGAAAACATATTCAAGATTGGTTTTCTGAGTACGATGAAAGGAATACCAATCAGGACACCGCCAAGCCAGCCAACGCCTGCTGCATTTTCCATCAATTCTGTCCCAACTAGGAACAATATTGCTCCTAGACCTGCAAATAATGCGGTTGTGAAGGTTTTTCTTAATCGCTCGTCAATGCCAAGTACCTCATGTTTCATAACAGCGTATGAAAATACAAACCCTTCGAACAGGGCTGCTAAAACTAAGTTGGCCGAGATAAATGGAATTACAACTCCAATCACTATACCCCATGTAGGTATATCACCGTAATTGTANACATCATTATTGAACCAGGTTAATTCAGGACCAGATTCTATTGGGAGCAATGAAAGGAAGATAACTAGTGAGATGATTGATAGAATTTGGAATACCGTCTTTCCGATAAAACCCAAACGAATTGCCCAAATTTCATTCTTCTGAGAGGTTGTTCCTGACTTGAATACCTCTCTAGTTGTAATTGTGATCACGACTGTAGTAATGATTGCAGCAATCACTGGAAGAAAGAATAAGATTGTCGCAAATGGTCCAATCAAGGTTGCAGACCACATCAATGGATATTGATCAGATAATGATTCGTCACAATATGGCGTATATGTCAACTCTTCACCCGATGCTGTTGCACCAACACCATCTCCAGGGCCTTCACAATAAATCCAGAGAATTTCACCAAGAGCTTCATGAAACCCTCCATAAGCGAAGTAACCNATTAAAATTATCAAGAATGAGATAATAGGAATGAAAATCTGTGCACGATATTNGTAAGATTCGACCACCCATTTAGAAAAACGATTTTCAATATAGAAAAATGGAGCACTCAAATACAGGAAAACCAGCATAACTCCTGTCGTGTAGAATATTATCCGTATGATATAAAGCGCCTGTACTTGTTCAAGTGTGAAGGGATATGCGTAAAAAATCGAGACAGAAAGGCACCGGATTGATTCCGCGAATAGCATCATAGCAATGAATCGATTTTTGGTATTCTTTGGGTCTGCCCGATAAATCAGGANAGTTAGGAATAGAAGTGCTATCCCGCTAAAAATGGTAAAGAAGGCCATCAGGGTCCAAAATCCAAATGGCGCCCCTGCCAGGATATCGATATTTGTGAAAATCCTCCAATAGTAAGATATCAACGGCCCTACGTCGCCCACACACGGTAGACAACAAGTCTACTCTATGATTTAATCGCCTACAAATATTAACAGTTACAGGCTTTCTTGAGTTTACAGTGATACCATTTGTATTGGTACCGTTGCGNTACTATACGAATGCAAGGGAACCCTTGTACTCATTCAATTATTCCTTCAACACTATTTACAGACAGNACCAATTCCGATATGTCATAATAATATTCACCATCATACAACTCCAACCCAACAATTGAATTGGCAACATCTGGACTAAATATGTATAAAATACAACTAATTTTCTTTCCGCTTTGATGAGTATCTGGGGAATTTATCGTTTCTGTATTGTTTACATCTAAAGTGTAATTTGTTGAAGGATTTGAGACCCAGTCGTCATATATTGATAGTATTCCATCATCATTGGAGTCAACCATCCATACTACAACTGGGACATAATCTAGGTTGTCTGGGTTTAGAATTTTAAAGTCACAAGATGCCAAACCTTCCTCTTGAATTATCTCCATATTCTGTGCTATAGGAAGACGTTCACTGATAGTTAAATTCCAATTATCTATGAATACCTTGCTAGTTAGTAGATCTTCAATTTGCATTGAACAAGTAACTGAGTCACCAATACTCACATCATATTCCTTTAAATCTAGAATTTCTCCTTGAACAGTTTGATTATTAATTAGCCAAGTTTGTGAAATGTTATAAAATTCATGATTTTCTTCATTGATCAAACACATCAATGTGGAATCTGTATGAATCATATCGCTCAGATCCATTTTGTTTTCATCAAACATTGATTTTTCCAAAATATTGTATTCAGTGTTGTTCTTGTATGATGTATCTATTGATGCATTGACAATTATATTGCCCATGTTCCCGTTATAGAAGGGATGTAAGCCATACTCGTGGAAGAATCGATACACATCATCTCTGTCTTCAGAATGACATGGATTTCCAATTTTATGATACTGGTGATAACCGAAATAATTTGTTTCCGTCCAATCAGATAAAACGTTATTATCAATGATGAAAAAGTGTCCATTTGGAATAAAATCTTCTGGTGCACCATTAAAATTATTCAATGCAGCCATAGCGTATGAAAGATCATCATAGTAGTCGTTTGTCGAGTTCATAAACCAAACATTGACATCTGATTCTCCAATTCGGTTTACTGCTGTTACCGCATCGTCGTGTATCCTATCCAACAGACCATCTCCAATTATGTTACCATGATTTAACATGACTATCTCGCACAATGGTTCATTCGAGTTTCTCGATTGATTGAATCTATGAATATCTTCTGCTGTGAGTATTGGTAATGACCAATTGAATGGTGGGTCTATCAATTCAAAGAGATTTGTAAGACCATCTCTTTGTGATGGTAGGCAAATATTCCCAAGATCAGTGCCTCTTCTGAATTCAGCCCCCAGATATGAAACCTCATCATCATCGAAAACATATAATCCCCAACGAAGAGTAGTATCTATCTCGCCATTTCTCCAATCATATAGTGCAGGTAATAATGCCGAACCATCGACATCTTCATACGTTGCAATCCATATTTTATAATTTGGAGCATTAGTAAGGTTTGTTTGTAATAATTGATTTTTTAGGTCGTAGCGATTCCAAATAGGATCCATATTTTGTAATAATAATAGCAGATTACAGTCGGCCTCATCCATGTAACCCGAAGTAATCATGTCATTTGTTAGGTTGACCATTATTTCATCATCAAAGTCTGAATATTCATCACCCGTTTGAGTTTTGTTTTCATCTAGGTTAGTATTATTCTCTTCTGAGATTTTACAAGTCGGTGAACCTGCACAATTTGGGTCATCACAATCGAATAAACCGTCGCGGTCATTATCCGCACCATCACTACATTCTCCAGCTTGGTCTCCCTCAAACAAAATTATTGTCTCATTGTTTCCCGTATTTTCAGAGTTATCAGTATCTTCTGATGTTTCATTGTCACTATCTCCAAGACATCCTGCAAGAGAAAATGTGGTCAGCATTAATGCGAGGAAAATCACTTG
>PAMN02000021.1 GCA_002707335.2 Methanobacteriota archaeon | reverse complement strand
TGGGAACAGGAGGTGCTTTGGGAAATTGCAGAGACGTAGTTTCTGGAAGATTTGCTTGTTTTAATGGAGATATAGTTTCATCACTTGATTTTACAAACATGCTAGAGCAACATGAAAGATCGAATGCATCTGGAACTCTAGGGTTATGGGAAGTCGAAGACCCTACCAGGTTTGGTATTGTTGGATTAGATGCGAACAACTTCATTACTAAATTCAAAGAAAAGCCAAAGCCAGAAGAAGTATTTTCTAATCTAATCAATGCAGGTTCATATATTCTGGAGGATTCAGTATTTGATATAATGCCAAATGGAAAACACAGTCTAGAAAGAGATATTTTTCCACATATGGCTGAACGAGGAGAACTCACAGGTTTTCCATTCCAGGGCTACTTCATCGATGCAGGTACGCCAATTTCATGGCATCAAGCAATAAAATGCTGCATAGCAGAAAAAAGATACAAAACAGGTTCAGTAATTAATGGGTCTTGGCATCAGTCAGAGGTTTCGTCTGCATTTAATTCTATGATAGAATCAAATTGTAAAATAGATGGAGTGGTAAGGGAGTCAACGGTATTGAAAAATTCGATAATTGGCCAAGGATCAAATATAACAAATTGCTTGGTTGGTGAAAATGTTACAATTGGTGAGAATTGTCACTTAGATTCAGTAATTGTTGGCCACGGAGTAAAAGTGGAATCAGAGTATTCTCAAACAAATGGGATTATAGATTAGTACCAAATCCGGCAATATAGGTGTGAAATAGTATGACTGAGGCTTTGATAGTTGTTAATTTCAAGACATATGCTACTGCATATGGCTTCCAAGCAGAATCTCTCGGACAGATGATGGCCGAAGTAAATACAAACGCGAGAATGGTTGCGGTTGTAAGTGCCTTTGACCTTTCAGCAGTATCTTCTATAGATGGTTTAGAAGTTTGGAGTCAGCACCTAGATCCAGTTGGAAAAGGGTCTCATACAGGATGGTTAGAACCAGATGCAGCAATCGAAAGAGGTGCTGTTGGTACAATCATTAACCACGCTGAACACAAGGTCTCAATAGACCATGTTGCAAAATTAATGGAAATGCTTCCAGAAGGATTCCCTATCTGTGCTTGTGCTGCTGATGTTGAAGAAGCGAGAGCACTCGCTGAACTTGGACCAACATTCATCGCTGTTGAGCCACCTGAATTAATAGGTGGGGACATATCTGTAACAACAGCAGACCCTGCTATCGTAAGTGATACAGTTGCAGCTGTAAAGGAAGTAAATTCCAATGTTAGGGTACTATGCGGTGCAGGTGTCAAAAATGGAAAAGACGTCGCAACCGCAATATCACTTGGTGCAGAAGGTGTCTTGCTAGCAAGCGGTGTCACAAAAGCGGTTAATCCGATGGGTGTACTTCAAGACTTAGTTTCAAGTATTTAGAAATTTAATCCTAAAGTTTTGTTGAAGATTTTAGCATTTCCAAAGACGCTTGCTCCAGTTTTGCCCTAGTCAAGTCATCTCCGCCAGGACAAGTATCTCTATGGCCACATGTCTTGCAGACTTTTTCGTTTGAAGCAAGAGGGATTTGGGATAAATCACAAGCTGGGCCTAACTTATCGTGAAGATTTTTCATTGCTTTTATGTCCATATTTATCAGATTAAGTGAATCTATTTCCATTGCTTCACTACCTCTTTTCCTGCTCCATTGCCATTTACCTCTAAACCAATTTAATTCATGGATGATAAATCGATTTGGATTAGACGGTAAGCCAGTTCTTCTAATTGCCCAATGCAGCATAGACATGTTTTCCTCGGATACTTCACTATGAGATGATTGTACACTGAATCTTAAAAGATTCCAAGTGCTACTTTTTTTCCAAATAATATCTGGGGTTATATGCAAAATATTTCCTCGATAATTTGTGGCATCTAATCTCGAAAAGGTATACCACTCAGTGATATCATCGCTCAGTATATTCTGAATGATTGGATTTTTCATAAATGAATGATATCTCAGACAAGAGATTTCTACCAATCTGTCAATTTCAGAACTAGGTATTCTAAATTTTAATTTTGAACTCTTTCGTATCCTTTTCTCTATTAGCCTTAATGTCTTATTTTGTCTAAAACGCGTCCCCATTATTGCCATCCTTATTTTGGAAGCAATCTCAGAATCATTCCAAGGTATTTTATTTCTGTGAGATTCTAATCTCTGAAATACAATCATTCTAACTGACCTTTGCATCATTCTCCAGGGTGATGACCAATCCGAAATGTTTTGCAAACTTCTGTTGAAGGTTCTGTTTTTCTTNCGAAAACCATACTTCAATATCCATGCCCTTGGACATTGATGTAATAGTTGTCTTCTGCTAACGGACCAAACCTTTGGCCTGTTTATTCTCATTACTCGTGTATCTCTCATTAACTGATAGGATTTTCCTCAAAGATTGTAAATCCTTCCAGGTGTACAGACATTTACAAGTCTTGATATGCTAAACGTAGATGGGAAATCATGGGTGTGTTCACCGACTCGATTCAAGATGTCAGTGATGACATCATAAAGTGGCATTTTGTAGCCTATGACCAATTAAATCACGCACTTTTGCCCGATGATATTGCAGAATCCAACACTGGACTATTATTCATAGAAACCAAATGGAAAGCAAGACGTCTCCCATACCACAAACAAAAGTTGGCTCTCCTTCTCTCAAACCAGCGACATTTCGCTATTGAAATGCAGGAACAAGGATATCCAATCAAATACGTTTTTGATGAAAGATCGTATTCTGAAATTCTTGATGATTTTGCATCCAAGGGCTACATCCTAACCACCACAGAATCAGCAGAATTAGTTATGAGAGAACAAATCTCCATGGTAGATAGCATACAAATTCTTTCCCACAAGGGTTGGATTACCACAAAAGAAGATTTTATTTTGTCTCAAGGAAAGAAAAAGACATGGAAGATGGATCCTTTTTATCGATTGGTTAGAAAGAAGTATGACATAATGATCGATGAAGGAAAACCTGTAGGTGGAAAATGGTCTTTAGATTACGAAAATAGACTACCATGGGATAATGCGGTAAGCCTACCTGAGCAGATTCGATTTGATTGCGATGACATAACAAACGAAGTAATTCAGATGATAGAGAATGATTTTTCACATCACCCAGGGAAGATTGACCCTGAATCTCTACCTTCATCATCGGCACAAGCAAAGAGCTTGTGGAATTGGGCTAAAATGAATGTAATGACCTATTTTGGTCCATACGAAGATGCCATGACCCTGCAACACAAAACCTTGTTTCATACAACTATTTCCTCAATGTTGAATCTTTCGAGATTGCTACCAATGGATGTCGTAAAAGATGCAGAAATGCTTGATATACCAATAAATTCGAAAGAAGGTTTTATTCGCCAAATTCTGGGTTGGAGAGAATTCGTTAAGCATGTCCATGATCTAACCAATGGTTTTGAAGATAATCCAGAAAAAGAGCCCGCAGCAAGACCAGGTGCAGGTTGGGAAGGTGACTGGCCAGATAGTAGAAAGTCACCTAATTTTCTCTCAAACCAATATCCGCTTCCACCTGTTTATTGGGGNGCAGAATCAGGNATGCTATGTCTAGATACAGCAGTTTCGGACGTGGTAAATACAGGTTATACGCACCATATTCCTCGCTTGATGGTACTTGCTAACATCGGTAANCTGCTTCAGGTAAATCCAAGAGAATTGACCGATTGGTTTTGGGCCATGTTTACAGATGCATATGATTGGGTTGTTGAGCCTAATGTACTAGCGATGGGAACCTACGCAGTGGGTGGTTTAATGACTACAAAACCCTATGTCAGCGGAACTCCTTACATCAAGAAAATGGGTGATTATTGTGGTGATTGCTCCCTCCATTTCAAGAAATCGTGTCCAATTTCGGACATGTATTGGAATTTTTTAGATGAAAACAAGCACCTNTTCGAAGGTAATATCAGACTAGCCATGCCTTTGAGAACTCTATCTAAAAAATCAAAAGAAGCAAAGCANTCATCTAAGAAAGTAACTGNTTACGTAAAACAACAATTGTCATTGGGAGAGAAACTTGATGAGCAGGTTTTGGTAACAATGAAGGCCTAGAATCCCCGTTTGAGCTATAATAGGTCTCGCACATAATGAAAATCGCATTTATTATTGAAAAATACAAAATTTCTTTAATCCAGAACAGGGGCATGAACCATGAAAAAAATATCCGCAATCTGCGNACTCTTCTTACTTTTTTTCGTGCAGACAGCATCAGCCCACGGTGGTGATGATAAGGAAGGTTTGACGAATTTACAAATCATGCTAATATCCTTAGCAGCCTGTTTTGTAATTTACCTAATTTCGGAAAAATTGTTTTCCATTGGTCTAGAATCAAATAACAAAATTTTCCTATCCCTTTTGACTTACACAGGTATGGTTCATGTACTGTTGGGCGTCAATGACTTTTTGTTGCTTTTTGGAGGAATAAGTGTCCTATTGATTGCATTTTTAGCGAATGCAACTAACATNGGCAGAGAAAATTATGGATTACTCCAAATAATATTGGGTGTGGCTATCGCCACAATGTTTGTAGCCTATTTCGTTAGCAATCATGATTTACACTACATCGCAGAAGACTTCCTTGGAATATCAACTAAACTAGCAGAATTGGGAGTTATGGCATTAATTGTAGGGCAATACAATAAACGGGCACAATCAAAGAATGCACAATCAAATGATTGAGCTATGATGAAGGAGATGATTATATCAACAAATTAAAATGTATAGTTCTGACACTGGTGATGATTTTAGCTAACCTATCTGGATGTCTATCATCTGATGAGGAAGAACTAGAAGAATTCCCCTCATTCAGCCTCGCTGATGAACAGGGCAATACTCATGGAAAAAATGACTACGTAGGTTCACCATTTGTGGCCTATTTTTCCGCATCTTGGTGTAATCACTGTAAACCAGCATTGGGAGCACTTGATGATACAGTTCCTGAAGGGCAATTGCTCGTATTCAACAGAGATCCAAGAGATGAATATAGTGATATGAATGAATGGAAGGAGCGTATGGAATCTGAATTAGAACGAAATTTATCTCATCCATTTATTCATGCGCCTCCGCTCTCTCAATCATTGAATGTTACTGGAATCCCTACAATGTTCTTTGTAAACAGTGATGGGATGATAGAGAATAGTTTGACTGGGGTAAAAGATACGCAAGCCATCGAAAACTACTGGAATGAATTATCCTGATTTATCTAAACAAATTTCCAACTATGGGGTTTTTGTTTAATTTCAGCAACATCCATCACATGAGCAGTTTGAGCCACATGGATTACAATTACAACACTCGCAAGGCATGATTCGGGCTACTTGGGAATAATAAATAAAGGTAGCGGAATTATTAATTTTTACACCTTTGTTATCATTGATTATAACAAAAGCCTAATCCCAAATCAATTGTTTTTCCTTCGAAGAAATTTAGATAACACTAAGATTACAACTCCCAATATTAATCCCCATTTACCTAAAAAAAGCATCAATTGCATGCCAAATCCGCCACCGCTATTGTTCCCAAATCCAGAAGGTCCGATTTGGAAAAATAGAAGCAAGGAAAATAGAATTATTGGGACAGATATGATTTCTAATATTGTGAGTTCTTTCTTGAATAATATACTCTTATTCTCTTCTCCTGAGGTTTCATCACTAGGGGAATTAGACATATGCTCGTTTGGGAAAGTAAGAATCTCTTACTTAACGATGTTTGGAAATTGTTTATTTCATGAAAAATACAGCTGCAGTTGAAATTATAAATAAAACAAAAGAGAGTATTAAGCCTACAAGCAGACCGGTAGCATATCTCCATTCACGTCGAGTAAACTGGAAAATACTGTATGCGATAGAGGATATTGCTAGGACAAGAAACAGCCTACCCGAATAGTAATATTCATCCGGATACTCACATGGGCTACCTATGCCTATATTCCAACAAAAGTGTTCATACTCGTTGAAAAATTGGTAGACGCCAATTATGGCACCGAAGACAAATACTCGACTTATACCACGCTGAAAATCGTGATTTTTGTAGGTTTTTTGTTCTATATTAGTCAGATATTGCTCAGAAGGGTTAGATTTTCCCTCTGGCTTTTCAGAGAAAGGGTGGGGCATGTGTCCAGTATCAAAGAATAGTTTCTTGCATTTAGTTCTTTTTTTAGAAAATTACATTTAAGAAAATAGTTTGCATTTTACAGTGTTCTGAGTATCTATTGTAGTCCCTCATAATGGCTTAAGATTTTTTAGAGGACTCACGCGAAGGAGGATTATTTTCCCACAGTTAGAGTCAATAATGAGAAATTTTATTGCAAACCATGCGAGACTTACGGTTCTCTTTAGGCCTTTTCTTGATCGTCCTTTCAATCCCCTTCTTTTCCTTCTCGGGGGATCTTCGATTAGAATGTATCATGAACGACGATGGCAACTGCAATTTGTATAAGAATATCCAGATTACTTCTCTTGCAACAATGACAATTGGTATGCTATTGGCAATTCTTTCAAGGCCAGGTGGAACAGGAATTAAGGTGTTAGATATGGATGAAGAGGATGCGATGTTTGACACCATGGTTTCTGAATTTTCGAGTGACAAACCAGACCATCACGCAGTCGGAGTAGTCAAAGAAGGCTACGAATGGGTGGAACACCCTGTAGGTTCTGAGATCTGGTTTACTAGGCCTGCATCAGGTGGAATTTGGACTAAATACAACGGATAATCAATTTTTTCTAAATTAGATACTTGGAATCTAGCCATAGTTGATGAACGATTAGCGGATTGTAATTATAATCCCATAGAGGAGTGAATGAATGTGCATTTTATCATTTACATTTCACTGGTAATCCTGCCACAGAATGAGTTTTTGCCTTTTTGAAGATTTTTATAATTGCAATACCCAATAGAATCAGGATGAAAGTCCATCCGATGAGAGCAAACCCAAGAACGATTAAACCGGTTACATGAAATGAATCAGAATCTTCGCCCGATGAATTTGCGTTGTCTGCAATCGCATTAGAAGATGCGAAACAGATAATGGAGAACAGTAACAAAACCAATGTATACACACGCATTGTGACTTCCCCTAAACACCGCAATTACTTGTTGGATGGCTGTAATAAATTTGCAGTACTTAAAAATTTAAGTTTCTCAAAAAAATACAATAACAGATAACTACAATTTTCCAACTCGGCGTTTTTCTTCTTCGATGTGGTCTTTCCAATACTGTAACATTTCTTTAGCTAAGTAAACATCATAACAGGGTTTACACAATTCCATTTTTTCTGAATCTGAACCATGGTAATGGTTCGTAGAAGACTCTTCCCCACAAGAACTGCAGACCCCAGAAGTTGGTTCTAGTTTCATAATTATACCTAATATCCCATGCTATATAGACATGGCCGGAACTAGATTTCCCCCTATTTTAGAGAGTGAATTCGAAAGGGGGTCCCTTGCAAACACCATCGTTTGAATGGGTACCCATGCGAACAGTGGCATTGTATAGGGCCCCCCTTGCGAATATCGTTCTTCAAAACTCCTAAACTTAATTTAATAAATCACTTAGCACAAGTATGACACTACAAAAGTATAATCATCAGGATTTTGTTCTAATTGACCATTTACTTCAA
>PAMN02000002.1 GCA_002707335.2 Methanobacteriota archaeon | reverse complement strand
TAAAAGTACTAAAAAAGCAAGATATTTCAGACGTTGAGAAGGTCAAGACGTGGCTAAATAGTAATTGGCCTAAGGATTAAAATCAGTGATTATTCCTGCTCTTTCTCTTGTTATCTCCGCCTCTTCCACGGCTTCTGCCTGCACCTTTAGGGGGTCTCTTGTTCCTGTCGAATTTTGGTTTTCGAGACCTATTGTTTCGACTATTATTTGAACGTCCGCCTGAGTCGTTATTTCTTCGATTTCTATTTCCGTAGTGCTTTTTGCCTGAATCAGACCTCGAATTATTATTTCTTCCAGACCTATCTTTTCTTCTTCTGTTCATCGGTCTTGGCGGAGCGATGTAAGATATGTCTTCATGCAATGTCAAATCATTAAATTCGGGTGGCTTGAACTTTACATTCAATCCAACGTGTTTCTGAATAGTTGACCATTGTTTCTTCTGAGGATTTTGAACTAAAGATATCACGTTTCCTGAACTTCCTGCTCTCGCAGTTCTTCCTGAGCGATGTTTGTATGCGTTCCCATTTTCCGGTGGGTCATAGTGTACCACACAGTATACACCCTCAACATCTAAACCTCTAGCTGCAACATCTGTAGCAACAATAGCATGGCATCTCTCATCAGCAAATTCTTCCACCGCTCTAGCTCTTTGGCGCTGTGCTAGACCACCATGAATAATCGAAACTCTCAGCCCTTCCATTTGTAATTCGTCTGCAACTCTTTCAACACCCGCTCTTGTTCTGCAAAATATGAATGCTCGACCAGACTTTCGGACTGCTTCAGCAGTAATATTACTCTTCTTCGCATTGGGTATCAACCAGAAATGATGATCCATTTCTGTCAAAGAAACATCCTCTTTACCTACGCCAATAGTTACTGGGTCTGTAAGATAATTATCTTTGATATGAGAGATGTCATATTCATCTAATGTAGCACTGAATAGGGCGGTTTGTCTTTCTGGATTGCACTGTTCTAAGATGTCACAAACTGCATCTGTGAATCCCATATCTGCCATTCTGTCCGCTTCATCAAGAATGACGAATTCAACTTCGCTCAAGTCGACATGACCCTGATCCATCAGGTCGAGTAATCTACCTGGACATGCTACAACCGAATCAATTCCTTTGTCCAACTTGCGAATTTGTTTATTGTATGATACACCACCATAGATTGACATCATGCGGAAATTTTTNGCCCATGCAATAGGATCTAGAACTTTGAANATTTGTTCGGCTAATTCCCTAGTCGGTGTCAAAATCAACGATTTAGGACGATTTGGGTTTGCTCTAGTTAGATGCTCNATCATCGGAATTCCAAAAGCAAGTGTCTTCCCGCTTCCTGTTGGCGCTCTACAGCAAATATCTCTCCTAAGCATCATATCAGGAATGGTCTCTCGTTGAACCTCAAACGGCTCTTCAAACCCAGACCTTCTGAGTTCGTGNCACATTTCTTGGCTGATGCCCAAATCCGAGAATCGTACCTTCATTGCCATTCCTCCATACCTCGCCGCCTGCCNAACCTATTTAGCATGGACAGTACATTATTTCCAAAATATGCTTAGTAAACGGAATTAAGAATTTGCGGAGCACTGTTAATTATCCAATTCAAGTAATTGAAATGGGGTTATAACAAATCATTATTAGNAATTTGTTGAAGCGTCGACCATGAAAAAGAAAGGAGTGTTACTAATCAATGTAGGCACTCCTGATGAACCTACTGTCAAATCAATCAGAAATTACCTTCGAGAATTCCTACTAGACCCTGACGTAATCGATGCACCATACATCATTAGGCAATTACTAGTTAGAGGTATTATACTCCGTGTAAGACCTAGAAAAATTACTCCTCTCTATCAAAAAATATGGATGGATGATGGCTCACCCCTGAGAGTATATTCTGATAGAATTACAAAATCATTGAATTCTATGTCTGAAGATATTGAGTTTGAATTCGCAATGCGTTACGGTAATCCTTCGATCCGTTCAGGATTAGAACAACTACGCNNAAAAGGNGTTGAAGAATTACTGTTGCTTCCTATGTTNCCTCATTATGCACAAGCTACTACTGANTCATCACTAAAACACTCATACAAACAACTTGCTGCGATGAAATGGAGTCCCGAAATTTTGGAAATGGGGCATTTTGAAACCGATGAAGAATACATCGTTCCGCTAACTAAATCNATTCAACCNCACATCGATGAAGACACTCATCTCTTGTTTTCTTACCACGGCTTGCCTGTATCTCACGTAAAGAGAATAGACAAAACAAAATCACACTGCCAAAATGTAGACGATTGCTGTAATATCAAGACAAAAGCAAACCAACTATGCTATGGCCATCATTGTAACGAAACCACCCAAACAGTTGTAGGTTTGCTGGGTTTAAACAAAGACCAGTGGTCAATTAGTTATCAGAGTAGAATCGGGCCTGTAAAGTGGCTAGAACCCTCTACAACAAACAAAGTGGAAGAATTAGTGAAACGTGGTGTTAAGAAAATTGCAATTGTAGCACCAGCATTCTTAGCAGATGGATTAGAAACTCTGGAAGAACTTGATATTGGTATCAGAGAACATTTCATGGATTTAGGCGGAGAGGAATTAACTGTAGTCAAATGCCTTAATGACAATCAAGATTGGATTGAAGGTCTTCACAAATTAGTGGAAAAGAAGTTCTCAAATGCGATTCCTGCTTAGAACAACTCGGCTATTCTTTCTGCTTGATCGACTACGTGGGTTATTGCTACACCACTATAATGCCATCCAACATAGGTACATTTGGGATTGATTTTTGCAACTTTTCCCATATGACCTGGCTTGTATCTTGGGATTGTTCTGTCACCAATTTTTTCAAAAAGTACTGGATTTGGTGCAAGTAGATTTTCCGCACATTCCTTTACTGATTCCAAATCACCATCCCATCTTACATCGGGAACCATCAGCCTGAACAATCGGTGGCCTTCCGGACTCCTTGCAGAATCATGTACATCACTTTCATGCAATATTCCACTTATTGGATAATCCATACTTGGAATTAAGGTTCCATATCCTCTTTTTACTTGGGAGACTTGTTGATTTTTGTAACCAATAGCAAAGATTGAGATTTTAGAATAATCTTGAGTAGTTTCTGGATTTGGTGCAGTCCAGATTATTGATTCAAGCGGAATTTCGTACTTAGCTGCTACCGATTCAGGTGATTTTGCACTATCTTCTTGTATAATTGTGACATTATCAAGGTTTGAAATTTTGACGGAAAGTGCATCGATTAAAGTCTGCATGCCTCCATCAAGGGACGCAATAGAACCCTTTTTGGGTGAAAATATAGGATATGTTTCTGAAATTAATTTGTTGAGTTTAGACTTCTTGATCGGAGGATTAGAACCGAATTTAGTAACTGCTGGAAACAAAAAATCTGCATCAACATTCTCAGATGTATCATTTACAATCCCAAGGCACATTGCATCAGCAATCTGCTTGTTTGGAATAACATCAGCTACAGACAACCCGCCATTTCTGGATCTCTTAATCGATTTACGTAATTTTAGAGGGCCTATCTTGAATAATGTGCGCCAGGACAATCGATGTTGCATTCCATCGAGTAATATCCATCTTGATTTTGCATCTGATTTTGAGGGTTTGAACTTCGATTGCAACCCTAAGTCGTTGATTAATCTCCAAAAAGAGGGATGTGGTCTAGATGCATTTACTGCAGTATCACAAGTCCAATCATCTTGTTTCCATGTAGTNATNACTCCGCCTAAATGGGAGGATTGTTCGTGAATTATGATTTCAATATCTGGGCGTTTTTTTGCGATTCTGAAAGCGCAAGAAAGGCCACTTAAGCCTCCACCAACAATCACTAATTTTGATGATTCAGCTAATTTGGAATTTGCTAGAAATGGACGACGCATTTCATCGCCATGAAGAATCCATTTATCCAAATCTGACATAAAAATCCCAAACTTATGGTTTAATCCAATCCCTAGGTTCACGTAAGAATTCAAGCAACCTTTCTTCTTCACTACCAGATTCTACTTCGTGACAGTATTCCCAACGTGCTGTTAGTGGCAGTGACATGAGAATGCTCTCAATTCTACCATTTGTGGTCAAACCAAATGTAGTGCCCCTATCGTAAACAAGATTGAATTCAACATATCTTCCTCTCCTGATTTGTTGCCATGCTTTTTGATTTTGAGTGAAAGCCATGTCTTTTCTCTTTTCTAAAATCGGAAGATATGATTCAAGGAATGACTCAGCACAGTCGGTTACGAAAGCAAAGCAATCGTCTCTACTTGCATCATTNATATCATCGAAAAAGATACCACCAAGTCCTCTTCTCTCATTTCGATGTTTGATGTAAAAATAATCATCACACCACTTTTTGAATCTTTCATAATCTGCAACATCATGTCTATCACAAGCATCTTTGTGGACACGATGGAAATGTTCAGCATCCTCTTCAAATAGGTAACTTGGAGTTAANTCAGCGCCACCGCCAAACCACCAACTTCCAGGNTTNTGGCCTTCACCACGTTCAAAATAACGGTAATTTGCGTGTACTGTTGGAGCCATTGGATTCAGAGGGTGAAGTACTAGACTAACTCCTGTAGCAAAGAAATCTAGATCTTTTCCTTGTAACTCATGACCGCCTCCCATACTAGCAGCTGCTTGAGGGCTTAGGGTACCATGGACTACGCTTACGTTTACACCGGCTTTTTCAAACACCCTGCCTCCTGAAAAGACTCGGCTTCTTCCGCCACCGCCTTCTTCTCTTGTCCATTCATCTTGGCGATAATCGACTCCATCTATTTCTCTAAGAGCCTCACAAATCTCATCCTGAATACGATGGACCATATCCACCATCTTCTGGCGCATGATTACTCACCTACAATCTCTCGAAGAACTGTTTCTACACAATCAATTCTAGCAGAAGGAGCAAAACCATGACCGAGATTGAATATGTGTCCAGGTTTGTCACCAGCGGCTTTGAGGACATCTCTAGTTGCTAACTTTGCCATTTCTGTTGAACCGTGTAATAATGAAGGGTCAAGATTTCCTTGGAACGCATATTTGTCGCCAAATTGTTTACGATTTTCCGCCAGATCGTCTCTCCAATCCAGTGATATTGCGTTCAAATCAAGGTCTCTTATATCTGAATGTAGATGTCCAGAACCCTTTGCATAATGAATAACAGGAACCTCTCTGTCTGCTTTTTCTCTGAAAACCTCAATGGTTCTAGCAGTAGCAGGCATTGCAAACTTTCTATAAATTTCAGGAGATAATAATCCTGCCCATGTATCGAAGAGTTGTACAGCATCAGCGCCACCATGATTTACTTGGTCTGCAAGTAAGTCGCCAACAATTTCACCCATCTTCAGTAACATATTCTTTGCCTGTTCGGGGTTTGAATAGACCTTAGCACGAGCATTGTGGAAGTCTTTGTCACCGGTTCCTCCTGATAGCAAATACATGCAGATAGTCCATGGAGAGCCAACAAAACCAAGTCTTGCTGTAGAATCACCAATTTCTTCTCCAACTGATTTTAGTCCATCTGCAGCCCAAGGTGCATGCTTTCTTGCATCAAATTTAGCCCAGTCATCTACGTCATCAAGATTGAATTCACTTATCCTAATGCCTCCACCATATTCAACATCGTATCCTAAACTAGGCAGGGGTGTAAGAATATCACTGAAGATGATTGCAGCATCGATTTTTTGGTATCTTTCCAAAGGTTGCAAGGTTATCTTTGTACACAAATCTACATCCATGCACCTTTCCCAAAATGAGTGTTCTGCTGCGATTTTTCGATACTCTGGCAGATGTCGGCCTGCCTGTCTCATGAACCATACAGGGGTTCTATCAACCGGTTCTAAATTTAGAGCCGAAAGAATCCTCTGTTTACCGTTCATAATTACAACTCCATTTCTGTAAGAACTTCATCAAGTGCTTGTACCATTCCAAGAATATGATGCTCTTCATGGACTGTAGCAATGAATCCGATTTCATATGCGGAAGGTGCTAACATGTATCCCTTTTCAAGCAATCCTTTGTGAACATCTGAGTACAATTTACCTGCATCACTTGGGATTAAATCAGCTCTAGCAGGTGGCTCATTAGAACTTGGAGAGAACCAAAACAAACTACCTCTTCGAACCAATCGCATTGGATTTCCATGTTTTTCGAGAACTGGTTCGACTGCGTTTTGCAGGATTTGACCTAACTCTTCAAGGCGATCATAAGCAGCACTATCAAGCAAATCTAGAGTCATTATACCTGCGGCCATTGCCAATGGATTACCAGAGAGAGTACCGGCTTGGTAAACCGGTCCAAGAGGAGAAAGTTTCTGCATTATCTCACTTCGAGCCCCGTATGCTCCTACTGGAAGACCGCCACCTATTACTTTACCAAGAGCAGTTATGTCTGGCGTTACCCCACAAAGGTCACCATAACTACCATCTTTGAATCTAAATCCACTAATTACCTCGTCAAAGATTAGTAATGCTCCATGTTTATCACAATATTCTCTAAGTTTCGCTAGATATTCATGCCTTTGAACAAGTAGTCCATTGTTGGCAGGTAATGGCTCGATTACTATTGCCGCAATTTCATCTCCATGTTCATTGAATAGGTACTCTACTGCTTCAATATCATCCAGGGGAGCAACAAGAGTTGTTGCCACTGTATCTTTTGGGATTCCGGGACTACTTGCGATTCCAAATGTTGCAAGTCCGCTTCCGGAACTCACCATCAATGAATCTACGTGGCCGTGATAACATCCTTCGAATTTAATCAATAAATCTCTGCCAGTGTAGCCCCTAGCAAGGCGAACAGCGCTCATTACAGCCTCAGTTCCTGAAGAAACAAATCTGACCTTATCCATGAATGGGAAGCGCTTTTTTACTCTCTTTGCGAGTTCAATCTCCCCAATGTGGGGCGCTCCAAACGAGGTGCCTTTCTGCATTTTGTTGTACACCATTTCTATTATTTCTGGGTGTGAATGACCATGAACCAGAGGACCCCATGACTGTACAAAATCAACCAGTTCGTTCCCATCAACATCTGTGACAATTGCACCTGATGCGCTTTCGAAATAAATCGGATTACCATGTACTGATTTGAATGCCCTTACTGGAGAATTAACTCCACCTACCAAGTGGTTCAAAGCCTCTTCATGTAGAGAATTTGAATTAACTCGTTGCATGAAAAAAACCTCATTCAAACCATTTCTCAGATATTGCTTCTCTGGCATGGTAACTGACAATAATGTCAGCCCCTGCTCTAGCGAACGAGTAGAATATCTCTTGAACCATTGCTTTTCTCTTAGACGGTTCTTTCGCAGCAGACATTACCATTGAGTATTCTCCACTAACATTGTAAACGGCAACAGGTTTTGAAACTGAATCTGCTACTTTTCGAACTACGTCTAGGTATGTCATGGCAGGGTTGACCATGATTATATCTGCGCCTTCTTTTTGATCCATCATTGCTTCAAATGTTGCTTCAGGGTAACCAGACCTGATGTCCATTTGGTGACTTTTCCTGTCTCCGTGAGTTGGAGAAGATGATGCTGCATGCCTAAAAGGCCCGTAAAAAGAACTGGCATACTTAACTGAGTAAGAAAGGATTCCTGTATTGGTGTAACCCTCATTTTCAAATGCTTTTCTAATCGCTTTTACTCTACCATCCATCATATCCGATGCTGAAATATAATCTGCTCCTGCTTCTGCATGAGACAAAGAAATCCTAACAAGTTCTGGTATTGTTAGGTCGTTATCTATCTCATGATCATGCAAAATTCCGCAATGACCGTGGTCTGTTGCTGTACAAAGACATACATCTGTCATTAGAACAATTTTATCTCCGTATTTTTCCTTTAATTGTAAGACTGCCCTCTGAAGAGGCATTTCCATATCTGATGCTTTAGTAGCCATAGGGTCTTTCTCATGGGAATCTACAACACCAAATAGCATGTGGGAAGACATGCCATTTTCCATATCTTTTCCAATAGTTTCGATTAAAACATCTACAGATTGGCGATTGACTCCAGGCATGCTTTCTATTTCTTCATCTATCCCTTTACCAGATACAACAAAATGAGGCTGTACTAGCGAAGATTTTATTCCAGAAGAGAAGATTAAATCTCTCCTAGATTGAGTCCAGCGGTTGATTCTTGGTCTTTTTCTCATTCAACCACCTCGTTTTGTTTTCCACCACTTTGAAACGAATTCTGCGGTTGGACCTCTCAAGATTTCGACCTCTGATTCAGCAAAGTAACCCAGTGAATCTATCTCCTCTAAAGATGACTTCCCCATGCACAGTATACTTTTAGGTATGGGTAAGGAGTTTTCAGCCCATGCTTTAGCAGATGAGGGTGAAGATAGCAATAATACATCATCTGGCTCAACTTCAATGTGCTGTATTTTTTTACTTCGGTTTTCATATCCAACCCAACTATCTACACTGAATCCTAAGTCATCTAAACCATCAACTAAAGTTCTTTTTGCAACATTAGACCTGGGTATCATCAATCTTATATTTCGGTCAATATTTTTGTCAATATAATCAATTAATTCGGCCGAATCTCTTGCTTTTGCACAAATAGATACGGTCACTCCTCTCAAAAAACAGGCTCTAGCTGTGCCTTCGCCGATAGCCAGCCACTGTATTCTGTTCAAGTCAGAATTAACCTTTGAAACCTCTATTGCGCATTTAGCTGCAAATGGAGACGTCAAGACCAAATATGGCCAGTCCGACCTTGATTTGTTGTCATCGATAAAATCAATTGGCCAATCATCAGGCCTGGAATTTAGTTCTATCACTGGCTTATTCACTACATTTATTCCATCATTTTGTAGCACAGTAGCCAGCCTATCTGAATTAAGTGTTGAAATTAATTTTGGCCCTTTTGTTTGAGACTGTACTGTAAAATTATCGCTCTTTGGCAATCTGTATGTGAACTCGGATACATTACCGAAGTAAGTCGAACTAGTGAACGGCAAGCCTCGTGAGAATGTTTCTCGCCAGTTTTTTGGGGAGATTTGCACGGATGCTGTAGCGCCAGAAATTTTTATTCCTGCAGGGTACAGACAGCCTCCTCCAATCGAATCCAATATCTCTCTTTCTTTACTCACATCTTTTTCGGTTTGTTCATGATTTAATATTGATCTAATATTACTTAATTTATCTAATTCATCAGTTCGACAATGAACTGATAACGCTCCTTGTCCAGGAGCCGTTGGCCAATCTCGGTCACTAATTCTAATGGCGCTAAATTGTAGTATCCATTCTTCCAAAGCACCTATTTCGTGTAACCTTTTCAAGCCTATTTCCGCTAGAATTATCGCATCTACTCTTCCTTCCTTTAGACGCTTAAGTCTAGTCTCTACCTGCCCTCGAACTGCTATGGGAATAATATCTGGACGCTTGCTAAGTAGAAATGATTGGCGACGACCTGAAACGGTTCCAACCATTCCTGATTTAGGGATTATAGATAAAGCATCATTCACGGACATTTCTTCCTTCGAATTGAACAATTTTTCCAGGGAGTGATGTGTATCGTTTCTTGGAAATATTAGCAGGTCACTAGTGCAGCCACGTTCAAGATATGCTAAATTAGATATTGCATCTACCATTGTAACTGGAACATCTTTACTTGAATGGACTGCTATGTCAATGTTCTTTTCAATTAATTGAGAATCTACTGCATGAATAAACTGACCTACCGAAGAGGCTAGATTTCCACCCAGAGATTTATCTCCTTTTGATTTTATACCAACTATTTCCGTCTCAAATCCACTCGATTTTAAGAGTTGAGAGACTTTATTGGCTTGCCACATAGCAAGACTAGAGGTTCTCGTTCCGATTCTCACAATCAAGAATTATCCCCCGGAAAAGTTGACATTTTGCTAATTCGATCTACCGTCTCATTCACGTCTTTTGCCAACTTTTGTAGAAGATTTGGGTTGATTGGTCTTTTTGTTGACATCATCATATTTTGCAAGTCAACTTTTGTAAAAGGTTCTTCTTGATTACAAATCCAGGTTGCAATCTCACGTGAAAATGCTCCCATTTGTTCTACTGAATTCTCTATGTATTCTGATTTCTCCCACTCTCTAGACATATTTTCTAAGGTCTGATACATGAAAGAGCGGAATTTTGCTTGTGACCTATCTGTCAAAGCACTCATGAATTTCTTTTGGATATCTGTGATGAGTTGTTCGCTTTGTTCTATTGTAGATGCATAATCCCATTCCACTCCCAATCTGTGAGCCACTCTTATCCAGTGCTCCATTCCAAACAGTTCTTGTTCAGGTGAGATTCCGCTTTTGTCAATTGATGGTGGCCAAGAAAAATCCATAATCATAGCAGAATTAGAACTTGGCACTGGATTAGATTGGTCGAATGTAGGTTTGTTGTTTCTAATTGTTGAAATTATTAGATTTGGTTCTATTGTTGATGACTTCCATTCATCGAAGGTCATTATGTTAACATTCGAGGCTAACTCAGGATTACGAGCTTCTGCTTTTTCAGGAGAACGAGTAATAACATGGATATTAGTTTGGCCGAGTGAAAGTAAAACTTCTATCGCTTTGCAGCCCATATCTCCGAAACCAAGAACCACTGATGAGGTTGTTTCTTTGGACGAAACTGCTTCTTCCAAAGCACTTGTTGCTAAGTTTAGCATAGATTCGGTGGTTTGGTTAAACCCAAATTCACGTCGAATTATTCTGTTTGCAGATATTACATGGTCGAAAAATGAACTATTAATATCGCTTACCAGATCATATTTCCTGTGCAATGCTACAGAACCTCTGAACTGCGACATAACCTGAAGTTCTCCTATGATGAAAGAATCAAGGCCGCTACAAACCTTAACCAAATGACGCCAAACATCTAATCCGGTAAAATGGTTAAATGGCGCTTCTTTCATGGAGGTTGTTTCTAACACACAGGATTCTAATTCTTGACTAGTGACTCCAAAACCGACATACAGAACACGGTTACAAGTTGACATTTCAAAGATGTCGGAGCCTAATTTGTCTCTAATTGTTCCAATGTATGATACCCTATCCTCTTTTGATAGACCTTCTGTTGTAAGGTATTCTACATATTCAACATTGTTGGAATTGATTTTCATTGATATCATGCTGACGCTGTTTATCAGTTCTTGGGGGCTTACTGAGCGCCCATTTATTTGGTGAACATAAGATTCTGAGAAGAATCTTGATAGATCAATTTTAGGGCTACCTAAATTTCTCATATTCCCACCTTGCTTGCCCAACGGCTTATCCTTTATGAAAAGGAGTATGTTGCCGATTACATAATTTTGTTAGTTTTCTGGCAAATTTATTTCCATTCTACTAAATCTGGAGCTTCCAGTGGCCTTTCAAAATCCCATTCTTGCTCTATATTTTCTTCTTTTTTTGGCTTCTTGAAATAAAATATTACAAGGAGGAACAATGTCAAAATCACGCATAGACCAACAATAATACCCGTCCATGAATCTCGATTAGGGTCGTTGGGGAACGCATCCATTGAATCAGCAACTCCATCGCCGTCGGAGTCATATTTTCTTGATGAATCTTTGGGCCACAAATCAGAGTTATCTCCAACACCATCTCCATCGCTATCTGTATGTTCAAGTGGGTTATTTGGTGCGAAATCTGCATTATCACCAACACCGTCAAAATCACTATCTTTCCATTCAAGAGGGTTTAGAGGCCATAAGTCACTGTTGTCCCCGACTCCGTCCAAGTCAGAATCTAGGCACTCTGTACCATCAAATGGGAATGCATCTGAATTATCACCGCAACCATCCAAGTCTGAGTCTTTCCACTCTAGAGCATCTTGAGGAAATGCATCTATGTTGTCACCATATCCATCCATATCAGCATCTGACCATTCAGAAGAGTTTGTGGGGAAAGCATCGAAATTATCACCATATCCATCACCATCGGTATCATTCCATTCTCCATTGTCGTTGGGAAATGAATCTATTTCATCTGCAAATCCATCTGAGTCAGAATCAAGACAGCCAGTTGGGAAAATAGATTCTCCTGCTTCATCCGGACAGTCATCTGTATTGTCTCCGATTCCGTCTAAATCTGTATCTGCCCACTCATATGGATCATTTGGAAATGCATCCGAGTTATCTCCTACCTCATCGTAATCTGAATCTTTCCATTCTGTTTCATCAAAGGGAAAATCGTCTGCCCTGTCCCCAAAACCATCGCCATCAGTGTCTCTTGATTCGTTGGGGTCTAGTGGAAATGCATCATCCCCATCTAAGTAACCATCATCGTCGGTGTCACGGTCGTACTTGTCGCTACCAATTTCATCTTCTTCTATGTCCGTAAGTCCGTCATTATCATCGTCGGTATCTTCGTCATCATGGCATCCATCTTGGTCGAAATCAAACTCATGCAAGCCGATTAAACCTCGAGGACATGAATCGTCCTCATCTTCGATTCCATCATTATCATCATCTTGGTCTACAATATCAACACAGCCGTCTGAATCATGATCATCATCGCCAGAGCCGAATGGACATGGATCAATATCATCTGTTAATCCATCGTTATCAGTATCTTTTTGATAATCTGCACATCCATTTTCATCAACTTCAAAACCTGATTCAGTACCTAAGCAGGTGTCTAAACCATTTGCAACTCCATCTGAATCCTCGTCTTGTTGATAGTAGTCACAACCTGTTGAATCAACAGATGAGAAATCATTAGTCCAATCGCATTGATCCAACAAATCAATGACTCCGTCTCCGTCGGTATCTGATTCACCAATACTCATAACCGCATATTCTCCAATCACCTTGTGCATTGTTGCAGTAGGATGTGCTTTATCGAAGAATAAATACTCGTTGGGGTTAGATACAACACTGGCTCCAGTGCCACAAATCGGAAGAATCGAACTTACAAGTGGGAGTGTAGCACCCCCTGAACAAGCTTGATCTTGAGTATTTACTATTCCAACATGCTCGGCATTATTCACTATCTCATTGAAGATAGTCCAAGCATCAATTAATGTAATGTCCAAATTCATTGAACTGGATAAATTCGTCATTTCTATGCTTAATTTATTGTTATATGAGACAACATTGTTAGCCATTGTACTCTGTTGTGATTGGCTTCTAGATGCCCCCTCAGGGGTCATTTCGAGCGGTGGTAAATTCACTACAACGAAGTTAGTAGCACCAGCTAAAGCAAGAGTTTCAACATGAGATGCCATGTTTCTGCTAACCAAATCTGGGTTTGCAGAACCGTAAAGAAAATCATTACCTCCTGCCCAAAGGAATATCAAATCTGAATTTACAAAACTAGATTGCACATTTGCCAAATAATTCCCAATTTGAGTCCCAACATTTGGTAGAGTGAGATATGCATAACCTTGTCCTGTTTGAGAACCTCCAAATGCTCTATTATCTCCTTGAGAGAGACCATCTCCAAAAGAGGTCGTCAGACCAAAGTAATTGGATACGTGTTCAACCCACACCGGGCCATTTGAAAACCTACCAGAATAATATGGAGGCGAAGAGAACACAGTCGATACTATCAGACTAGAATCTGCATTCCCCATATCTGATAATGAATCTCCAAAAATCACCAAATTGGACATCGGCGGCAAAATTGATTTTCTCAATACTGTGAAGGATTCCTCATCAAATGTAGATGTTGAGTCAACAATTATTTCAACTGAGACTTCATAAAAAGATGAGCCTGTGAAAAATTGGCCAATAGAGAACTGCTCAAGGTGCACTGAAGCACTCATCCTAAAGGGAATCGTACCATTGGAAATTATTCCGTTTTCATCTGATAGATGCCATTTGAGAATAATATCTCGATTAAAAGGAGCTCCTGAAATAGATACATTCAGAGGAATAATATCATCCGAAGTCCACATATTTTCTTGCAGTTCAATATTTGCAGACAGTGCACGTCCGCTTGTTGCTTCTACCTGCATAGGAATACTCCCTAGCACCAAAATTAGCACTAAAAGAGGAACCCGCATGGCTTGGTGATTATGTTCAAATTAATTATTTACACTGGTGTTAACTAATGATAATTACAGAACTCAATATATTATGATTAAGAGCGACAAGCATGTCG
>PAMN02000042.1 GCA_002707335.2 Methanobacteriota archaeon | reverse complement strand
TCCCTTATCTTCAACTTCATATGAACTGTAAAGGTTCTTTATGTAACATAAACCATCTTCATATTCGTAATCAGCATCAAACATGTAAGTTATTTCCTCGCAATCCTGATTATTCTCTGCTGGAATTACCATCGTCAAATCCTCTTCTGAAAATTGGTAGCCAAACCCAGATTCATCCCAGTAAATTACCCCGTAGAAATCGGGCTCAGTTAGGTAGTCATAAATGAAATAACCAGCAGTGCCTGCGCCTCCTAAAACTAAAACAGAAACAACAGCAATCGTTGCAATAGATGTTCCACCTGCGGCTGCAGCACCTGTTGTTGCAGCACCGGCAGCAACGCCACCAGCAGCAAGACTTCCGGATGGGGCAACCATACTAGATGCCCCTAAACCTCCTAATCCTATGTCAGGCGGTGGTGCAATCATTCCAGCACCTTGAATGGCTGAATTAAAATCGGGATAATATTGACTCGTAAAATGTGCAGCATTTTCGGGTGAATGTCCCTGCTGTAGCAAACTTTGGTAGTACTGATTCGCGTCCATGTTGGCGCTATTAACTGCATCTAATTTAGTACTTGGGACTGATTAAAGAATCAGTCACATCAAGGTCTTGTTTTCCATTTCCAAATGCGCTTCTTTCTTCCGAGGTCATGTCTCCGCACTCAACAGAAAATTCCAGTAGAGATGCGACAGCTTCTGGATGAAACTGGACTGATCTAATCGGGCGTGTTGGGTGCTTGCAAACGGCTATTTCACAGTGCTCAGAAGAACCTATGACCTCCATTTCTCCTGAATCTATTACATGGTCTTGATGTGTGAACAACTGTTTTGTCATCTTTCCGTTCTTGTATGTGACATTTGAGATAAAAGAGGAATTTTGAGGGGCTCGTATTACTTTTCCACCAAGAGCCTTGCAAATTATTTGATGACCAAAACAGATGCCATAAAGAGGAACTTCTGTAGTTTGAATTAATTCTGCAACATCGTCCATCCAAGGCTCCCACATAGATACATTTCTTCTGCTTCCAGTTATGATTATTGCATCGGCATCTTCAGGTGAGTTAATTCTTTTTCCGAACGGATAATTTCTTGGCTCATCAGTATGAGGTGCCCATAATAGGACTTCGTAGCCAGGAAAATGTCTGATAATTTCTTCAACTCCCTTTTCCCCAAAAGCAACTCGTTCGGCTAACAGGTCTACTACGAGAAGTTTCATTCCTCTTCATCCCCATTCAATTCATTTTCAAAAGAATATAGTGTTGCTATGAATGAAAATGCAAGCAAGTATTCCATAGGTGCAGCCCAATCAATGTATGGCTGCATCTTCACCATGTCCCAGTCTCCATCAACGAATTCAGGATACTTTTGAAGTCCCAAATTTATTGAGTATACCAACCCTAACAATCCAATAGCAGCGGTACATACTGAAAAGTATCGTATTTTTTTTCCAGTTGGTGAGGCATCCTTCAATGCAATGTGTGTTATTACGCACCATCCCAGTCCGAAATAGAATATGTTCAGTGCTGCTGCTACATGAATTTCGATATGATCATACATGTCCATGAATGAAAGTACGCATAAGTTCGCACCTACCCAGATTCCGAACACCAACGAAATATGCATCCAATACCATCTTGCTCGCTCCCTATTAGCTGTGAATAATAACCAAGAATAATACATTAATATCATTCCATTCAATGTAAAACCGAGTGTGAAAACCCACCTCTGTATGCCCGGATAATCCGCTTCTGATATGAAGAAAGGAAAATCTCTAGCATCACCCGATACAAGATGTATAAGAGACGAAAGCAATATTGTAATCCCCGGTAGTGACCAACCTAATCGTGAAATTAGTACAGGTCTCATGGAACATTTGAATTTGCACTGTCTAATAGAGCAAACGGTTTCATGAACAATACCATTTTGAAAAAAAGACTAAATGGTGCCGAATTGAATTAGTCATCATGGGTTTAGTAACTGACTATCACGAAGCCTTTGTTGCTGGAGACAAAGAGAAAATGAATGAGATTATACATGATGATTGCAAATTTATTCCACATGTGGGAAATGCTGTAATGACTAAGGATGACATGATGGGAATTGTGGGCTCTGGAATGGTTAATATTGAAAATGTGAGGTTGTTATACGAAAATGACGATGTCGGAGTCGACCATTGTATTGCACACTTTGCAAATGGGTCTACCTCAGAAGCAGTTCTGACATATTATGAATTCAAAGATGGCCAAATAATCAGAGTGGAAACAGGTGCTACTCCGCTTAGTGATGATTACAATCTAATTGGTAACTAATGTTTGAATAACAGGTAGTTTACCCCATCGTCAATGCCACTCAAGGTTCATGACACTAGAAGGAAGGACAAAGTTCCTTTCACTACAATGAATCCTGGCGTAGTAAACATGTATGTCTGTGGAGTGACTGTTTACGATTTATGTCACTTGGGGCATGCAAGATGTTACCTTTCCTTCGATATGATTCATCGGTGGCTAGAAAAATCAGGATATGATGTAAACTATGTTCAAAATTTCACTGATATTGATGACAAAATCATCAACAGGGCTAACGAAACAGGAATAGATTGGCAAAAGTTAGTCGATGATAATATCGAGAGTTATTACAAAGACATGGATTCTTTGAATATTTTGCGAGCAGATTCCTACCCGCGTTGTACCGAATATGTCGATGAAATGATATCTATAATATCTGATTTAATCGATAAAGGAAATGCCTATTCTGTTGATGATGGTGTGTATTTTTCAGTTGAAAGTGCACCAGAAAAATACGGCGAACTAACCGGTCAAAACATCGACGCAGTACGAGGAGGTGCTGGCGGAAGAGTAGAAGGAACTGGTAGTAGTAAAAGAGACCACAAAGATTTCGCATTATGGAAGGCTGCTAAACCTGGTGAACCCACATGGGATTCTCCTTGGGGTCCAGGAAGGCCAGGCTGGCATATCGAATGTACAGCAATGTCCATGGATGCCTTTGGCCAACAATTCGACATACATGGTGGTGGCTACGACCTAATTTTCCCTCATCATGAAGCAGAGATATTTCAGGGCGAATGTCATACTGGTTGTAGCCCCGTAGTCCATTATTGGCTTCACAACGGATTTGTTAACATAGATGGTGAAAAAATGAGTAAATCACTAGGTAATTTCTGGACTATCAGAGAAATTCTAGAAAAAGTAGATGCTATGGTACTAAGGTTTGCACTGATCAATGCACATTATCGTTCACCTATTGATATGAATGAACAACTTCTAAAAAATGCAGAAAAAAATTATGCTCGTCTAATTTCAGTCTACAAGGCAGCTTTAGAATTGATGGGGAATAATACTCCACCGTTACCTGATGGTGATGTAACGTCGCAGGTTCCAATTGTGAAGAGCCTCGGTTTACTTGAGAAAATGGCCCAGGGTTTCGCAATAGCAATGGATGATGATTTCAATTCAAGAGAAGCCGTCGCAAAGGTTCTTGGTGCGCTAAGAGAGATGGGCAAGATGCTTTCATCACTCGATGGAGATGACTTGGGAGCATACGCAATTCATTGTGTTGACTGGTTAGAGGATACAGCAGGGGATGTCTTAGGAGTATTACCTTCTCGAGAGGTAGTTTTGGCAGAACCTGAGGAAGACCCACGCCGAGCAGAAATTGCAGAACAGGTCGAAACTTTGATTTCACAAAGGTCTGATGCCAGAGCAGCAAAAGATTGGGATTTAGCAGATTCAATTAGAGACCAGTTAAACGAACTAGGCGTAGTAGTAACCGATACACAGGACGGTCCAGTTTGGGACTTAATCTGATTCTGGCGGTTTGATTGGCGGCATTTCAGGAACGAATGAAACCGTATCTTCATCCTGCTTGGACTTTGATATGATTATCACCGCTACAGCCAAGGCAAAAACAATGAACATGACTATTGACAGATACATCAAATTTTCATCCGCTTTGCTTTTTGCGCTTTCTGTGATGTCTGTATCTTCACATATTCCAACGCAAGTGTCTTCATCACCATCACTAGTGCTGTTGGTTTGTTGCGAATCTGTGTTGTTTGTAACTTGCTCAAATGTACAACTTCCATCGTTTCGTGTTGCATCAGGATTGTAATTTAGAGCCGTGCTTATAGTGCATCCATAGACATATGTAACCGGATTACTATCTGTGTAGTTTATCTCTTCTCCTTCGACAATATCGATTGATGCAGTTCTGTCATAATATCGATCGTAAAGTAGAGACATATCGATTTGAGAATTTGCTGAGTTTGAACTATTGATTACTCGGAAGTATCTCTCATCGCCCCATGTGTGTACAGGGTCAAGCCCTACATTGACCATGTTACTAACCTGTGAATCAAAGTCAGAGAGACTGTCTCCAAATGCTTCATTCATCTCATTATAGTCAAATCTCATTGCCATTTCTAAGTCACCGACAATGTCTTCCCAAGACTGCCCTCCATCCTCTACTCCGATGAAAGTTACATCCAGAGCTTTTCCTAATCCTGCATCTTCCCAATCATCACCCTTCATCGCTGACATTAGGTCTTGGTCTCCATAGATTGGAATTCCTCCGATCACGGTTAGTCTCACATCTGTGTCTATTGCGTTAATCATATTCCGATATGGATTTGTGTTAATGTTGTCTAGTACAACTAAGTCAGCGGCTTTACCGACTTCTATGGTACCGACATATTGATCCCATTTCATCGCCTTTGCAGGGTTTGAAGTTACCATCTTTACCATCTCATAGTCATTGAAGATATCACCAAGGATTTCATCATCCCAAAGGTCTGCAACCTTTAATTCGTGTAATGGTGATTTTGAACCAGATGGTGACCAATCAGGAGCTATTGAAATTCTTACTCCTGCATCCTTAGCAGCTGCAACATCAGTTGTTGTGCCATACAGCAGAAGATTCGATAGAGGCGACCAAACAAGGTTACCACCTACTTCTCCCAGTTTATCGAATTCAGTCTTTGTTAGAGCAGTTCCATGAATTAGATTCAATTCGCCTACGAGCAAATTATTCTCAACCAATATGTCAAATTCGGCTCTACTAGATTCATCCATGCCTTCTGCTAGATGTAAAAACCACGCTCTAAGATTACCAGATTGGTTTCCAGTCTTGATGTGATTTCCGATATAGTCTGATTCAAGTTCGGTAACCTTGGTGTGGATTTGGTCAGCACCAAAGTTGTAGTATTCGATATTCCTCACAAGTATAGAATCGAACGAATCTTTTCCAGAAGATGGGCCTCCTTGGGCACTTGTAGTTCCTCCAACGATTTCTTTCACTTCTACATACTTCATCGCTTGACTTTCCATATTCCAATATGCGCCACTATGAACGAAATTCTTTGGTTTCGTTACATGAGGGCTGTAGTTAGGGTGGTTCTTCCACTGGTATCGATTTTCATAACCTCCATATTCATTGGTTTGACTCGAACTGTGTGGTGACATTTCCCAAAGCGGAGCAGTGTTGTAATGCAAGTGGTTGTGCATGTCGATTAATCCGGGATAAATCGTTCCGTTTGTGTCATAAACAGTTACATTATCTGTGTTTATTGGAGGAACAGAACCATCAGACCATACTGATACAATGTTTCCATCTGTAACCATGACATTACCATTTTCTATGACATCATTTGGTCCAGTCATAGGAACAATTCGGCCTTGAAGGATGTAAGATCCTGTGTGGATGTGATCTCTAGGTGTGTAGCAAGTACCTTGGTCTGAAGAGGGATTAGGGTCCTGCTTCCAAAGGCTACCATTGGCAGCGTAGGTGTAGACTTTGTCCCACCAGGAATCTTCTCCCGGGTAAGATATAGTGGAAATTAAGTTCCCGTCCTTATCCATTAGATTAGCGCTATCTGCATCAAAATAATCTAACTCGATTCCAGTATTTGCCCTGTAGAATACTATCGCTTCACCGGCTGCAATTGTTGTATTCCATCCGATTCTACATGGAGGACTTCCTTCTCCAATATTGTCATCTAAAATCCAATCTGAAATATCTACATCAGTGGTTCCAGTGTTTCTAATTTGTATGTACTGGTCGCTGTCGGATCCAATATCTCCATCGCCATTCCAATCGGTTCCATTGTATGCTGCGCTAGATGCCGAAACAAGAATTTCTTCGATTACAATCCCATTATCCGCAGCTGCTGAAGGTGTAAAAGGAATCAATGCCCCGAGCAGAATTAGGACGACTACAGCCGTGCGCATGACCCTCTGGAGTGGTTCAAGCACATCAATTAGTATCCTAATTTGGACCAAACCAAAAAAGGATAATATCAAAACATAGTTAGCAGGCGTAGTTTCCATGCGCAAGGCATTGTTTCTGATACTGATACTAATGCCGGCTATGTTCGCTGGTTGTTTTGGTGAGGATAAAATCACTCAAACAGAGGCAAAAGGAGAGACTTTCTATCTCGAGCCTTGGGAGCGTTCTTCTGAGATATATCTGGATACAGATGTGTACAGTAGAGTTACTGAAAACGGCACCTCCGGCATAGATGAAGTTAGAAGCGTATACGTGCCAGTAGATACGATTACCGCTGCAGATGGTGGCGCAGGTTTGACAGGTGATGCAGAGGTTCATCTTGGATTATGGCTGCCAGTTATCGAAGGATGTGATTATGATTCACCAGATGTAATCGAAGAATGTAAAGTTCCAGTCATCGCTGAAATAGGCCCGTACTACAATGATGGAGATGTAGATGCATTAACGCCTGCAAATAGGTTAGGCCGCTTCCTAATAGAAAATTACGTTCCTCACGGCTATGCGGTTGCACAAGTATCTGTATTTGGAACCGGTAATTCCAACCACTGTATGGACTTGATGGGAACCGATGAGCAACGGGGAATTGATGCAGCGGTAACTTGGCTCGGAAGCCAAGGTTGGTCCAACGGCAAAGTGGGAATCATCGGTAAATCCTATGACGGAAGCACACCTTGGCAAGCGGCAACCTTCGGCAACGAATATCTTGCAACAATAGTGCCGATGTCAGGTTTGATTGGTGTGCATGAATTGATGTGGAGAAATGGAAGCATGGAAGCCAGAGGGATGATTATGCACAACGGTGTCTATGGTTCATTTGGAGTTGATGGTGACGCAGACGATGTTCAAAACGCCTGCGAAGGATACATAGAAGGCTATGCTAATGGACCAGCTGCTTACTTAAGTGGTGGAATGGTTGATTTTGCAGGCAATACTTATTGGACAGAAAGATCGTTCCTAGACAGGGTATTGTCAAACTACAATGGTTCAGTATACATAATTCAAGGAATGCAGGATTGGAACGTAGACCCTCACATGGCTTTCCCTATACATCAACAAATTGCCGATGCTGGCATTGAAATCAAAACATTGGCAGGTCAGTGGGCACACGATTACCCAGACCGAGTTGAAGGTCACAGTTCCCAAGGTGCTGGTAGAGGACAAGAGGCATATCCATACACCCTCAGGTGGGATTGGGCTGATGAGATGCTGTATTGGTTCGATTGGTATCTAAAAGGTGAAGGAAGAGCACCAACATTAGGCGTCGAAATGCAAGATAACAGGGGCGGTTGGAGATTTGAGAGCACTTGGCCTTCAGAAGATACAACCTACTTGGATATCGATGTTGGCGATTTAGGTCCAACTGATGCAATAGTTGGTCCTGGCTACGGCCCAATTACATTTTCATACGGGCCTTTTGAAAGTGATTCATACATTGCAGGAATGCCTACACTTCATTTGTCAGCAACACCTCATACCACGAATAATGGTCATGTTTTCGTGGAAATGACTGATGACAACGGCATACATTTGGGTCATGCAGTTATGGATTTGCGATTCCATGCTGGAGGACGTGATGGTGTAGTCCAAATAACACCTTTTACAACAGTGATTGCAAAGATGGAATTCATGCCACTTGATGTATTCATTTCTTCTGGAGAAAGCATCCATTTCACAGTAACTCAAACAGGCGAGGATTATGTTCCAAGCCCAGCATCAGCAGGATACTTTACTGTAAATTGGGCTGCAAGCACTCTCACCCTTCCATTAGTCGAGAGAACATGTGATGATCTGTTCCAAGCACCAATGCAAAATTACGGCGAAGAAGCAGGAAGAATCTGCTGATCAGAACCTTCCCAAAATCGAGTTGAATACGTCTTTTGCGTCCCCATTTGACCTTTCAACTAATCTTCTTACAATCAATTCTGGTGTAGATTTAGCAAGATAATTTCTCTTCGGTGTTCGATCGACGATTAAATCCAGATTTTCATCTAGCCCGCTCGCTTCAATACCATCTGTCCTAAGCTCTTTACCAGATGCTTCGATAATTGCGGGAGCCAAATGTGTGACAAGTAACATGCAGGTTCCGTCATGATTTTCCGCAGCCTCTAACATGCCTGCTATAATTCTAGCACCAGCGCCTGGCTCAGTGATGGCCTCTAACTCGTCTGCAAGAATCAACTTAGAGTCATTATTTGAAACAACGTTAGCAAGTTGAAGGAGCGTTTGTTCTAATGCCCCTGCCGACTGCGTTCCGCCTGCTTTTGCAAGAACATGTAATGATTCAATCCTACCAACCTTTGCAGATTCAGCAGGTACTGGAAGTCCCATGTGTGAAAGAATTGAACAGTGTGCCAATAATTCCAACATGGTTGTTTTACCACCACTGTTTGCGCCAGTCAACAAAGCGATTGATTCCTTATCTCCTTTATTTGCACATTCCCCTAATCCATATGAAACAGGATCTGCTATTCCATCAATAAGCAGATGTTTTCCATTTTTGATGCTTATACCGCCTTCACATATCTCAGGCATTACTGCACCAACATCATTTGCCCACCTTCCAATAGTCAACCACTGGTCTAATTCAATGAGTTTTCTTATCACTGCTTCACACTTCGATTTTATCGGTGAGAGTCTCCTTGCCAATGAAATCAAACGATCCGATTGTGTTGTTTTGTAGAGGTCTTCCAGTTGTCCGTCTATTTCATCAAGAACACTTCTATTCACTTTAGTTGGCCATTCAGCCTTGAATACATTTCTTGGGCATCGGATGCCGGCTGTATCCAGTAATGCTGCTAACTCATTAGTAGCAGTCTCGATTGCTTGTTCAATAGCGTCATTTGTTTTTTGAGCCAATTTGCGTTGTAAAGCAGCGGCGTCAGCTAATGCTTGAAGCATATCTGCTCCGCTCAAATCCATGTTCACATTTTGCATTGCTTCATCTACTTCCGAATGAATCTGAGTTTCCAATTTTTTTGCTAGAGGCCATAATTTATCACGTATGTCAGCAATAGATTCTGCGTCACAATTATTCGAAAGTTCATTCAAAAGGGGTTCGAGTTGTGGGATTCTAATCTGATTGAAATTTTCCAAAAAGCCGCTTCCTTCAGGCAATTGAGTCAGTAGCCTAAGAGTTGAATTATTTGCTTCAAACCACTTTACACATCTTTCTGGTAATATCATGTCAATTGATGCGTCTTCTGGAAGAACTAGCCATCCTTCAGGTATTTGCGAAGGCCCATCATCTCCTACCCAGGTTACAGATTTGAATACCTTGTAATCTTTCCATGTTTCTTCAGGAGACGGAGAAAGGACTCTACAGTATCTCTTCAGTTCCTTGATTGGATTCTTGGAAACTACAACTCGTTCAAAATGTGTATCAATATCAGTTGGAATTCTCAGGGCTTCAATTTTATAATCGCTTTGCATTGCTTGTTTTATCAAATCCCTTCTTTCTGCAGGGTCTTTTATTGGCATTAGATTTTTTAGTTTTGATTTAGTTCCAGAATTAACTGCATAGGATGCGATGTGAGATACCAATTCTTTGTGTAATCTAACCGCTTCTTTGGTCGCTAAAAATCCATCAATTCCGTTTAGTGAACGAGCTATGTTGTCGGCTCTGTTTAGAGAAACTCCTTCGACTTCAGCAATAACTTCAGTTTGGCCATCTGTTAGAAGTTGGATTACCTTTTCTTCCGTTCCAAAGTGGTCAGTCAACTTCTTCGCTAAATTAGCCCCAACTCCGGGTAAAGATTTCAGAACCATGGATTAAAATGACTGTCAAGAGGTTTTGAAGTTAAGGGTGAAAAAGTAGCATCATTAAACTGTTTATTAATCAATTATTTCAACACTGATCTTGTTTTGCCCTTTCTTTTTGGTTACATTGGTAACCTTAACATCAACTTGTATCCCCTTTCGGAAAATAAAATCTCTTTGATCCCAGGACAAATTTGGTATTTTACTTATGTGAAATAAACCATCTTTATTAGCATTTAATCTTATGAAAACACCTAAATTCTCAACAACATTAACGATTGTTGCATTTTTTATTACATCTCCTTTCTTGAATTCATTAGGTGTTTTTATCGTATCAATAGGTTCATCTAGAAGCTTAATCTCTGTCCAGTTGTGTAATTCTTTATATCCAAAATTTATACCTTTTAATTTTGTTATCACTTCGGATATATTTTGAAAATTAACCCCCGGAGTTCTAATTTCAATAGTTGTGTCATGGTTTATTTCAAACTCTGCGTGTTCATCTTTCCAACCTTTAGCGGAAGCTGAAAATTTTGGTCCAAGGAATATGGTGCCAATTTGGCCTCTGAGATTTTCAAATTTAACAGATTGATAATTTGTTCTCCAATTGTTAGGTATTGTTGCATCAATCATGTCTCCTTCAATTAAACTTTCATTCAAGTATTCGATTTCATCCCATGTTCCGCACATTTCAAAGAATCTTCTTATCGCCGTTATTTTCTTTTTTGACATTTTTCCGTTAGTGCCCAAAGGAGAATTTATTGCTTTTTTCAGGCTAGTATTAGAATCAGCGATAAATGTCTTTGTGAGGTTATTTCCCACAGTCACAGTATTATCCTTCTTCCCACTACCTGCAAGATATAGTAATGAATGTATTTCTGCCTGTCCAAGGTTTATTCCAACAGTCATCAAACTAGTTGCTAATCTTGTTGCAGCATCACTTAATTTATTGAACGACCAATTACGATTTTTACCATTCTCGTGTAAAAACCCATTTTCATCCATCGAGATTTCTCCACTATAATTTTTGACTTCGATTAGAATAATCCTATCGTTTAATAGTGCGATTAAATCAACTTCCCTTCTACTATTGCCTCCACTAGCATGTTGCAGTCTAGTGGCATGATAAACCTCGAGGACATTATCTAATTTCTTGATATATCTCATTGCTTTTTTTTCTGCCTTTGTTGCAGAGACTTTAGCATGATCTTTTTTTGGAAATTGTGCATTTTGATATGATTTAAGCCAACGGTAATTCTTCAGCCAGCCCATAGTCCTCCGATGAACCAGTCGACTATAAATCTCTCAAATTTAATCACTATCTAATGCTTAGTAAATTGGCATTTCAACTTCCACTGCAAATAGTGGGTCGGGGTCGCTTGAATCATGATATGCGACAACAACTCCGCCATCGTTTAGAATCGCGAGAGATGCGAAATCGAAACGGATATCATTTCCAGCACCGCTAGTAGAATCAAGGTCTCCCAATCCAATATATGTCAGGGTGTCTGGAGCCATTGATTCAGAATATTCTCTGACGTGATATAACACGTCAATATCAGGCCCTTCTGCTGATTGATATCTTACATTCAAGACAAACAAATCGAGAGCGCCATTTGCTTGGAACTCCCATTCTTCTATCTGTGCCCAATTCTCATCACTATAGTTTTGCGTGGCCCAAGTAGAGCCTCCATCAAAGGATAGATGATGGGTGAATGTTGTTCCTGCCAGACTTACGCAATGAATTGCACCTGTAGTGTCGATTTGACAATATTCGCTTGGGAATTGTACATCATGTCGATTCCAATTCAGTGAAGTGTCGAGGAACGCAGAGGTACCATCATTGAAATATTGCGGGAAATACAAACCGCCACTTGGAACAGGGAAAGCTCGCATTTCTTTGTGAGGCTTGTTGACATCGTAATACTCTGGAAGATTTGTGAAGTTTAGATTAATCTCCTCGAGTCCGGGGTCGGAATTGCGGCCTACGAATTGGAAATTGTAGTAATTCAATCCATCAACGCTGATTTGGCCACCAGCGTTTTGTGTTTGGTGCCAGAAATTAGAAACAACTAGGCTAGCCCAATCTCCACTACCAATGTTTGATGATATTGGGCCAATGACTTCGACTTGCCAAGATCTATCATAGAACGGTTCAGTCATTCTATTGTAACACCATTTCCACTCATCTTCGGAAGCGTCATACAATATAGCATAGAATTTGTCGAGTTTACCATCGCCTCCAACGTAAGGGAACCAGGACATAGAGATGTAATCTCCATTGGTAGCCTGCACGATGCTGCCTTCACCTAATCCTTCCTCGCCAGGGTTTGTTGGAACAGGAGTTCTACAAGTAGGGTCTGTTAGGAATTCTGGAATGTAGGTGTCCCATTCATGTCCCCTGTCATTAGACCAGACGGGATATTCCCCCCCTATGTTTAGAATATCGCCCTCGATTGTAGTTGCGATGTAATGTTCACAACAATTTCCGCCGTAATTTTTGTCGAATACAGCCCATGACGTCTCAGTGCTTTCATTAGTGTTCAAATCAATGGTTAGAAATTCCCAAGGGTCTATGGCTGGTATAGGGTCAATAATCTCGTATGTTTCCCAAATCGAGGTTTCTAAATTTTCTTCTGTTGCAATATTTTCTCCTTCTCCAAAACAACCAGCAAGGACTGTTGACAAGGCAAGTAAAAGTGCTAATTCCCTACGCATGTTATGACCTCGAAACATTATACCATATCGTTGAACCATCTACCTCGAAGGATTCTCCTTTTCCTTCACTAACTATGAATTCTGAATTTTTTGCTCTGGTTTCACTGATAATCCAATTTTTATCTTGGTCAAATAGTTCTGGTGCATTTTGCATCCAAACCTTTAGTGAAATCGTATCTTCGATTTCAAGATTCATATCTTTTCTAGATGCTTGAATTCTTCTAGTGATGTCCCTCGCCAATCCTTTTGACAGCAATTCGGGTGAATCTGTCATGTCTAGAACCAATGATACTGAGGAGTCCTCCATCTGCAAAGTCTGAGCAGCGTATCCTTCTCTCTCAACCCTTCTTAATTCGATATCATCTGAAGTAATTTCATAGCCAGCAATCATTAGATTGCCTGCATCGATACTTGCTAATATGGATTCACTATCTCCATCTGCAATACCTTCCAGAACTGCCGGTAAATCTTGACGGCATTTGGCACCAAGTGTTCTTCGGTTTGGAACGACCTCTACCTTTTGGAAACGGTCTAAATCGGTCTCCAATGAAATTTTTTCAACATTCAGTTCCTCTGCCAAAATATCGTGGAAATCACTTAGGTCAGGGCCACTGACTATCCATCCTTCTGCACAGGGTAATCTTTGCCTGCGGTCAGCATCAACTCTAATTCTGCGGCCGGTTTCTGCTAATTCACGAACTATTTCCATTGTGTTCAAGATATCAGAATCTACATTTTCAGATTCAGGCCAGTCTGCTAAGTGAACGGATGTGCCTGTTAGATTTCTGTGAATCTCATCAGACATAAACGGCGAAACCGGTGCAATTAATCTGCTAACGGTCACCAATATTTTGTGAAGTGTGTGTTGGCAAGCTAATTTATCGCTACTATCTGCTTCTTCCCACAATCTTCTTCTGGATCTTCTAACATACCAGTTAGACACGTCGTTTACAACAAATTCTTCGATTTCTCGGCATGCTTTGTGGAAATCCCATTCTTCGAATTGCTTGGTGGTTCCTTCTACGACTTGAGATAATCTGGATAATATCCAATTATCGAGAGGTGTGTTATTTCCTGTTGGTGAAGATTCAGGGTCGAACCCATCCAGTGCAGCATAATCTGCGTGGAATCTATGCACATTCCATAAGGTCAAGAACATCTTACCATAGGTTTCTCTTACCCCATTAGGGTCGAATTTCAGTGGATTCCATGGAGCACCAGCGGTTACCATGTACCACCTTGTTGCATCTGCTCCCTCTCGGTTGAAATGATCCCACGGGTCAACAATATTTCCTTTTGATTTAGACATCTTCTTTCCTTCAGCATCCAAGATTAGACCCAAAGATAGACATCTTTTGTAACAAATTGAATCAAAAACAGTAGTGCTCACTGCTAACAATGTGTAAAACCATCCACGTGTTTGGTCTACTCCTTCACATATGTAGTCAATCGGGAAGTTATTTTCGAATTTTCCTTCCTCACCGAAAGGGTGGTGCCATTGTGCGAATGATGCACAACCAGAATCAAACCAACAATCCATAACGAAAGGTTCTCTTTTCATATCCCCTGAACACTTTGGACAAGCTAGTACAGTGTCGTCTACATACGGCCTGTGTAAATCCTCTGCTACTGGACTTCCTTCTTTGGCCATACTTGCCATTTCTTCTGTCGAGCCGATACAGTGTTGGTGATTACATTCAGTACAAATCCAAACCGGTAGTGGCGTCCCCCAGTATCTTTCACGACTGATAGCCCAGTCCTTGACGTTTCTTAGCCACTCTCCAAATCGACCTTCTCCAACCCAATCAGGAGCCCATTCAACTTGGGAATTGAATTCCAATAGCATTTCTTTGACAGCAGTCATTCGAACAAACCAAGAGTCCATTGCATAGTAAAGCAGGGGATGACCGGTTCTCCAACAATGTGGATAATCGTGGGCATACATTTTTTCTCTGTATAGCAAACCCGCACTGTGTAGAATTTCGATAACTGTTTCATCACAATCCTTGACATACCTTCCGTCTAATTGTGGGTGGGTTCCTTCGATGAATGAACCATCCATTGCGACAGTATGTTGAGCTGGTAATCCAACCTCCATCCCAAGGTTGTAGTCATCTTCACCATACATTACAGCGGTATGTACCACTCCAGTTCCATCTGTTGTAGTGACCCAATCTGCGCCGATAACAGTCCAAGCACTTTCTGAATCTCCACGGTCAACAGCTTCTGGGAATAATGGTTGGTAAGATTTACCAATCAAATCACTTCCTTTTAGTATAGCGATTTCTTCACAATGATGTCGAATCACTTCTTTGAACAGTTCCTTTGCTACAATCAGAACCTCTCCAACTTCGGCACCTCCGTGCCCTTCCCATTTTTCAGGAGTGGCGGTAACCTTGACTTTCACATATTCAACATCTGGACCTACTGCTAGTCCAACATTTCCAGGGAGCGTCCATGGAGTAGTTGTCCATGCTAAAATTGATGCATCTTCATCCTCTAATTTGAATTTAACATAAACTGAAGGCTCCTCGACTTCTTTGTAACCAAGAGCAACTTCGTGGCTAGAATAAGATGTGCCTGTTTGTGGACAGTATGGCAATACTTTGTAGCCTCTGTAGAGTAGACCCTTCTCGAACATTTTCTTCAATGCCCACCAACATGATTCAATGAATTCATTATGAAGCGTTACATATGGGTCATCTAGGTCACACCAATATGCCATTCTTTCCGTCATTTCTCTCCATGCGGCTTCATAAGTCCAGACAGATGCCCTACATTCCTCATTGAATTTCTTCATTCCGAAAGCTTCGATGGCTTCGTTGCTCATCAAATTTAGTCGTTTTTGGACTTCAATCTCAACGGGTAAGCCGTGAGTATCCCATCCACCCTTTCTTTCGACGAAATTACCTTGCATGGTTTTCCATCTACAAACCAAATCTTTGTATGTTCTTGCGACTACATGGTGAATACCAGGCTTGCCATTCGCAGTCGGGGGTCCTTCAAGGAAAATGAAAGGTTCTCCAGTAGAGCGGTTTTCTACGGATTTTTGGAATAATTTTTCATCACTCCAAGTGGAAAGCAAACTAGTCTCCAGTGCCACTGAATCTAGTTCATTGGTTGCTTTCGGGGTTCCCATGGAAGTTCCGAGTTCCTTTGATGTTTTGAATCAGTCGTTTACATATTTGGAAAATATCACTCTAATTATCTGATTTTTTTTGAATCAACTTCGGGGGTTGCTTTGAATTACATTGAGTGTATGCCGTAAGCACATGGCAGCCGTTGGCAGACCAACAAAAGCCCTCGCGCTAGTGTTGTTAATGCTATGTTCTACACAATTGATTTTGCTCAATCATCAACCTGATGCTACGGTTTTGGAAATTAAATCAGCGGTTAGTAAATCTTCAGGAGAATCAACGATTGTTAGTATTGCTGGACCCGATAGTCATGGTATTGGGCCAGTTCTAGAGATGGATGCAAATCATGCGCTTCAAACATTAACGATGAACCTCAAAGCAGGTACAACGTATCGAAGTACTGGATTTGAATGGAGTGACTGGAATCAACCCGGGTTTATTCTAAAAGGATTGGAGCAGAATTTAGATGGTTCGCTAACATCTGGTTTCCAAGGGATAGGATGGAATTTTGATAATGGAACGCAAGGCTGGAATGCAACAAATAGTCAATTTGGTCAGCGTACAACTACACACAACTGTGGTATGAGTGGTCAAACTGGAGCCTCATGGTTTACAAGAGGAGGAAGCGTTTACGTAACTAGTCCTGTAGTAAGCCTTGAAGGACAGTCTGGATTGTCTGTAAACGCATGGGTAAGACAAGGTAATTCGGGTTGCGGAGAAGAGCCGGATACCAATGAAAATTTTTATCTTCAATACAAGAATTCCAATAATCAGTGGACTCAATTTCATTATCTTGCAGGNTCGACATCAGGCGGTTCTGTTACAATTGTGAATTATAGCCTTCCTTCTAATGCATACCACTCAAAATTCCAAATTAGAGCTCACCAGAACAGNGGAAGCACTATTTGTTGTGATTATTGGTTTTTTGATGACATAATAATNCCAAATGCAGTTGGTGATTACAGAGATTATGATCCTAACCCTGTAGATCCAGTTATGTTNACGCCTTCCTTTGGGTGGGCTAGTTCTTCTGACGAATTGTTAGAAAAAGGAGCCTATCCGCCAGTTTTTTTAAATGCTGAAATTCCAAATGGAACCGATATAAAATGGTCTGTAATTGATGCTAATAGCGGAAATGTAATTCCAGGTTATGAGAATCTTTCTGGCTTAGAAATCGGACTTAGTGGAATAGACCATGAAATGTATGATTCTTTGACTTTGAAAATCAATCTGGTATCTAATGGAAGTGAATCTCCAAGACTATTTAGTATACAAGGCGGCGGAAAAATCGTACAATCGTTCTCCAGTCATAATGATGATTGGGTTATGCAAAACATAACTTCAGATTCTGAAAATGGTACTTATGTAGGTGAAAATCAATCAGAGTTAGTTTCACCAATCTTTGATATTGACATGCCATTCAGTGCAGTAAAAATCCAAACCATAACAAACGGTTCTCCTGAAATTTTCATGTCATTGGACTACAGTCCGTGGCATCAAGTCAATAATCTGGGAGAAATAATTCAGCTTGAGAGACAAACCTCTAACATTCGTTTGAAGTACGTCAGTAATGGTGTGGCATGGGCGGTTGATGATTTGCAGTTACAACTTTATCCTGCTGAAACAATAAAATCACCATATTTAGACGTAGATAATGACGGTAGGCATGAATGGACGATTAAACAACACGGAATTGGTTCATGGGGCAATCAAGATGTATTCGCAGATAATAACGAGTCTATCGAATTCCAGGTTGGATTCAATCCAACAAGTTGGCACAACTTATTCATCCCACAAAATGCCAAATCATTTGAGGTTACATTATCTGATGTAGGCACAGTAGGTTTAGGTGTTCAGAATTTAGCCTTGTGGGTTGGCAATACAATGATTGCACAGGTTGGTGGTACTGAATATGTTCCAAGTTTACGTTTGTCTTTGAATGAATCTCAATTGGATGATTTGAATTACGAAACAGAGAATTCAGCGGCCGCTAAACTTGCAGGACAAGTTGAATTCATACCGGCTAAAATCGAAGTAATCAGTGATGCTGGAACTCATCAATTATCTGGATTGTATGTCCCATATGAAGCAGAGGATACTATTGAGGCAACCGCTTTGTCAGAACTAGTCATGTCGATTAACAGGCTGCGGCTAAACCCTTCAAAGGCATCAAGCATGACTCTTGATTTCAGAGCGGATTCAAAGTGTACAATGTATGCAGAGGTAGTTTCTATGACTCACTCAGGGGATGTAGAAATTGGTGTAATGACATGGTTTAACGACTCTTCTGTACTAATTCCATCCAGCGATTGGAGAGAAGTCAATACCCGTGTTCAAATTCACCAATCCGCTGCTCATCGAATAATCATGAACCTTTATTCTGATGACCACAATGCAATGTGGCAAATACCCGTTGAGTCAGGCGGTGTGATAAAAATGGGTGACCATGAAACAATCATACTTTCAGGATCTGGAATACAGCACAACCAATCATCCTCGATTCATGATTTGTTGTTCAAATTTAGAACATCGCAATCCTTCCAAGATCAAGAAGATTTGAGAATTGAGACCAGACTCGAATTGAAAAATGGTATCGTTTCAAAACCAGCAATCAAGACTTGGTCTAATGGTGCAGTGCACAATGACATGGTAATCGAGGATATGATTATCACAACTGGAGACAAAGTCATCCCCGAATCAAATAAATTTTTGATGGCACAACAGAATATAACTTTCCATATTGATGCTGGCTTTGATATTCCGTTTGGGAATAGTAAACCATACCCTGGAGAGTATAATCTTTCGTTATTTAGAAACGATGAAGTAATCGCTTTCACATCTGATTACGAAGGCAATTATTGGTTGGTTGAAACATCAGCGCCATTTACTAGTGGCAACATAACATATGAAGCCAAAATAGCACCTCTTAATGGAGGAGATTTAGGGTCAAGCCCTGTTATGAATAGAACGTTTGAAGTCGACCCATTAGCACCTATTGTCACAGATTCCAACATACGTTTCTTCGACCATCTAAATCCATCACCTAACCGTGAAATAAGAATCAATATCACCGACCAACCCGTTCTTCCTACAAATGTAACTTTGATGTTGTGGACAGAATGGGCTAATGATTACGACAAAAATGGATGGCCAAGTGAAGACGAATATATTCCGCGCCTAATGACTAACCCAACAAATCTAGATGCATCAGTTGGTACTTATGTTGCTGTAATTGATGATACGCCAGCATTCCAAGGCGAAAAGGTTGCAGGTTATGTTCTCGGTACTGACCCGTCAGGACATCAACTCCTCGGAGGAGGATCTGGCAATGTTGATGACCACTTGTTCATGTATCAAATTCGAAATGATGGAGTGCCAGTCGTGGATAACGACGGTTTTGAATGGGATGGAGGTCGAAGAACTTGGCTTCACCCAGGACAATCTTACGGCTTGAATGTATCATTTTCAGAAGTAAATGGAATTTCAGACATCTCTGAAGTTAGAATTGCTTTGGCTAGTAATATTCCTTCAGATAATATGGAACTTGTTTGGGATTCTACAATTAATGATTGTTTCAGTAATTCAATGCATATAGTGATTAATTCCTGTATAGTAACTGGAACAACAGGTAACGCTGCAGAGCCGTTTGATCAAGATTTGATGTTGAAACTGGACATAACTCCACAGTGGTCAATGCCTGATTTGGGAGATACAAGAAGAGAACCACTTGTAGAGGTTATAGATAGAGCCGGTAATTTAGATTCTGTTTTGTATCCTCAAAATCGCTGGAGATTTTCAGCTGAAATGATGATGCCAAATGATTTGGTACTTTGGGTTGAAAACGGTGCACTAACTGAAAATGGTGCTAGAGTTAATCCTAGTTCATCAATGGAATTATCTGGGCAATTATATTTCACTAAGACTCATGAAAAACCTCAGTTTGATTGTCAGATTGAAGTGAAAGTAAATGGAATAAAGACACATGCACATTCAATGGATGGTAATTTCACTGCATCCATAACTGCCCCTCATTCCTCTGGTTTGCATCCTATGACTTACAGTATTGATTGTATGCCTGAACAAGGCATTGATACGACAAGTCAGTCAGAAGCAGTACTGTGGATTTTAGTTGATGGAGATGGGCCAACAGTTGTTGAATTCCATTCTCCGAGAGAAGAATCGATATTGGAGCCGGCAATTCACAATATCACAGTTGTAGTTTCAGAAAATTATGGAATCGATGAAGAATCTGTTCGAATGTTCTGGTGGGTGACATATATCGGAGACAATAATCCAATTCATTCTGGCTCTGTTCCTATGCAAATAAAGGGACATGAGAATTCTGGTTTGAGACTTGAATTTACTGGAATAGTTGACATTTCTGGAATCTCAGGCGATATATTGCAAGAACAAACCGTGCTAAAAGTGCGATTTGAAGGTAGAGATCAGGCGGGGAATCAGTTTTCTAAGGTTCAGAATAGCGAAAACTACCCAGTACATGTGTGGAAATTAGTAAAATATGAACCGGAGTTTTCTTTGGAAAGAAGTGGCATAGATGTGTCCAAAGCTACGATTGAAGTAGAGGAGCCGGTAGTCGTCCAAATCCACATCAGAAATGATGGTAAAAAGTCAGGAGAAGTACCTTTGAAAGTCGAAGTGTTTGATTTGAGTGGCAATTCTGAAGAGATTGCTAGTACGAGATTCTTTGTAGATGCAGAAACAGTTTCAACATACATTGTTGATTGGAAGCCGTCAAGTCCAGGGATGCAAAGAATAACTGTGACCATTGATAATCAAACAGAACACACACCGTACATTGATGTTGACCCAATACAAGAAAAAGGGTTCTTAGAGGATTCAATTGGTGCAACTAATCCCTACATACTTGGAACTACCATTGTAATGTTATTCATTGGACTGATTAGTATATTGGCTTGGATGCGATTTGCTACAGTTAAGCATAACGAATTAGAAGACGAGTTTGAGTATGAATACGAAGATGAATACGAAGATGAATACGAAGATGAATTAGATGATATCTAAAATACAAAAGCATAGATGCTAGTATCATTTGGAGCAGAATAGGGGAGAGCCATGCCTGCTAAAATCGCCTTACTACAAGTTAATCCTCTTGTAGGCGACATAAATGGCAACAAATCTCTTGTCGAAAAAATGGCTAACATTTCCTATGAAAATGGTGCAAGTCTTGCAGTAACTTCAGAGTTAGTAATATCTGGTTATCCTCCTCGAGATTTACTACTTCAGACAGACTTTGTGAGAACATGCAGAGAAACAGCGCTCAATCTAAAAGCAAAAATTCCTGTCCTTGTCGGGACTCCACTCGATTCAGAATCCAATAGGGCATTACCTGGTAATGGCGTAGTCAGATGCGGTGATGTTCCCAGAGAGGTCACAAGAAAGCAACTCCTTCCAACCTATGATGTCTTTGATGAAGCCAGATATTTTGCTTCTGATGAAAGACCAGGGATTGCAAGAACCATCGCAGGTTTGGACATAGGTGTCACAATTTGTGAAGATGCCTGGCAGCATTCAGGTGAAACCCCTAGCGATTACAATAGTGACCCGATTTCACAAATAATGGAATGGGGCAGGCAAGGAGTAAATCTTGACGCAACAGTCAACCTTTCTGCATCACCATACCACGCAAATAAGGCGAAGGTCAGGATCGACGTTGCCAGAAGTGCAGCTAAATCCCTTAATCATCCATTCCTCCTTGCTAATCAGGTTGGCGGAAATGATGACTTATTGTTTGACGGTCGCTCAATTGTTGCTTGGCCAAATGGATATGTTGTAATCGCTCCTGCCTGGAAAGAAGGCATACTGGTTGTAGATCTTGAAGGGCCTGACAAGGCGACATGGATAGGAGATGGCGATTTACAGATAATTTCTCCAAATGAAACACTAGAGTTATCCAATGATGATTTACTGGATGCAGTCACAACAGGGCTTTCTGATTATTGTAGGAAAAGCGGCATATCTAAAATTGTTCTTGGTTTATCCGGAGGAATAGATTCTGCGTTGGCAGCCTGTGTTGCTGCTGAAGCAGTAGGTCCATCTAATGTAATTGGAATATCAATGCCTTCAAGGCATTCTAGTCAACATAGCATTGATGACGCAAAAGCAACCGCTGAAGCCTTGGGCATCGAGTTTGTGATGCAGCCTATCTCAAATTTACACAATTCAACAGATGATGAATTGTCAGAATTATTGCTTTCTGGAAATCCAGTAGCAGCTGAAAATCTACAAGCTAGACTGAGAGGATTGATTGTAATGGCCTACGCCAACTCAAACAATGCAATGGCAATAGCAACTGGAAATAAATCAGAACTTGGTCAAGGTTATTGTACGCTCTACGGAGATATGGCTGGGGGTTATGCACCATTGGGTGATTTGTATAAAATGGAAGTTTACGAATTAGCAAAGATATACAACCAACGTAAAGGAAAGAATGTAGTCACAGAATCTACGCTAACCAAACCACCGAGCGCAGAACTCGCACCTGACCAAAAGGATGAGGATAGTCTACCTCCGTATCCAGTATTAGACGAAATTTTGAGATTGCACATCGAATCAGGATGTGATGCAACAGAAATCGCTGAAAGAGGACATGATGAAGATACGGTAAGAGATGTTCTAACAAGACTCTCTAGAAATGAACACAAAAGGTGGCAAATGCCTCCAGCTCCAAGAGTTTCTAGTCGTGCATTTGGACAAGGCTGGCGCCAACCATTAGCCGCTAAACACGATTGGAGATCCTAGATTAGTATCCATTCTTCAGTAATGTTACCGTATGACCAACCAAATAACTCGGTGCCATGTGTTGTTGTATCTGCAACAAAATACAACAAATTGGGTCCAACCCAAATTTCTCCATCAGTCCCTGATTCTAGATTATCATTTGAATGGTCAAATACTTCTTCAACAAGGTTTTCAGATATGTGACAAAGAACTCCTCCCCCTTGTGAGTCATCAAGTATTGCAAATATTTCACCATCGAAAACGGTCAATAATTTTGGATTAGATGAGGCAAAACCGGGAATAAAATCATCAATTATGGTCACATTTTGTGAACTAGCCTTGCACAATTCAATTCCAAAGATAGGAGAGTGGCATGAAAACCAAATTTTGTCATTTAGCAGAACTACATCTGAATTAGCGACTTGGAAATCATTACTCACTAGGTAGCTTGTTTCGTTTGCTGTATTGTATGAATAAAGTCCTCCTGCGCTAAAGAAAATAGATTCTGAGTTAGAAATAGGCATAATGTCATTAGCGGAAATAGAACCAGAAATTTGTGATAATCTGAGTAAATCTAGGCCGTTGCTGCTATGAAGTTCTATGCCATGAGAATCGCTTGTTGCTAAGAAATAATACCTCCCCTCAAGGAATATAGCCTCTGAATGTATTTCTCCACCTATGTTTATACCATCTATTTCAATTCCCGAATTAGTGTTGTGGATTAATTTTTGATTAACTAATGATAGGTTTGTAAAGATTCCACTTTGATATGATGAACTTTCTCCAAATGTTGTGATTCCATGATTTTGAATAATAATTAGACGTTCTTCATCATGGACAATTAAGTCTGATGCTGTGATTTCAACACCTAGGTCAGAACGTTTGGTTAATGTCAATCCATCCGTTGACCATAACTGTGTTTCTTGGCCATCATAAGCATCAAACCATATCTTGTTGTCAAATACTGTAAAACCTAAATTAAAACCTGGGAGAATGTTTGATGAGTTTGAAATTTGAGTAACAGTGTCATCATTTGCAGAGAATAGCATGCAATTCCCACCTGATTGAGCGGAAAAAATCAGCGAATCATTCAGTATTGCTCCGTTAGAACAACCTGAAGAAAAGGAGTTACCTGCTGAAGAGGCAATATCGGTAATCCTGCCACTAAACATTTCACCAATGCATAATTTGATTTCTGAATCTATTTTTCCAGTTTCTGAATCATTACCCATCCCAATTACTACGGCTTTATCACACGTGCCGATTATTCCGGTTTCTGACTGAATAAATGACGATGTTCCATTCAGTCCTATCGAGCCATTTGTACCATCTGTGCCATTGTAACCCCAATATCCTCTATTGCCCATCGGCCCTGGGTTTCCTTCTTCTCCATGACAGACATTTTTAATTTCTGAAATTTCTTCCTGATCGAGTATGGAATTGTGATTTTTGTCTAGCCCGGATTGAATACTAAATCCGCCCTCTTCGCAACCATGTGTTCCATAAAGCGTTCCAAATTCAATGAGAGAGTTAGTGGCTTCAATTTCTTTGTTTCCGTCTAATTTATCTATGCTGTCAAAATTATATCCGCTCAAAATTAAACATATGATTACTAGGATTATATTTGCTAAATTCATAAATTTCTGTTTTCTGTTCTTTTGTTGATTAACCTTGGGCTGCTGTTTTTTCTTTTCCACCTGCTTTTCGCTCGCCATGTTTGGCGATAGACTATTTACAATTAGAGAATAACTATGCAAAGTGTTCAAGGGCGGTCGAATATTCCATGTGGTTATGGAGTTGCCTGAGAGCCTATCATCAATGCTCGCAGGAGACCAGGGTCCAACTAGGCAAAAAGCAGCGAGGTTGGTAATCGATTTAGCTAAAACTGCAGGTGCAACCGAATTTGTAGAGGTCGAAACAAGTCACGTTTCAGGGGTATCAGTAATCACTGGAGGGCACGGTTTGAGAAGATTCCTTTCAGACCTTGCTGGTGATGGAGAGGTAGCAATTCCAACAACTTTGAACTCTGCTGGGTGTGATAAAACAAAGATGGAAGAAATGGATATTGATTATCCTGATTTCCTGGAACAACAATTTGAGATTATTCACGCATATGAACAGTTAGGAATAGATGCAACCTTGTCTTGTACGCCCTACGATAGAGGAATCGAGGCATCAAATGGTATCGCATCATGGGCTGAATCCAATGCAGTTGCTTTTTCCAACACTTGGACTGATTTGATAACAAACCGAGAATCAGGATTATCTGCCTTAGCAACCGCATTAACTGGCTATGCGCCAAAATGGGGTTTGCACCTAGAATCAAATAGGAAGCCAAACATTATCGTTGATATACAATGCGAAATGATGCATTTGTCTGATTGGTCTATTCTAGGAGATTGGATAGGTAAACAAGTCCGTCCAGACTGGGATTTCACATATGGCCCGATGCCTTACCTTACTGGGCTTCCTGACTACATTAGTTTCGCATCAAAAAAAGCGTTAACTGCAGCAGCTGCGAATTATGGTTGTGCTCAACTTTGGGTGGAAGGACACACCAATGAAGTAGAATTAACCGGTGAAGAACACAAATTAGTATTCACAGATTCAGATTTACAATCAAGATATTCCGATTTGAAACCTAATGGCAGAGTTGATTTAATTGTCATAGGCTGCCCACAAGCAAGTTTAGAGGAAATCAGAATCACTGCTTCGGCGGTTAGAAGCCATTGCGAAATGGGAGCAACGATTCCAGACAACAGGCTCTGGTTATTCACCTCAAGTCATAATTATGATTTGGCAGAAGCCGATGGCTCAATTGGAATACTCGAAGAAGCAGGGGCGGTCATTCTAAGGGATACCTGCCCCGAAGTTACTCCTTACAATCGTAAGAAATACAATCATCTGTTGACAAATTCCTTGAAAGCGGAACACTATCTGACCAGTGGTTTGAATCGTATTCCAACTTCCGTAGCAACAATCCAAGATTGTGTAAACCATGCCTTCCAACCGGGCTTACTAAACGGTCCAGCCCCAATTATTGAGGCCAAATCTCAACCACAGCATCAATCCGGTAAAAAAATGCAATCTGAAGAATGTACCATTAATGGTCATGGTCTAGACTCCCAAGAGGATTATATCATCGAAGGCACAGCTATGGTTACTGATGTTCCTATCACATACCTTGGTTATGTTAATAGGGACACTGGAGTGATTGAAGAGACAGGACATCCCTTAGATGGAAGAGATATTCAAGACAAGATACTAATCTATCCAAAAGGTTCGGGATCAACTGTTGCACCGTATGTTCTAATGGGATTAGTTTACACTGGGAAAGGTCCTAAGGCAATTGTTACAAGAGATATCTGCTCACTTACATTACCTGCTTGCAGTCTGTTGAATGTTCCTTATTCTCACGGGTTTGATAGCGACCCTTGTATCCAAATTAACGATGGAGACTGGATACGTTTAGCAAAGAAAGGGGCTGAAGTTCAAATCGATGTATTGCAGCGCGTGGGTGAATGAATGCGCATCTTAGTAACTGGTGGTGCAGGATTCATTGGCTCCCACCTAGTTGATGCTTTAGTTGCTCGAGGTGACGAAGTATTAGTCATTGATAATCTCTCAAGAGGCGATTCACAAAACATTGCCACTTCAGCTAAATTTGTTGAAATGGATGTGAGAAATTCTGAGGACTTCGATTCAATATGCTTGGAATTTAATCCTGAAGTCATACATCACCTCGCTGCCATAAATGGCACAAGAAGATTCCATAATGAGGCGGATTTAGTAGTGGATGTAAATGTAAATGGGACGAAAAATGCTATTTCCGCAGCAAAAAAATGCGGAGCTATGCTTGTATTCTATTCTTCTCCAGAAGCATTTGGAGAAAATGAAGAAATGCCATTATCCAATTTGACAAATAGCGTATTCACTCCGGCAAATCTTCATCAAAGGCACTCATATGGTTCATCAAAATATATCGGAGAATTATTGTGCCAATTCGCTGTACGCAATGGCCATAATGTGAGGATAGTTCGACCATTCAATGCTTATGGTAAGCGTTTACGAGGTGACGAAAATGGGCAAGTCGTTTCTATGATGATAAACTCAAACCCAATAATTGTTCACGGAGATGGTTCACAAACAAGGTCTTTCACATGGATTGGAGATCTAATCACTGCACTTCTAAAAGTAAATGATGGCTCAGAATTGTCTGGAATGGCATTCAATCTTGGGAGTCAAGAGGAGACTACAATTCTAGATTTGGCAAATATAATCTCAAAACTCACTGGTAGCGATATCCAATTTGGAGAGAAAAATTACGGGGATAGCGCTCGAAGATTACCTGATTTAGAATCCAACAAATTGTTGGAGTGGAAAGCAGAAACAACATTAATTCAGGGACTAAATCAACTTCTGTGATGTGTTGCTATATGTCCCCAGTCGATTGGGCTTGGAGTTAGCCGATCTAATCCGTGCTGGCATAATATTGAGAATCCTTCCTCCGGAGGTAAGTACTCAGGTGTAATTATTGAAATAACTCTTAATGTAACTAACCGAGCTACCGCACCTTCAGGTAGTGCATTGTCTTCTACCAATTTACACTTTAGAACAACAACCGCCATTTCATGTATCGGTCCATTGCTGTCAATCAAGTTCCATTCACTATCCTGAGTTGGTGCCGATACAATATCAATATCTTTTGCAGCCTCAATTGTTGGGGCTAATAATTGGATTTCACATTCTCCATTTTCTTTCAAGTTTAGATATGTATCCCGTTGCTTACCGTTTCTATCTTGTGACAATGACATTACAATCAATGGTGGAGTATTGGATACCACTGCTAAACTAGTCATTGGTGCCACATTTTCTCGTTCGTTATTTCTTGTTGAAATAAGTCCCAATGGCCTAGGTGATACCGATGATGCAAGCCATTTAGCTCGTGCAGGATGGTCTAGTTCGTCTATCTGGATTTCGTTAACTGCAGTAGAATAGTCTCGCTTTAGCCAATGGTCAAGGTCGCCTTTCTCTAGTTCTTCTAAGGCGTATTGTGTGTAGTTTCTGTAAGCATGCCATTCAGATATGACTGTTGAGTCGTCTCCTCTCTCTTCCTTTCTTTTGATAGATGCGTCTGCGTATTTTATGCATCTCTTTAGAAAATCTGTTATTGCAATTTTATTCATTTCCGTCTCTCCTTGATTCGTATTCCTCTCGCTTCATCGTAAATTTTGCAGGATTCCCTACCCAAACCTCGTTAGCAGGCACACTTTTTGTTACAACTGAACCTGCTCCAATGACACAATTGGCGGACAATGTAATGCCAGCCACAATGGTTACATTACCGCCTATCACCACTCCATCTTCAATCGTAACAGGCGACCAGTTTCCACGTGAGGGTGGATATTTGTCGTTAGTAACTACTACACCAGGCCCTATGAAAACATTATTTCCAATCTTGGTCTTATCGCTGATGTAGACTGAGCCTTGGATTTTACACTCAGTTCCTATGACTACATCTTTTCCGATGTGTGACATGGCTCCAATGTTTGTTCCAATGCCAATTTGGCTGGTACCTACATAGGAGGGAGCCCATGCGGTAGCTCCCGATTCGAACGTAATTTTCTTGGAGTTTAAATTACTCATCTAGTCCCAACTCTCTTGCAAGCATTGCGACGTGGCCTTTGGCCTTTACATTATATCTTGCGAAAATCAGGTTTCCATCTTCTCCAATTACAAAAGTAGATCTTGCGCAACCCATGTATTCCTTTCCGTAATTCTTCTTCATTCTCCATGTGCCAAACATCTCGTGAAGTGACCCGTCTTCATCCATGAGCAGCGGAAAGTTCAGTTCTTGCTTTGAAATGAAATTATCATGGCTTTTAGCAGAGTCTTTTGATACACCGAATACCTTGAACCCATGTGACGAAAGTCTCGCCATGTCGTCTCTAAAGTCGCACGCTTGGACTGTGCAACCAGGTGTTGAATCTCTTGGATAGAAGTAGAGAATTACCTTGTTTCCCCCTTCCAGTATATCGTTTAGGTTGTGATTATTTCCTTCCGAGTCTGATGCTTCAAACACAGGAGATTTGTTGCCGTTTTCTAATGTTATTGGTTCTGCCATGGCAATACGGCAAATTACTAACAAATCAATGCTTGTATTGAGTAATATCAGCGCTAAAATGTATGCAGTGTAATATTTATTCAATATGCATGAATAAGCAACCGGAATGCATGATTTGGCAGAATATAGGCGATTGTCTTATAATCCGCCAGTTTAGACAGCAGCCTATGGCAGCGACGCGTATGTCCAGAAGATGCCGCAAGTATATGCGGCAAATTCACAAGGCGTCGTCCAAATATGCATTACAAGAAATCGCCTCCTCAATCCAAAGCGACCTCGACAGGCGTAACCTTTCTTATGATGAGGCGCTAAATCTCGGCAATATCTTACAAGACAGAGCAGACATGCTACCCGGGGATGACATCGTGTATGCCGTTTCCGATAGAGACTCATACAGAAGAACCCTCGAATTGTACTTGAAAGATGGAGTTCTTACCCAAGCAGAACAACTGCTACTTTGGGAGGAGAGAAGGCGATTAGGAATCGATCACGATGTCCATAACCGCTTGCTTGAACAGTTGTTAGCTGTTTGGACAAGGCAAGGAAAATCTGTACAAATTCACGCATTCAGGCGAGGTGTTGTAGATGACTAATCGTAAGACAGCATTCGCCGTTTTGGGAGTTCTTTGCCTCCAAGTACTAATTCCTGTAATTGGCGTAACTGCAGAAACAACAGGAAGGTCCACGCCCGACTTCGGCATTAGCGTCCTAACGCTTTCAGATGGTGGTTCGATAGACGATGGCGGACAAATCAAATTAGCACCGGGCGACCACATTATTCGAATTATCGTCGCAAATAGTGGCTCAGTTACTGGCTCTGCTAACCTAGACATCATTCATCAATTATCTCCTTCTTCCGCTGAGAATGTTCTAACTACAATTAGCATAGATAACCTACAAGCAGCAACTCCTACCAATCCTATTCTGTATACTTGGACTGCTCCAACTGGAGATGACCAAACAATATTTGCCAGAGTTTCTTCTGCAAGCGATACAAATCCTACAAACGACGAAGGAAAAATTGACTTTGACGTTACCACATACGAACTCGGTACTGCACTAAATGATGACATACCAAGTCCAAGTGGAGGTCTTTCTTATCTAAGATTAAATCACTCAACACACACATATACGGCAACTGTCAAAAACGATGGAGTGATGCCAATATCTGCTGCTTTCGAGTTGGAACTTACGCACAATAGTAACGGTACCGTGATGTCTTTCTGGTCAAACACCGCTACTCTCCAACCAGGTAATTTGCTAAATCCATCGGTGCCTTCAATCCTAACCTCCTCATTCAACGCAGCGTCTATGATGGATTCTTGGACAATGGTTGCGACAGTTCATTTCAATGGCTCAGGCGGGCCAGTGCCTATCGTGAGGGCAACAGAAACAGTTGTGTTTTCTAGTTTCATAATCGACATAGGCGCTCCGGCCAGTATGGCAATTGAGCCAGGGGCAACATTCCCTCTAACTTGGGTCATCAATAACTTGGGAGATGCAGATACTTTGACAATTCAGATTGGCTCAGATCTTGGCTGGCATGATAATTCCTTAGACGGGACTCCTCTTTCGATTTCATTAGGGGGCTCCACAACAGTATCTGTATCAGTCACAGTACCTGATAATGCGGTCAAACCATCATTGGAGAATGTGTATCTCAATCTGACTAGTACCTCTGCAGACCCATACACGGCTAGAAGCGTGGGTCATGTAATGGTAGGTGACCAATACACTGCCAATATTGAAGCCCCAATCGGTCCAATTACCGTTACTCCTTCACAAACATCATCTCTGGAATTCAACATAAATAACAGCGGAAACGCACCTGCAGGATACGATTTGATGACAGGATTTTCCGCTCAAGCAGACAATTGGGAAATCGTTTTACTGACTCCTTCAACAGGTGTAATACCTGCTGGAGAAAGCGTTACAGTGTATGTGCAAGTTACTCCAGCACCAGTGTCTTCTCCTCTAGTTCAATCTGAAAGAAACGGGGCAGGAGATACTCTCTATGTTTGGATGTCTGCAACACCAACCAACGGTGGAATTCCAACCTTCAATCAAACTCAGCTGGTTGTAAGGCCAGTTATTGCAGTCGACCCTGGTCCATTAGAGGAATTGATTGACTTAACTCCAGAAGATATCCTAAATGCAAACGGCTCTGGAGGAATTGATCGTATCGTTGAGTTAAATGTAGAAGTCAAACATAACCTAGGCAGTGGAGTAACAGGCGGTGTTGGTGCAAACGTCACCTCAGGAGATTTTACTTTCATAGCATTATCATCCGGTGGAATTAATGAGGCAGCAAGGTGGACTTCAGTAGTCACTCCTCAAAACGTGACTGGATTGAACATTGGAGTGCCTGTTCAATCTTTCCTAGCAATCGATGGCCCAGGGGATGAACTGCCGTTAGCGGGTACGTTGCGTGTTCCAGTTACTGCAACTCCAATCCTAACTGCGTCCCAGCAAGCTAATGGTGTATTGGCGAGTAGTGTTACAAGAAATATCACAATAAACGTCCCATCGATAACAGATGGCGAAATAATTACTGAAGGTCCACTTGATGCAGATGTTGGAAACGAAACAGAATTTACAATCCAACTTGAAAATACAGGTAACAACCACTCTTCATACCGTTTGATAATTCAGGATGATTTACCCGACCTCTGGACTGCAGTTTTAGACACGGGTTCTGGAACAGGTTCTACAGTAAACAATCTCGCTCCAGCAATGTATGATCACCCAACAACAGGGGACGAACACATAGAAAATATCTCCTTGAAAATAACCACTGACCCTCAAGCACCTGCTGATACATTCCAACCACTAACAATTAGGGTAGAAAACAGTGAAACAGGAGATTTACTTTCGGTCAAGACATTAATGATAAGAGTTGAAGAATCTGTTAATTTCAAGTTGGAGCCTACAAATCACACGATTGATTTGTCTCCATATGAAAAACCAATGACTAGGGTTTTCATAAATAATACAGGTAACGTAATCACAACATATTCCGTTTGGCTAGATGCTAGTTTATCGAATGATGTTGACTTTAATCTAGAATCTGCAAGCCAAATTGTGGTAGCACCAGGCTTCAAAGATTCAGTTAAAATCAGATTAAGTCCAGATTCGGAAGCAAGTGCTGATGAATTCCATATGGTTACGGTATGGGTTGAAGCAGACAACGGAATGAACCTCTCTGCATCAATCGTAGCAAACATCTCCGCTGACTATGAGTTGACAATTAATGTCGATAGCCCGACAGTTGATGTTACCCCGGGGGTTAACCAGACAATTAATGTCACATTTGGTAACAATGGTAACACACAGGAATTATTGGATGTAACCGCTGTTGTGGAAGGCAATTGGACTAGCACTTGGGAAAAATATACTCTGGACATACCTATCAATGGTACTGTAGGCAATCAATTAACGATTGAAGTGCCAGCTCTGGGAGGCGACTACCCATTAGCAAACGGCGATATACACGAAGTTACAATTTCTCTATACAAGGCAGGGACGGATGAGTTCCTTGCTGGGAGAACTATCGAATTAAAAGTAGCACCAATATTCATCGTTGAGATAAATAACTGGCAAGAAGAGATGTACTTCCACACGGGTCAAGGCAGAGACTGGGTTTTCACCCTAACAAATGTTGGAAACAAAGATGTCATTATAGACCTTGATTATGAAATTTTGAAGCCTGGACTCAATATACCTTCGACCGCCTGGGAGGTTACTGCCAGTGATAGCGAAACACTGCTGGTAGGAGTTCCAGTAGAGATAAGATTCGAGGTTCTTGGAATAGAGATGGATCCTAGCCTACTTCTTGAAGCAGAACTAAGGTTAACCATGACACCCGACGATTCGGAAGTATCCGGCACTACTGTTGCTCAAACATCACTTAAGATGTCGAGGTTATTCAATTACCAAGATTACATATTCGAACCATCTGAAGATAACTCAAATCTTACCCAAACAATAGACTACGAACACATTCCAATAGGCGGAGCTAGTGGAGATGTGGCATACATGCTCGAGTTGTGTGCTGCAGAGCGATTATTGCCTCCATCCAAATTGCAAAATGCGCCTGACGATGTAGACTGGTCTTTCGCTATTGATGTTGAAGGAGTAGTTCATGAATTTAATATGACTAATGATTGTGAAAATGGTGATCACTCCAACATCGTAACTTTACCTGCAAAAGAGGCATATGAGTGGCGGAATAATAAGTTGAACATTATCATTAATCCTCCAGATAGACCCAATATTCTACCAAATGACGGCTATGATCTAACTTTCCATTTGTACCACCCTAACGAAAACAACAACTTCCAAGAGGCGACAAATGCAACTTTCAGATTCGCCTTTGACTCAGTTGCGATACCAACAGTTGTGAACTTATCTTTCGCAGATGGTGAACTATTGGAGGGAGTAGATTCTACCATTACTGCTACATTACGAAATGACGGTACAGCAATGGCAAGAAAAGTTTCAGTAGAATTGATTTGTGATGGAGTCGAAGTAAAAGAACCAGCGCTACTCGAGCATGAATACTTGAGTACTGAAAAAGTAGAAGACCTTGAATGGGAAGTAACAACTGATGAATTAGATTGGTGGACTCAATCTTCTGATGTATCATGTGAGGTTGTTCTCACGAAATTTAACTGGGCTGATGATGAAAATACTACTTCAAAGACTTTCAGACTTGATGGAGAAGTCGAGTCGTGGTCGCCTAATATCGGGATTACATTCATTGCAACGCTAGGATTGATTGTGCTTTCTGTAGTTCTTCTTCGACTTGTGGGGCAAAATGACAAATTCAGACTCGCTGCAACATATTCAGGAGTTCTTTCCCTCGGGTTCGCCTTCCACCTGATGAATCTGACATGGTGGGGTCCACTTATCCTTGTACTAGCTGCAATTTTGGTTTGGACTATGACTTGGAAATCCAGTGTGGAATTCCAGTTGATTCACGAAGATTATCAGCGCGCAAGAAAAGGAGTAAGTACCCTATACAGTGACCACTATGAGGTTCTTTCTAATGCTAAGAGGCAACTATCAGTAATTCTTGCAATGCCTGTTTTGGGTATGATAGGGGTAATTCTAGGATTCCCTCCGCAACTAAGTTCGTCCTCAGAAAATATTGTTTCTCTGGTTGGATATCTCCTAGTTGTTATTGTTGGTGTTGTGTTCTTGATATGGAATGCTAACAGATTGTATGGTTCCCTATATGGCCGTTTGACTGAGGTAGAAATTCAAGCAAGTAGGATAGAAAGAGACTTAGGCGATCCAGCAAGATTGCTAACAGAATTAGCTAGCGAAGGCCTAGATATTTCTTCTTTGATTTCCAAGCCAAAACCATCTGTTGCAGCAGAGGGCGATGCCTCGCCTATCGAAGTTGCAAACTGGGACCAAGAAACAAATGTATTGTTTGAGGATGACAATTCTCAAGACATGTATGCTCAAGACAATGTAGAGCCTTCAACGCTTATTGAAGAACAAGACATGGCTCCTTTGGATGATGATTTGACGAGAGACTTAAACTTACAAGATTTATCTTCGGAAATTACTCTTGAGCAACCATTGGAAGAAAATGCAAATGACAGTTTAATAGGAGTNGANCTAGATGATTTGTTCATTGATGAGGCGGAATCCATGGGAGGTGAGCTAAATGAGTGAAGAAGAAACTCAAGTTGGAGCAACCGACCTTGATGATGCGAGAAAAGCAATCCGTGAGTCTCAAACTAGCGCTGACAGATTGATTAGAGCAAGTAGAGAACTTGAACACATAGTCTACGGTGTATCTTCAGGAGATTCGTCTCTAGAATCAACAGAATACGATATCGTTGACGCTAGATTAAATCTTGAACAACATAAGTTGTACAAAGCCAAAAAGTCCGTCAAGCGAGCCGAAAAGACTCTTGGCAAAGTTGAAGAAGACGTAATGGAATTACGAAGAAATATTGCAATGCTAAATCGATTGTTGAAAGAAAAAACAATCCAAGAAGCTGAATTAGAAGTTGTTCTAAGGAGGCTAAAGAATGCAACAGGAGCTGCTAACTTAGGTGATGTTGCATATGCTGCAGAAGAGGTTCAACAATTAATTGGTGACCTAGTTGTAGACTCAGCAGTCGCATTGAATCCGTTCCTGTTCAGAAACTTCTGGATCGGCATCGATACCAGATGGCCAGCNGGTGGAGAAACCGGGGTGCTGATTCTTAGAATCTGCAATGATGGTTCGAGACCTATACCTGAAATGCGATTACAACCACCAGTTCCTCACGAATGGCAATGTTACCCTGAATCAATCGATTTACCAATAATGAGACCAGGTGATGTGATATTGGTTAGATTTGATATCAAACCAGGATTGAGATTCGCAATGGACGAAGTGCCACTTTCAAGAAAGATATCGATACAGACTGGTTATGAGATTTCAGCTGGTAAGGTTGATGTTACAATGAGAATTCAAAATAGAAGCATGGAAACTATCCGTGATATGATATTACAGCCATGGTTGCCACCGGGATACAAAACCGAAAAGTTACCATTGATTGAGAAGTTATCACCAGATGAAGTGGGTGTAATCAGTATGCCACTCATCATAGACATGGGCGATGGAGGTGAATCCAGAGCCTAATCATTTTCCACCCTGCATTAGCACTGCTGGTCGGGGAGGACTGTAGAGATACGAAAAAAACAAAAAAAAACAAAAAAGGTGAAAAAAATGCAAGAAAGAAGAATGAACGAAAATAACGATTGGGGTTCAATCGGTATTGGTGCAATGATTGTATTCATTGCTCTGATCCTGGTTGCCGCAGTCGCAAGCGCAGTTATCATCCAAACGGGTGAAAAGTTGCAACAGAATGCCCAGCAAACTGGTTCTGATACACAGGAAGAAATCGGTGGAAAAGTAACCATTATCGCTGCGTGGGTTGGAGACCAATCAGATTGTGATGGTGACTCTGACGGTGACGTAGCAACAGATGATGAAGAAGACCGCTGTATTACCCTAGTTTACGAACTAGCAGCCGGAAGCGAACCAGTATTGGAAAGCCAAGTGTCTTGGTCAATTACATGTCAAGACAATGGTGGAAACACACAAAGAGTGTGGGGTTCCTTTGACGGGTTTGATAATAATCTGAACCAACAATTTAACGTGCCACAAGCGACAATGAACTTGGATACTGTCAATGTAGACGGTAGCGAAAAGTTAGAAGACGCTGACAACGACGGTGCTGCAGATGATGACGACGATACTCTAAACCCAGCGAGTGTTTACATGGTCACGCTAAAAACATCCGCTGATGATGAAACAGGTGCAGGACACACTCCTGACGAACCAAACATGGCTCAAGGCGAATGCAACCCTGTTCTAAACGAAAAGCACAACCTATTGATTTCCATCGTAGGTGGAGGTACAACTGAAGAAATTCTATCGTACACAAGCATTGATGAGGGTGCTCTAATTATTTGAGGTGTTAATGATGAAGAATAATATTTACAGAGGAAACAAGGAATCTGAATCCGGTGCAATCGGAATTGGTGCAATGATTGTATTCATTGCTCTGATCTTAGTTGCTGCAGTTGCTTCAGCAGTTATTATCCAAACTGGTGAAAAACTACAACAAAACGCACAACAAACAGGTTCTGACACACAAAGAGAAATTGCAGGTAAAATTGCAGTAAAGAAAGTAGTTGTACAAGATGCTGATGAAGTATTCATGTACTTTGAATCCAGTCCTGGTAGTGACGTATTAGATGTAAGAGACATTGCATGGCAAGTCGCTTGTACGAACCGTGACCCAGATGGTGACGGTATTCTTGATGAAGCCGCTGATAACGCAGGTTATCAGTTCATTGCAGCGTTCTTCGGAGACGGTGACAATACTAACGACGACGGTAGAAACTTCGCATACCCTGAAGAGTTCATGGGTCCAACCGATGACACTTCTGATGGAGATTTCGGAGATGTTGATGCAGTTGGCGGTGGAGATGGTGACGACAACTCAAGAGAGGCTATGTTCATCAACCCAGGCGAAAACTACGTCATTATGATGGATCTTGACGACGCAGGTGGAAACACTGGTAACGATTGTGGAATAGGCGACCAAAACATCAACGATGAAATCACATTGTGGATTCACATCGAAGGTGGCGGTTCAACTTACGAAACTCTAACTATTACTGACAAAGCATTCGGTTCCGATTTGGTCTGATTTTCTTCGGGGTTGATTCCAACCCCGGAGATTTCAGGTCGTGGAGGGTACATGCATGGCATGGCCGTTTGGAAACAGTGATAGGTCCAGTGAAAAGTCCGACGACCTTTCTGAGGAAAGGCTAAGAATTATGGCAAGTATTGCAATTGAGCAAGTACCAATGCCAGAACAAGGTGAACTCTCAGAAGAGGACGCTTGGACCATAGCACCTGGTCCAACAAGAGCTAGATTGAACAGTACAGGTTCGCTACCAACAGCAGCCGCTGCTTCTGCAGCAGCACCTGTACAAGCCAATGTGGATACATCCAGTATCGAGAGACTAATCTCAAGCAGGATGGATCTTGTGGAAGATGCACTGCGAAAATTCGAAACAAGAATTGAGACTGTACCAACAGGTACTGTNGTAGCAGCAGCATCTCCAAATGAAGAAATCAATGTTGAAATTGCTGAAGGTGACAAGATAGTAACCGCTTCCGGCGAAGTGATTACTTCTTCAGGCTCAGAAAGAATGATGACAGAAGATGCAGCTCCATTATTGGAGTTGTANGAGGCTCANGCACTCGCATCTAATCCATTCTTGATAGCACCAGAACANCTAGGCGAAGGCGGAGAAGGTTCTGTAGGAGCCCCATCAGTGGCGGCTTTATTATTAGACCATCTTTCAGGAATGGCAGCGGTTTCATTTACACAAAAAGCAATGAATTCAGGAATGCTTTCTGCAGAAGAAGGTAANGCAATATTNTCGATTGTGCAAATGGCAGCTCCAGGTGATACCGAAAGTGCATTGGAAGATCATCTTCCAAATAGAGAATTATTGACATTCTCAGCAATGGTATCCAACTGGAGAAGATCTAGAAGTTTAAGAGGAGAATGATTGAATGGGTAGTGTAGCAGTAGGCGCTATGGTAATCGGCACTTCGATGCTAGTTGTATTCGCATTAGCGATTGCATCTTTAGACAATCAAGTNGAAGAATCGATTGCACAAATAGAAGCCACTGCTGAACCCGTCGCTCAATTNACGATAGATGATGCAAACGATGTGGTCGGCGCAGTAGTTAATTACACCATCAACGATGGTGGTGCAAACTACACTGCAGGCCAAGTAGAAGTTAACGGTAGTACTGGTACATTCTTAGCAGACTTAGTGATTTCAGGAGGTGTGGTTACAGGTTTAGAAATCCTCGACCATGGTTCTTCGTATCTCAACAGTCCAACAACCTATTATCTTGAGGTTACAGCTGCTAATATCGGTACTAATCTAAACATAACTGCTACAATCGGAACACTGGTTTACACTAACATCACAAATACAGGAAGTACATCGATCCACACAGATGATGGCTGGCTGTTTACAGATGGTGCAAATCCCATCAATCTATCTGCTAATTACGATGGTTACAACCCAGGAATTCTCTTTTCTGGTGAGACATTGAGTCTATATTATTACACTGGTTCATATGATGCAGCAACTCGAATTGCTGTAACAATTGATGGGGTCATCAAAGGCTCCGGAGTAGCATGAGGTGATTTTATGGCAGACGGAGGTGCATCCACTATGATTATGTTGGTAGCAACATTGCTGATTAGTGGTGCAGCGTCTGCTGTATTGATCGATTCTTGGGGAGACGTGGTGAAAACTTCGAATACTAATTCTAAGAATGAGAGAGCGAATTCTGAGACTGGAATATCATTTAGTGGAGATTTAGGAGATATCGAATTAGATACCTCTGGAACAAATCAAAACATTACACTATTTTTCCAAAATACTGGAACACGTATCTTAAATGCAACCGCAACATCAATCTTCGTTGACGGAAATCCTGCAACTATTCTATCAAAAACGATTTATCCTAAAAGCAAAATCTGGGCTCCGAATTATGTAATTGAACTTGTAGTATCTGATTCAACTTGGGCTTATTCAGACGCTGATTTGGTTAAAATCACCGCTGTAGTAAAATCAACAGTATCAGGTGGAGTTTCAGGCACAGATACTGTTTCTCAAGAGGTGAGATTGAGTGTCTAATGAAGCCCCTAAACCTGTTGAAGACGGGTTCGAATTTACCTTAGAGCAGGACAGNTTGTCCAGTGCTATGGGCGCTAGACTGCCTAATCGTTCTCTTTGGATGTTACAAGGAGAAGTAGGTGGAGGTAAATCTCTGATTAGTCAGAGATTAATTTACGGCCTTCTTGAAAATGGAGTTAAGGTATTGGTCATAACCACTGAATTAACTACCAGAGGATGGATTGAACAGATGGAATCTATTGGTTACCCAGTAACCGAACACATTGCATCTGGAAGATTACTTGTCTTCTCACGATTTGGAGTAATAGCAGAAACCAAGGAAGGAGTTGATTTATTCGATGTCCTTGAATCTGATGCAATATCAAAAGCAGATGTAGTAGCGATAGACACAGCATCTTCATTGATGCCAGGAGATCTCGACCCAGTTCAAAGGAATGCTGTTTTACAAAGGTTAAGGAAAATGTGTAGTGAATCNAGGTCACTTCTATTAACTGTAGACCCGAGTGAAATGGATGAAAAGTTACTACACAAATTACGTTCATCCTGTGAAGTGTTATTGGACATGAATGCAGGTTTCGTGGGTGGAGAATTGAAGAGAACCATTGTTGTTACAAGATTCCTTAGAGCAGCAGGACCTGTTCAGCCCAGCGTTGGTTGGAGAGTTGAACCTTACATGGGCTTCATCGTTGACATTACGGCGGTGAGCTGATTATGGTTGATGAAGAACTCAAATTCCAAAGAGGTGACCTCGATTCAGTCATGGCTGCCCATCCGCATATTGCTAAATGGGTTGCAGATTTTGAAGCACAATACGGCNCGAGACCGTACTATTATGGTCCATTAGATCGTGATGCAAGAAAGATTGAGCCATTGAATTTAATTTACATTACGAAAGAACCAATTTTTGTTCATATGTATCGGCCGGTAGATGCTGATGGTTCAGAAGGACAGACTCTTTGGTTTGGATTGGAACCGCAACTTACAGATGAAGAAGAAAATATCAGAAGAGGTCTTGTTGAAGTTTTACTCCAAGAAGCACCAGCCGCACCTACATTTACCACCGATGATGAATTCGAAAACATTCTTTCAGGAATGATAGACAGATACACTGTTCTCGATTCAGATGTCAGAGGAGTGGGAAGACGCCAAGGCAAGATGTGGGAAGTCCTAGGTATGGATGACAAGAGAATTGTCGTCAACAAAGAACAAAGAGATAGACTCAGATATGTCGTTATTAGAGATCTCATAAGAAACGGACCACTTGAGCCACTTCTATCCGATGAGATGCTGGAAGATATACACTCAATTGGGCTAAAACACGTGCACATGGATCACAAAGTGTTTGGTATGGTAACATCAAACATTCGATTCAGAGAGCGAGATATATTGGCTCGTTACCTTCGTGCAATGTCCGAACGTATTGGAAGACCTGTGTCTGACAATAAACCAATTATCGATGGTGCGCTTTTGGATGGTTCGCGTATCAACATCATATTTTCAGATGACGTTTCTATGCTAGGGCCATCATTTACAATCAGAAAGTTCGCAGAAGAAACAATTTCTATTACTCAACTAATTCAATGGGGGACAATGAGCGCTCAAGTAGCTGCATACATCTGGATTTGTCTGGAATATGGTATGTCTGTTTTAGTTAGTGGAGAAACGGCTTCTGGTAAAACAACAACGTTGAATGCAATATTGCCTTTTATTGACCACAACGTGAAAATATATTCTGCGGAAGATACGCCTGAAGTTAAGGTAAGGCACAAAATCTGGCAGAGACTTGTAACTCGTGACTCAAAGAATGAAGAAAGCAGAGTTGAGATGTTCGACTTGCTAAAAGCAGCATTAAGGTCGAGGCCTAGATACATCATCATTGGTGAAATCCGTGGTGTAGAAGGTGCAACAGCTTTCCAGGCTATGCAGACTGGTCACCCTGTTATCGCAACATTCCACGCATCCTCAATCGTAAAGATGATTCAGAGATTTACTGGTGACCCAATTAACGTTCCAATTCGTTTCTTCGATAACTTGAATTTCGCAATTTTCCAGGAAGTTGTAGAAGCCCCAGGAGGGGGAATTGCAAGACGTATCACTGGAATTGACGAAGTTATTGGGTATAACAAACACAGCGATGGTGTTCTAACTCGTGGTATGTTCGAATGGGATCCTGTAAAAGACAAACATTACTTNCGNGGTATGTTCCAATCTCACTTATTAGAAAACAAGATTGCTGCAGTTGCAGGATTCGAGAATAAGAGAGATATTTACGAGGAATTACTACGAAGAGCAGATGCAATTCAAACAATGGTGGATAGGGGATTAACTCATTATGACGACGTTTTCGATCTACTAAATCTATACTACAATGGAGGATGGGACGCTTTCCGTGCAGCGGTTGATACATGGGTAAGCGTAACAGAACGCTAAATTTGGAGTTGGTAATATGGAGAGAATGGCGACATGGCAAATCGCGCTACGTCGCCTTGAAATGCCAGTTTCAAAGTTCCTATTATTATTCATATTACCTTCGGCAGCCGCCGGTCTGATTACCGCTATTCTCCTAATTTTCCTTACAGGTGGGCTTTCTGAAGGAGCACTTTTCGCAGGTTTTACTGGAGTATTTCTGATTATATTACTACCCTTACTTACCACAGCAGCGGCAATCTATTTCCCTGTACTTGAAGTAAATCGTTCAGCACTGAAAATCGAAAAAGAAATGCATATGTTCATCACTAGAATGGGTATTCTATCCTTGGGAGAAGTAGGTGCAGATACAATATTCGATATCTTAAGACAAATGAAAGATTACGGCGAACTTGCAACCGAGGTCAAGAGAATTGAAACATTGGTAGACAAATGGCACACTCCTTTGCCTGAAGCGTCCAGAATTGTCGCTAGGCAATCTCCATCACCGTTGTGGTCAGATTTCTTNGACAGGATGGCTTTCTCAATTGAAGCGGGTCAGCCAATTGATGCCTTCATGAGAGCTGAGCAAGAGACCGTTGCTGAACAGTACAACACTCTTTACGACACAAGATTAGAAAGCGTAGACACAATGAAAGAAATCTATGTTTCACTTGTTTCCGCAGGACTTTTCGGATTAGTAATAGCAGGAATTCATCTAGTCCTCTTCGAGATTGGAAACGCATCTGCAACGCCCTTGGAGATGGCAACCAGGATTAGGTGGTTACTCGTTGCAGGGCTGTTGTTTGTAGTAGTGCAAGTTGGTGCTCTGTTTGCCTTTAGGTCAACAATACCAGACGATCAAACATTTGCTAGGGACGAATTTTCAACACCCTTTAGGATATTATTCAGACAAGCATGGCTTGGTGCTGGAATAATCAGTGCCTTGCTATTCATTCTCACCTTGTTTTTCGTNGTTCTNTACTGGGAATCTCTNACTCTTTCATGGGATAAATATGGGCTAATATTACTCGTTTTACCAGTGACACCTCTCTTAATTCCGGCAACAATTGTCCAAAGAGAAGAAGGTAAGGTTCTCAGAAGAGATGAGGCCTATCCCGATTTTATTCGAGCGTTGGGTGGTACTGCTCAAGCAAGAAGTGCGGAACCNAGCGCTACGATTAGAGCCCTAAGGGGAATCGATTTTGGNTTANTAGACAATTCAATNGACCGTCTTGAAAAGAGATTGTCCACGCGAATCGACAGTGAGAGAGCTTGGGATTACTTCGCTGCAGATACAAATTCCGCAGTTATATCTAGATTCAATAGGATATACATCGAGGGTTCACAATCATCAGGTGAACCTGCCATGACAGCAGACATGGTGTCTAAATCAGTAACAAATATCCTTTCACTTAGAAGGAGAAGGAGTCTTTCAGCATCGACAATGTGGGGAGTAGCACTTGGTTTACTGATATCCTCCGTTGTTTCTCTAAACGTTACGATTTCGATTGTTCTTCAACTGGGAGAAACAATAGCTGGAGTAGCACAGAGCATAGCGGATTCAACCGATATTGCATCCCTAACCGATGCAGCGGGAGGTTTCGTTCTGCCGGTTATGGAAGACCCCAGTGCGGTAGAGGATAATATTACAATGTTCAAAATCATAGCATCTATTCTAATCGTAATTCAAATTCTAGCAGTTTCATTAATTGCAACAAGACTACGTGGTGGAGGTTTCACAAGTGCTGTCGGTCAAATGATTCAGTTAACATGGATTGCAGCAATAGCGAGTCTTGTATCTTCTTACATTCTTGATGGAGCAACAAGTTTATTCACAACCTGATGTGAACATATAGCTTATTTTTGAAGAGATCACCGAGTTCTCATCTCTTGAGCGATNCGTTTCTTCGTCGCTGTCCAGGAACATATAGGACAAGTTGTCAAGTCATGGNTACGAGCAGGGCAGTATTCTCTTCCAAAGAATATAATCTGTAGATGTAACTTATTCCACGACTCTTTGGGGAAAATTGCTTTCAAATCCTTCTCGGTTTTCTCAACACTTTTTCCGTTTGACAATCCCCATCTCGCAGCGAGCCTGTGAATATGTGTGTCAACAGGGAATGCTGGGACACCAAAGGCTTGAGCCATCACGACAGAGGCGGTTTTGTGNCCTACTCCNGGTAAATCTTCCAATTCCTGGAATGTAGATGGGACTTCTCCATTGTGTTTTTCGCATAATATGTGAGACAAGTTGTAGATATTCTTGGCTTTGGTCGGTGCAAGGCCTACCTCGCGAATAATTTCTCTAATAGTTTCGATATTCAGCATCGACATTTCTTTTGCGTNGGGTCCTCTTCTNAATAATTCNGGNGTNACTTCATTCACCTTTTTATCAGTAGTCTGAGCGCTCATAAGAACAGCTATTAGTAACTGGAATTCGTTTTCATGGTCAAGAGGAACTGGAGTTTCTGGATAATATTCTTCCAGCATTTTCAGAATTATTTCTGCCTTCTCAGAACGTTTCATAATATCAACTCTGATACGCTACGCTGTATTCTTCGCCATTTTTCCATGACCAGAGGAATCCAAGGATTACGAATCCCAAAGGTATCAAATTACAGAAGAAGACGACAGAAAGCGAACCATTTTCCATGCTAGAACCTGTTGCTAACCATCCTATGTATCCAATTATAGTGCCGGGGAAGATAGATAGTAAACCAATAATCACTGCTCGTAAAAATCTCATTCAATCACCTTTCAATTTTTGATAAAGTTCATCACCAGGCAATGTGTTCAGAATATCGGAGTGCTCAAGCCAACCTTTTCTGGCGACCATGACTCCATAGTCGATGTCACCTAGCCCTTGTACAGAGTGGGCATCAGGGTTGATTACAACTGGCACTCCAAGCTCCTTAGCACGTTTGCACATACGCCAGTCTAAATCCAATCTATATGGAGATGCGTTTAATTCAACTGCTTTTAGAACACCTTCATTATTTGATTCTGCCATATATTCTAGTACTGTATGCAAATCAATATCGTATCCTTCTCTTCCTTGTAATATTCTTCCAGTTGGATGTCCTAATACCGTTGTAGCAGGATGGTCTAAACACTTCAGTAAGTCTTCTGTGTTTTGGGATTCATCCCTATTTCGCCATTTTGTCATAGCGTGAACACTTGCGACCACGTAATCGATTTGCGATAGTATCTCATCAGGATGATCAAGTTTTCCATCTTCAAGGATATCTGATTCTACTCCGCTGAATAATCTAAAATCAACACCTTCAGTTTCCCATTCTGAATTATATTTCACAATTTTATTGTGTTGTGAAATTAGATCATCAGCACTCGCACCGTTTGCAACCTTTAGGGTTGGTGAATGGTCTGCAATCCCCAACCAATTCCATCTCATCCTTCTTGCAGCATCCGCCATTTCTTCTAGGGATGCTTCACCATCTGACATAGTGGTGTGGTTGTGCAGCGATCCCTTTACATCTGACAAGGTAATCAGTTCGGGAAGTGAATTTGAGGCAGAAGCCTCGATTTCCCCAAGATCTTCCCTCAATTCAGGTATTACGTAATCCAGTCCTAAGTGAGCGTAGATGTCCGATTCATTTTCAGCAGGAAGTGATGTTTTAGCCGCTTCTAATCCAGTTAACTCGGTCTCGGGCATTAATCCGAATTCATTCAATTTCAGACCTTTATCCATTGCCTTTTGCCTCATTCTTATGTTATGCTCTTTTGAGCCCGTAAAATATGCTAAGGTATATGGGAACACATGAGGAGGTACAAGTCTAACTTGGGCATCGATTGTGCCACCGGACTCTAGTTGCTCGTAACTTTCTCCTCCTATTGCATCAAGTACATTGGCATCTAAATGCCCTAAACTAAATCCTTCTTCAAAAATAGAGGTGTCAAGAATAACAGATACCTTTGAGTCACCCGCTCCTTTGATGTCAGCGATGCCTTTCAGTGACAATATTTGGTTTGTTACGGATTCTACCTTTTCTGGATTAACAGCGGCGACAATATCGAGGTCACCGATAGTTTCCCTTCTTCTTCTTGCCGAACCAGCAAGTTCTGCTCTTTGCACTCCATCCAATTTTTCTATCATAGATAGGAATGTTTGACCATATCTAAGGCCTATGTCAAGCCTTCTTCTTGCAGAAAATCTAGCGAGTAAATCGATTCCATCGAGTATCTTTTGTTGGCTTTTAGCTCCAAATCCTGCAAGTGGAGAAACTTCATTCTTTACACATGCTTCCTGTAAATCCGCTACTGAATTTATTCCTAGTTCGTCATGCAGTGATTTGATTTTCTTTGGACCTACGCCTGGAATTCCTAACATTTCAATAAGTCCTTCAGATGTCTCATTATGCAATTTTATCCAATCTTCTGGCCAAATTCCTTCTCCTACTGCGTTGCTTATTGCAGATCCGAGTCCCTTTCCTATTCCTTTTAGATTGAAAATTTCCTTGGTTGCAACCAACTCACCTAAGTCTTGAGATAATGACCCAATCAATCTTGATGCGTTTTGGTAAGACCTTGTCCGAAATACTACGGCTCCGTTTAATTCCAGAAGAATGGCCATTTGATGCAGCGCTGTACTAATTTGATTTCGGCTGAAATATGGCGGACCATTTGCTCGCGCCTTGGGTAATTTCCAAGATTGGCCTGCCATAGTGAGCCCTGCGGTTTAGGGTTGAAGAACCCCTGCCTACTGGCATAGGCATGGTCGGGGCTGAAACCTTGGAGATTATGTCCCAATCCATGTGTTTCATTTCACTTATTGCTTTCATATTCATTGCGACTTTCTCAAGGAGTGAGAAACTAGAATTGTTTGCACAGAATTTCATTATGTTCTCCTTACTGATAACAGCAGGATTGCTTTGGTGGCTATCTTTAGCAGATGGCGAACTATGGGGTTCGAATTACCTTCCAAAACCACTTTCACTTCTATGTATAATTGTAGCAGTGGCTGCGAGAATGAATATTAAGGGTCAAAATGTTTCATTTGGAGCAAATCCACATAGCATCAAAAAGAAAGAGGATTAAACAATCTCTCCGTCACCTTTGGATTCATCTGCCATTTTTTGATCGATAAAAGTCCTCATGTATTCTGGTAGTTCTCCATTTACAAAAATCACATCGCTGACAGGTTCTAATTTTTTGAGAGAATAATAAATCTGCATAGCCGTCATTGGAGTAGATGAACAGCCAACACAACCTCCGTCAAGAGATAGCATGACAATTCCATCTGCTGTGTCTAGAACGGTGACAACTCCATCATGAGCATCCAGGACATCTTGAACAGGGCCAATCTCCTTTAGGACCTCCTCAGCAGTTATTGTCATCAATACAATCTGAAGGTCTACCCTCTATCAACCATTGTATTCAAATCGTGCCGCCCCTTCGTTTATTACATGGGATTGTTTTCCAAGAAGGCCACACTGGAGTTTGATGTGTCTGGGATGACTTGTGGAAATTGTGAAGCAAAAATAACACGGGCGTTATTGGAAATTAGAGGCGTCAAGAAGGTTGTTGCATCTTCATCCGAAAGCCGAATCACAGTAATGGCAAAAGGAGTCTCAGAAAATAAGATTACAGAGGTTATCCGAAGTAGCGGCTTTGTGGTTAACCCCTAAGAAAACACCCTTTCCGTCGTAAAATACGAGGGATGCACTTATGAAGGGTACTTAGGTCGGCGGCCTAGGTGATTTTATGGAGATTGCACTAATTGCAGTATTAGCATCATTAGTCGGATTAGGCATTGCTGCTATGCTATACAAGAAAATAAACGATGTAAAGATCGAAAACATGACTGTTGCGGACATCACTTCGCAAATTCAAGATGGCGCTATGGCCTTCTTGAAAGCTGAATACAAATATCTCTCAGTATTTGTAACAATAGTTGCCATACTTCTTTACTTCATTACAGAAGACGATGGCCATCTAACTGCATTAGCGTTCCTAGGTGGAGCCCTTGCAAGTGTTTTGGCTGGTTTGTCCGGTATGAAAGCCGCTACCGCTGCTAATGGAAGAACAGCAGTTGCAGCAGCAGAGAGTGGGCAAGCAGGCGCTCTCGAGGTTTCCTATAATGGTGGAGCCGTCATGGGATTGTCTGTTGGTGGACTTGGTCTACTAGGTATCTCACTTGTTGCTTACTTCTTAGGAGCAGGCGATTCAGGTGAAACAAACATTACTCACGCCGCTGGTTTCGGTATGGGTGCGTCTTCAATCGCCCTCTTTGCTCGTGTGGGTGGAGGAATTTACACAAAGGCTGCAGACGTTGGAGCAGACTTAGTAGGTAAAGTAGAAGCAGGAATCCCTGAAGATGACCCAAGAAATCCTGGTGTTATCGCAGACAACGTTGGTGACAACGTTGGCGATGTAGCAGGAATGGGCGCAGATATCTTCGAATCATTTGTTGGAAGCATAATCGCAGCAATGGTAATTGCAGATTCCAGCGCAAATATGAACGCTGATTACGTAATACTTCCAATCTTCCTTGGATTGGTAGGTTACCTTGCATCACTCATCGGTGTGTTCTCAATGACTTGGTTAAAGAACGGCGAACCAGGTGCTGCTCTAAGAAACACTACATTCATCGCAGCAGTAATTTTCTGGATTGCAGGATGGATTGGAATTGGAATACTTGACCTAGATACAGGAACCGATCCAATGATTGCAGTAATTATCGGTTCCATAGTTGGTATCCTAATCGGACTCGTCACCGAATATTACACCGGTATCGAGCCAGTTATGGGTATTGAAACACAGTCAATTGGCCACATTGGTGAAATGTCAAAGACTGGACCTGCAACAAATGCAATCGCAGGATTATCAGTTGGAATGATCTCAACATTTATTCCAATCATTTTGATTTGTTTCGGTATATTCGGAGCAAACCACTTCATGATGGATGGTAAGTCGGCAAGTGACGTTGGCGGATACATGCCTGAGTTTGGCTTATACGGTATTGCAATGGCTGCAATGGGTATGCTTGCAACAGTTGGTGTCACCATGACAGTAGACGCATATGGTCCAGTTGCAGACAACGCTGGTGGAATTGCTGAGATGAGTGGTCTAGGCAAAGAGGTTAGAGAAATCACAGATGGTCTAGATTCAATCGGAAACACAACCGCTGCAATCGGTAAAGGGTTCGCTATTGGTAGTGCTGCTTTGACAGCTCTTGCATTATTCGCTGCGTATTCAGCAGCAGCCGGTCTCGGATTAGACCAACTTGCATTATCAGACCCTAAGGTCGTTATCGGTCTTCTTATCGGTGGTTCCCTACCATTCGTAGTGGCTGCATTAACAATGACATCTGTCGGTAAGGCAGCTAATGAAATGGTAACTGAAATCAGAAGGCAATTCAAAGAAATCGATGGTCTTCTAGAAGGAAGAGAAGGCGTAAAACCAGACAGCCAAAAGTGTGTTGAAATTTCAACAAATGCAGCGCTAAGAGAAATGGTTCTACCTGGTGTTGTAGCTGTTGTTGCTCCAGTAATCGTAGGATATACTCTGGGTTCACCTGCATTGGGTGGCCTTCTTGCAGGTTCTCTTGTGACTGGTGTATTACTTGCTCTATTCATGGCTAACGCTGGTGGTGCTTGGGACAATGCAAAGAAAGCAATCGAACAAGGACACATTCCAGGTGCCCAAAAGGGTGACAGCGCTCACGATGCAGCAGTTATTGGCGACACAATCGGAGACCCATTCAAGGACACAAGTGGTCCATCATTGAATATCTTGATCAAGTTGATGAGCATTGTAGCGGTTGTTATTGCGCCTTCACTAACCATCACTGGTTGGTTGTAAGCGTAGAAACGCATAACTCAAATTGTATGCCTCCAAGGGCTAGCCATGCGAGCAACACTTCTATCAGCAGTTTTGCTCCTTGGAATGCTTTCAGGTTGTATCAACAATGCAGACTCAACCACCAATAGGGGCATTGGTGATACTACCGAGGAAGAGTTAACCCTGCCTGATTGGCAAATAGGTGACCAATGGATCTACACTTTCATCACACCTCAATTTGGTGAAGATAGCGCTCGCTTAGTGGTAGCAGATGTGAGAGAAGACGACGGTCTGTTCATGCTTGGAATATCTTCTGAGGCTGAGGCACAAAGACATGCGGTAATCAATCACAATCCATTTTTGGGCAGAGTAACTATGGATGGTCTGTCGGTTTATGAGAACGGAGAGCCCCAATCAGTATTCAATTTCCCATGGGAGGTTGGCAATACCTGGACCTTCAGATTGTTAGGACAGGATTGGAGCGCCTCAACCGATAATATCTACAATGGTGAAGTAACTGTATCAGCAACTTCTAATGAAGGTCATATGATTGATTATGTCTTTACTGGGCGGCAAGGCTTTTTGAAAAGTTTCACTTGGACTTCAGATGAAGGAATTGAAAATTTGCAAATGATTCTAAATCAAAAATCAACGGGATATACGGGAGATGTATTCTTCTATCGAGCAGGAGATATTCACGACAACATGTATGAGGAAAACGACCAGGAAGTTTACGATACATTCCTTGATGAAGGATATTCGCCAAATGAAGCATGGGATAC
>PAMN02000031.1 GCA_002707335.2 Methanobacteriota archaeon | reverse complement strand
TCGAAACTGATTATATTATTTTCATCTGCATTTATGCTAATATCATTGGAAAGGGTTGGTGACGACAAACCATATTGTGTCAACTTATTTTTTGATTTCGTCTCACTAAAATCAAATCTGAATTCAACTGGCTCGCTAGCTATTAACTGCCCATCTACATAGCTCATAGAAACTATTCCCTGCAATGATGAATATGCTACGTTTAGTTCGATAGAATTACTTTCTTCTGATTCTCCTATACAACCACTAAGGGATGATGAGATAACGAAAAGAAGCGTCATGAAAAAAGCACGATTCAATGTTAATCACCATAGATTTTTTCATTTTCAAATAGATTCGATGACCATAGCAATACCTTGCCCACCGCCAATACAAGCAGTTGCGACACCATATTTACCACCACAGCGTTTTAGTTCATGGGCGAGAGTAAGAACTAATCTTGTCCCAGTTGCTGCTAATGGATGACCTAATCCAACTGCTCCACCGTTTACATTGACTTTTTCAACATCTAATCCCAAATCTTTGACACAAGCAACCGCTTGGCCTGCAAATGCTTCATTGATTTCCCACCTGTCAATATCGTCGATACTTAAACCGGCTTTTTCGAGGGCTAGTCTACTGCTGGGAACTGGCCCGTACGCCATAATCGCAGGTTCGAGGCCTACAATTCCCCATGATACAATTTTAGCAAGAGGATTATCACCATCTGCTTCTGCTTGTGATGCTGACTTGATCACAACCGCAGCAGCACCGTCAACTACACCAGAGGCGTTACCTGCGGTGACCAAACTTTCTGGCCCAAATGCAGTTCTTAATTCTGCTAGTGATTCAGTAGTACTACCTTTTACCACATGGTCTTCATCTTTGTATGTCACTTCATTGACAGGTACTATTTCCTGTTCCCAAGTGCCATTATCAATAGATTCTGCTGTTCTTGAATGAGATAGTGCTGCAAAGGCATCAGTCTCTTCTCTGGTGACTCCTTTACGCTTACAAATTTCATCACTGGTTTGCGCCATAAATGATCCACAAAATCCATCAAGTAAATTTGTGAATAGGTAATCTTCCATGTCTTTTTCTAATTCAGTCCCTGCTTTTGGAGGCCTTGCTAATTTGTATGTATCTCGCATACCACGTAGTACGTGTGGTGCTTGGGAAAGATTCTCCATACCTCCTGCAACCACAGTATTTGCTTCTCCAAGCATGATCATTTGCGCACCAGTAACAATAGATTGTACTCCACTTCCACAAATTCTAGACAAAGTAAGCATAGGTACTTCTTGAGGAATTTCTGCACCCAAACCTGCATGACGAGCACCGAATATGGCTTGATCACAAGTTTGTAGTGCATATCCCATAACAACATGGTCTACGTCTTTTGGTGATGTGTTCGATTTTTCAAGAGCACCTTTTATTGCAATTTCACCTAGTTTAATCGCACTAACATCCTTCAACAAACCGCCAGGATTTCCATCGCCACGCTTTCCACCTTGCCACTCACAAAAAGGAGTTCTCGCACCATTCACAATCACGACATCTTCTGCCATGTATTAGGCGAAAAGTTCCCGCCTAATCATATTCACGCTAAGCCAAGCAGAGCAATTCCGCCCAGCATAAACATCAATGGAGGCATCAACATTTCAAAGCCAGACCTTGAACTTGCTACATTAGATAATTCAGTACCTCTTTGTAAAGTTACTTTGACACCAGGCGCNTCTTCTCCTCCCCAAACCTCAATTATGCTATTACCCAAGGTTCCGTCTAANCCTTCAGCCGCTACTGCTTCAGAGGTTCGTGGTTTGGTNTCCCCTAATACGTAAACTGGATTTCCTANTTTTAGACCGTATAATGTCCAACGATGTTTCTTCACCCTAGCGCCTCCAAGTAGACCAGCAACAGCTTGTGCCATCAATTGTTTACCAAGAGTTTGTGCAAAAGCACCATCCCATCTTTTGAGATATTGTCCATAATCTGTTCTCTTGAATGTCTGGGCGTTTACTCTTATGCCTCCAGTTCCATCATGAAGGATAAATGGACAACCACCTGAATCAGATCTAATTGTAACCCAATTACACTCTTCTCTTGTTCCGTTATCTGTCTTAACCGTCCTACATTGGTACTGCTCGTATGACCAATGGTATCCAACCATATTGTTCATCACCATATTTTGATTTCCATCAACAACGACTGTCAAACAGCCATCTGCTACTGGTCTTACTTGTCCCACTAATTCTGGGTAACCAACAGGGGCTGACCTAACCAATGAAGTAGGAGTGTCTAGCATTTGACTGAGCATTTTTGACCTAAAATAACTTATCAAAGATACAATAAATCCGATTGCGATTACGACCACTGCTGGTATAATTGAATCTGTATCGTCAGATGCCATAACTCCTGCAACGCCAGCAAGAGCAAATACAACAGATAATGATGCGAAGATAGTAAATGAAGTCATAGTTGCTGGTCTTGGAGTACCTACGACTGATGGATGCTCCGGTATTGCANTTCCATCACCATGAGCGCCNTATGGATTAGCATTATCCCACGTGGAGGGTCCAGGAGCNGGTAGAATCCAGTCATTAGGGTCATTTGTTGGGACATAGGTAGATTGCTGCATAAGCCAACTGTCAATAGTCAAACCACTCGCCTGAGCTTTTGCTTCAAGTTCTGCAGGGTCGATTGCGTTCTCTCTTACTTTCTTCATCTGACCTTCTAGAGAACCAGGGGATGCAAATGCCATCATTAAACATCCAACTGCTGATAGAAGGAGGGTTCCAATTTCATTTCCACCAAGAGTTGCAACGATTCCTAATAGAGTTAATATCAGACCAATTACCCATACAATCCAACTTATCCAATGATAGGGAATCGTAAACTTGAATGTTCCACCATCAAGATCTACTTCACTAATGTCCATGGAGGTGCTATGTTGTATGACTAATGAATATTGTCTAGGATTGGCTTGTTGGTTTATGGTCCCAAATAGCCCATACACCTGTAGCGGTGGCAATCATTCTACCACTTTGTGTAGTTATCTTTCCCGAAAGATGTGCTACATGTTTGCCTCTCTTTTCCAGATTTCCAGACGCAACTATTTCTTCACCAGGTCTAGCAGCATTGATGAATGAGACATTTATTTGTGTCGTTGCACACCACTCATTTTTCTTTAATGTGCAAACAAGGCTGCCCCCAAGTGCCATATCCAACATTAGCGTATACAATCCTCCGTGAGCAACTCCTGCTTTGTTACAATGTCTGTTCTCTACCAGCAAAGAGAAGGATGCTTTTCCTGAGCCCCATTCTCCTCGCTGAATGCCTAGTTCCACTGCCATATCGGTCATATGGTCTGGCTGAGATAGATCAGACATTAGATCACACCTACAACTTTGATNAGAATTCTTTTTCTTCTTTGGCCATCAAATTCAGCGTAGTGTATCTGCTCCCAATTGCCAAGGTGAAGTTGACCATTTCTGACAGGCATAGTAACTTGTTGACCAAGAAGTTGTCTCTTTAGATGTGCATCACCGTTGTCTTCGCCTGTGTTNTGATGATGATATTCCTCNCCATCTTTGCCATCAGATCCATAAAATGGAGCCAATTTTTCAAGCCATTTCATAATATCATGATGCAATCCATATTCCAAGTCATTAACGTAGCAAGATGCTGTTATGTGCATGGGATTAACCAAGACTATGCCATCCTTGATCCCGCTCTCGACTACTACCTTTTGTACGTCTCTTGTTATGCAGAGGATTTGGTACCTATTTTCGGTTTCAATCCACAATTCTTCTACGTAGGTTGCGGCTTGTCCGGTAACCAGTTCACCCATTGTAAACCATCATCCAATTAAGCTAGAATTATCTAATCCATTATTTGAAATCATCAATGGAATAGAAACTATAAGACCACAGATTCCGTTACAAACGGCTGAGAATCCAATATTAATGCTGGTTGTAAAACCAGACTGACCTGCTAAATCTGGGTAAATGAATTCTGTCATTATATCTAACATTAATAGCGCAACCAAAGAAAGCCATACTATGAAAATACCTTGTCTTTTCTTTTGGGCAAGAAAAGCCCCTCCGAAGATTTGTGAGGCAAAACACACTAAAGACAAACCAGTCATGATATACAGAAAAGTTGGGTCATCTGCTACTTCTTTGATGTAAATATCACTGTCAGGGTCAGTATACAATGATAATCCAAGCAGCCCAATTAAACTAATAATTGTNAATACTGAACCCCAAATTATCACTAGAANCCCNACAATTTTGGGTGCAGAAGAAGGCTGTTGAATAATCAAAACATTTTGAGGCATCCCTGTTAAAGGNTCAATGATTACTTGCTGAGGAGAGCCAAATATCATCGTGTCATTGCTATCTGCGATAACCGGATTTCCTGTCATTGTATCCAACATAACTGGTTCGGGCTCGTCCGAAGTAATNACTTCAGTCTCTGGCTCTGGCTCCATAATAACCNCACAAATCCGGTAGTGAATGAAAGTTACGACTAGTAATCACTCTCAAGAAGGAAATACCCGTGCGANAAACATGGCCGATGTTCTTCTAGTGTACAAGAAGAATTTTGAAGAGGTTCACGACGAGTCTTTGAACTCACTAAAGCAAACGCTGCAAGACAGGTCAAACACAATTCGAGTAGAAATAAGGGCTCGGGAAAAAGTCAGAAGGGCAGATTTCATCGGACGTGACCTTGTAATCGTATTAGGTGGCGACGGAACTTTGACATCAATATCGCATAATATAGATTCAAACACTCCTGTAATGGGAGTCAATTCCCATCCAAGGAAAGACGATAATGACGGATCTCTAGGTTTCTACATGGACAGTTCGGTTGAAACGTTTGCAGATGACATAGAAATGGCACTTTCCGGAAACGCAATTGTGAACCGATTACCTCGATTACAAGCAATCATAGAAACAACTAGCGGTAATAAAATCAAGACAGACCCCGCATTGAATGACTTACTAATAGCTAATACTCATCAATATGCACCTTCAAAATATCACTTGAGAAGAGGGAAAATCGAGACTATGCAGCAATCTAGCGGCCTTGTATTTTCAACATGGCTAGGACAAGGTGCATGGTTTAATCAAATATCAAGAAGTTCGAATCTCGGAAATCAGAAAGAATCAGATAGTCATTATCTCGTTATAGCGAGAGAAATTGACCCTTCGATTCAAGATGGGAGATATTGCGATTGGACGGATACTCCTACTGTAATTACCAGTGATATGCANAGAGGATATGTCGTTCCAGATGGTTGGGACGANTACCAGTTTAACAGAGGCGCTACGATATCGGTNGACCTTTCAGGACCTGTCTTGCAACTTTTAACATTTAGAAAAACAATGTACGAAAAATTCGCTGCTCTGAAATGAAATAAAATTCCCTGTCCCTTGTTTTAATTCGGGGAATAGTTCATTTGTGTTACTAAACTCCGTAGTGATGTGACTGATTCTAGATTTGAAATCCTCAGACAGAGCGTAATCGACGCACCTGTTATCATGAAAGGAGAATATCCTTATTTCATACACCCACTATCAGATGGAGTTCCCAGTCAATCAGCTGAATTACTAGCGGCAGCTAGGGACATAATCNATGAGTCTGTTGATTGGGATAACGTTGACATCATCCTTGGAATAGAAGCAATGGGAATACCACTCGCTTCTGCACTATGCCTTAAGTCCGGAAAACCATTGGTTGTAGGAAGAAAAAGAAGTTACGGATTACCTGGTGAAACATCTATTGATCAATCCACTGGATATTCAAAAGGTGAAATATTTCTCAATGACATCAAAGAAGGAGACAATGTGTTTGTAGTAGATGATGTAGTTTCAACAGGTGGAACTCTTCTACCTATTTTGCAAGCAATAGACCGCATAGGTGCCAATGTAGTAGACTGCTGGATAGTTTTTGAGAAGGGCGAAGGAATGAATTACGTAAGGAGTAAAGGGAACTGGCCTTTGAACAGCTTAGTTAGAATTAGAATGGATGGCTCAAAAGTTGTAGTTATCGACTAATCTTACGATAGTTACAGATTAAGAAATAAAAAAAAGGAGTGGAAACGGGGGACCGAAGTCCCCCGCTTCCGGGTTTCTTAGGAGGTGATCCATCTGCAGGTTCCCCTACAGATACCTTGTTACGACTTAACCCTCCTTGTCGAAGGCAGGCTCGAATACCCCA
>PAMN02000017.1 GCA_002707335.2 Methanobacteriota archaeon | reverse complement strand
GAATCAATCGCTGAGAAAGAAGAAGCACCTGCTGAAGAGGCACCTGCTGAAGAGGCACCTGTTGAAGAAGAACCTGCTGAAGAAGAACCTGCTGAAGAAGAACCTGCTGAAGAAGCACCTGCTGAAGAATCAGGGGCTACAGAGGCTGAATTGATGAAACTCAAGAAAGATGAGTTGGTTGAGAAAGCAAAGGAAGCAGGAGTTGCAACATCTGGAACCAAAGCGGATATTGTGGCTAGATTGCTTGAATGAGTTGAAGCCAATGCGAATTGGAATCATCGGCGGAACGGCGATGACTGAATTGGCGACAGGTTCAATCGAAGTGATTAGTTCAGATGATATAGTTGCGGAAACTAGATTTGGCGATGTCCCAATCAAGTGCGTGAAAACGGAATCTTGCACCCTATTCTTTCTTGAGAGACATCATGGTTCAGGAATAAATCCACCACACAATATTAATCATCATGCCAATATAGAATCTCTAAAAGAAGCAGGTGTTGACAAAATACTATCAATATGCTCAGTTGGTGCTATACCAAATGATTTCCCTCCGGGATCAATTGGGTATGCAACCCAATACATTGATTTCACTGGAGTGGCTATGACTTTTTCTGAAAATGAAGCTAAATTTACTTCAATGACTCAACCATTCGATTCAGAAATGAATACTTTATTGCATAATACCTTGTCTAAAATTCAGCCAAGTCTAAAATTAGAGAGAACATATTGGTTAGCACATGGACCACAATTTGAAACATCTAAGGAAATAGATGCAATTGAAAAATTAGGTGGGGAAGTGGTAGGAATGACCATGCCCCGAGAATGCAAATTAGCTGCAGAATTGTCAATACCTTACTCTGCAATTCTTGTCTCAAGTAATTGGGCTGCAGGAAGAGAACCTGGAGATTCAAATAAGGCACTAGATCATGACGAGGTATCTTCGAAAGCAAAATCTAAACTCGCCCCCGTTATAGAATGCATAAAGTCGATAATCGCGCAATGATTAACTCTCTTATTCACCCATTCGGGGGCATGGGGCGTAATGTTGAGGATTGGTTGGCCAGTGATGAAAGTGATGAATGGAGTAAAATGATGCGCAAGGTAGCAGCATTCCATCATAAACACGATTTTGCTGGAAACAATGGCCATGATATGGGTTACAGAATTGCATTGACGGTTGAAGAATTAGGCGAATTAGCTGCTGCGGTTACCAAAGGCAAACCGATTGAAGAATGTGCTGAGGAAATGGCAGATGTACTGATATTGTTAATGGGGCACTCTTTAGCAATGAAGATCGATCTGAAGTCGGCTTTTGAATCAAAATATGAGAAAATAATGCAACGACCCGCAATACGTGGGAGATTAGGAATCAGAGTTACTGAATATAGTTCAGAAGACCAGAATTAGTTGATATCACGAAAAAGTTGCAAGTACGTTTTCAATCCACTCTTCTGCGTCATCCTCGTAGTCAACATCACAGTCCACTCTATCGTAAATTCTTGTAGCACCTTTCTCTTCAAGAACTCTATCCCATTCTTTTCCTGCTTCACAGAACAGATCAAATGCTGTGTCGCCTAGTGCTAAAACTGAGAATTTCATGTTTTCTAACTCACCTGCGTCAAGCTCCTCTACATAGTCAAACAAGTCAATCGCATTATCGGGTTGTTCTCCATCTCCCCAAGTACTGCAAACTATTAGCAAATTTTCAATACTCGAAAAATCATCACTTTCAATATGTTCCATTCCGTAGTTTTCACACTCCAAACCAAGGTTTTCACCCTCTTTACATATATCCATTGCAAGTAATTCAGAATTTCCAGTTTCGGTTCCGTAAAGAACTGTTATTTTCGGCATTGTCATCATTTGCCCCCAAGAATCGGTAGTATATCAAATTAGGGCGCCCTAAAAAATATGTTTATTACTAATCAGTTTGACAAGTAACTATGCCCTATTGCGTCGCAATAACAAAAGCTGGTTCTCCTTCAGTATTGAAGATAATAGAAATTGATATGCCAGTTCCAAAAGAAGGGGAAGTTATCATAGAAGTGCATTATGCAGGGATTAATTTCGCAGATACTTTGATGCGTTTAGGTCTATATCAGCCAAGGCCACCATTTCCGTTTACTCCTGGGTATGAGGTTAGTGGCACCATTAAGTCCCTAGGCGAGGGAGTTACTGGATTTGAAGTTGGACAAAGAGTAGTTGCAGCAATGCAAACAGGTGGTCAGTGTAGTCATGTTTCGGTAAAGTCTTCAAGAGTCATTCCAATACCGGATGAAATGGGTTTAGACGAAGCCGCTGCAATGCCTGTAACATACTTGACAGCACATCATATGCTACATTATTTGGGACATCTCAAGAAAGGCGAATCTGTACTGATACACGGAGGTGCAGGAGGTGTTGGTACTGCAGCATTGCAACTCTGTCAATGGGCTGGTATTGAGCAGGTTTGGGCAACAGCATCTGGCCATAAATCCAAGATCATAGAGTCTTTTGGTGGTATACCAATTGATAGACATAAAGAAGATTTCACTAGAATAATCAATGATGCCACAAACGGAAGAGGAGTAGATCATATCTTAGATCCTATAGGTGGTGATAACCTGAAGAAAAGCCTGGGCTGTTTAGCTGAAGGTGGTAGGTTGTATACTTACGGATTATCTTCTGCCGCCCCAAATTCAAAACGTTCACTTCTCAAAGCTTTCTTTGCTTTGAGAAAGACACCTAAATTTGATGCACTTAGATTGATGACCAGAAATAGAGGCGTATTTGGTGTTCACATGGGTACTTGGAAAGATGAATCCGCAATGGCTGAACAATTGGATAGAATTCTTGGTGGTGTCAAAGATGGCCATTTGAAGCCAGTAATCGATTCTGTGTTTGATGCATCTGACGTGGCCAAAGCACACCAACACATACATGATGCAAAGAATGTAGGCAAAGTCTTACTTAAATTCAATTAGCGTTTTTCCCATTTTTGAAATACCATGTCAAATTGGTCTTTTTCTCCTGCTGAGACATCACTCTCTTCAACAAGGTTGAACCCTAAACCAGTAATGTCGGGGAAAAATGTATCTGGATTTTCTACCCTAGTGTCAATAATTGTTCGATGTAAAATCGAAACGTGTTCTATGAATAAACTGTAAATTTCTCCTCCTCCAATAATCCACCCTTCCATTTTTTTTGCATCTTCAAATGAGATTAAATTAACATCATCTATGCTATTACTTCTAGTGAGAACAAAATGTTCTCTTCCAGGAAGTTTACCTGGCAATGAATCCCATGTTTTTCTACCCATAATCAGGTTAGATCCCATTGTTATATTTTTGAAGTGTTGTAAATCAGTAGATTGCCGCCATGGTAAATCGCCATCTTTTCCTATAGCTCCATTTCTGTCACATGCAACAATCATTCCAAGCATGTCAATCACACTGCTATTGGTGCTTTGATGTGAGGGTGATGCTCATATCCAACGACTTCGATATCTTCAAATTTGAATTCATCAATATTTTTGATATCAGGATTTAAAATTAGTTTTGGAAGAGGTTCTATTGGTGTTCTTGACAATTGTAATTTTGTTTGCTCAAGATGATTTGCATAAAGATGTGCATCTCCTAAGGTGTGAACAAAAGTACCCGGTTCCAAATCACATACCTGTGCGACCATATGTGTTAGCAACGCATATGATGCTATGTTGAATGGAACGCCCAAGAATACATCAGCACTTCTTTGGTATAATTGGCAATTTAATTTACCATTCGCTACATGGAATTGGAAAAATGCATGACATGGCATCAGTGCCATTTCATCTAATTCGCCAACATTCCATGCACTAACAATGATTCTACGGGAATTAGGATTTGTCTTAATCATCTCAATTGCTTGCTCAAGTTGATCTATAATTCGTCCATCATTAGATTTCCATTCACGCCATTGTTTACCATAAACTGGTCCTAAATCTCCGTTTTCATCCGCCCATTCATTCCAGATACGCACTCCATTGTCTTGCAAATATTTTACATTTGTATCTCCTGCAATAAACCAGAGTAATTCGTGTACAATTGACTTTAGGTGTAATTTTTTGGTGGTGACCATCGGAAATCCTTTGGATAAATCAAAACGCATTTGATGTCCAAAGACAGAGATTGTCCCAGTTCCAGTCCTATCTCCCTTCTCTTCGCCTTCATCGAGAATGCGCTGCATCAAGTCCAAGTACTGTTTCATCATTAAGACCCAAAGTTACGGAAGCCTTTGATGATTTTCACGGGGCACCTTGTCCTCTAATTCTTTCCATGAACTCATCAGTAAACTCTCGATAGTACCCTGATAAAACCGATTTGACCTCGTGGCCATCTTTGTGAGCAAGTCCTTGCAACTCTTCAAGTTCCACTTTTTTCTCTAGCCATTGCCACCAGGTTAGAGGTTTCCCAAATGCGACCTCAACACGTCTCCAAAATCTGGGGAACTTGTGTTTTGAGGGACGCATGAAGTCTCTTGTTCCTTGTAGGCCAATTGGCACAACTGGAACATCTGGATAAGATGCTGCTAATCTTGCGATACCAGTTTTACCTTGGAGCAAAAAGGGTGCCTCCTCTCTTTTTGACCGTGTTCCCTCCGGAAAAATGCCTAGCGCACGATTTGAATGCAAAACAGTAGCTGCGTTAGAGAGTGCTTCGCCACCTCCTGTTTCACGATTTGTTTCAATTTGGCCGGTTGCTCTCATAAATGTAGCCAATGCAAAATTTCTGAAGTGTCCATCTTTTGCCAAGTAGTGTGTTTTTCTTCGAGATGCCAGAATCACTAGTATTGGGTCGACATGTGATAAATGATTTGCTGCTAGTATGGTGGCTCCTTTCTTTGGTACATTTTTGACGCCACGGATTTTCATTCGAAGCAGGATACGGAAAAAAGAGCCCAAAGTCCACCTTAGGAAATTGTATGCCTGATCGCCCGATATTTTTTCTGCTGCTGGCTTAATTTTCCAGTGTTCCTCTAAAGCCATCCACGCTTCTTTGAGGTCACTCATACAGCACTCTAGAACAATCTCACCTTTGATGGTTACTTCTATTCAATATGCGACAATAATGAAAAGTAAGGTTCTCAACGCNNACCANATGCGTATTATGGTGCTNGCNATGTTGCTNTCTGCAACCTTGGCACCTGTTGCTATCGCCGAGGTAAAATGGGAGGAAGACAATTGGCTCTACACAATGGGNCAAGAATTCTTGGAAAATGGAGACGAGTTTGGTTGTTATGGTATGCCAAATCTAGAATGGAAAGCAGATCCTGGTGCGGTTGCGATAGAATGTAAAGAATATATTTCTGAAAGAATCGATGCATCGAAGTGGGGGTCTAATCCAATTTCCACCTATACTCCATCTGGGTTAACAGCATCTCAACATACAATAATTGCAAATCAGGGGTTCATGATACATGGTGACAATACAGGTCAATCAGCCAAAGCATGGCATAATTCTGAAAACGAGCCAATAAACGAATATGATTGGTTTAATCTTGGCCGAAGAGGTGGGTCATTGGAAAAAGGAATAGCAGATGTAGATAGAGTCGAGAATGAACTTGATGCTGGTGGTTTTGTTAACATGTATTGGATTGGTCGAATAAGCGACCTCAATGTAAGACATGATGCATCTGTAATTGATATGGTTACAGAGAGAAATGATGTATGGTATACTACTTGGGGTGAAGCATATTCTTATTGGACAGTTGAAAGATGTCACCAATTTTATCACAATCTATCTGAAAGTGTATTGCAGTTTAATCATGATGACACAACACAATGTAAAGCCGCTGCACCGAATGCCTGGAATGTACCAGTGACGTGGGTTGCAGATGTTGGAAATACATCAGTCTTAAATTCAACTTTATCACCTATGTCTGAAGATGATTCAAACACTAGAGAAGGATGGAGACAAGAAGGTAATATTCTATATTTCAGTGTCCTACGTGGTCACAATGTTTCTTTTACGCTATCCGATGAAACAGAATATGACATTCTAGGTAGAACTCAATTTTTCAATAACAAATCAGTTGCATTCACCATAACAGGTCATTCCACTACTGATTTATTCCATTGGTCAAAACGTTTCGATGACCAAGAGAAATTACGGTTTACGTGGCTGATAAGCCCTGAACCAATTGATGAAGGAATATTCTGGCTACCCTATGCTGGATTTGCGGTTCTGGCAGGAAGTGTTGCGGGGATTTATCTTTTAGTTAAGAAAGACGAAAAAGACTTCAAACTATCCGAAGCCTTGATGGCTAGGAATTATGAGGGCGATGATGATGAATGAAGATGTAGTCATCGACCCGTGGGGTTCTTCCCAATCTACAGACTACTCTAGAATCATAGATCAATTCGGACTTTCGTCAATGGATTCACTTAAAATTCCTAACCCCTCAAAATTGCACCGCAGAGGGATAGTATTTGCGCATCGCGAATTGGATACAATACTTCATTGTCAAAATCAAGGAAACCCCTTCGGTGTACTTACGGGTTTGATGCCTTCCGGCCGTATGCATTTAGGACACTCAATGGTGATAGAACAAGTCGAATGGTTTCAAAATCAGGGCGGGGATGTAACAATTGCTGTTGCAGATTTAGAATCAAATGCAACTAGGGGAGTTTCTTTAGAAGAAGGTCGCAAAATCGCAACAGAAGAATATGTTGCTAACTATGTTGCATTAGGATTAGACCCCTCAAAAACGAACGTATACTTTCAATCGGAAAGAAGTGTAGTTCAGAGACTTGGTTTTCAGTTAGGGAAAAGGACAAATCTCTCTGAATTTGAAGCAATTTACGGTTTTGACGGCGGAACTAACCTGGCTCATGTTCAGGCACCTTTGGTTCAGGCTGGAGATATTTTACATCCACAATTAGATGAATATGGAGGCCTAAGGCCAATCGTTGTTCCCGTCGGTGTAGATCAAGATCCTCACCTGAGGCTAACACGTGGCCTAGCTTCCAAAACCAATTGGTTTAACGTAAATGATGCTAAAGTTGGATTACAGGTTGGTGTGTCCATTCAGGAAGACAATCAATCTGTAATGGGTGTTGAACCTAATGGTCGCGTGAACAAAGATGTGCAAGCAAATCTATTCTCGAAGATAGTAAATTCGATTTCATCCTTAGGTTTTTCAGATATCAATTCAAATCCAAAACATGGTACTGTGAATATACCAGGTGCAACTTCTAAAGATAAATACTCGATTAAAATGAATTTGTTGTCCTTAGAAAGAGAATTAGGAGGTTTTGGTCTTCTTTCACCTTCCAGCACATATCATCGATTTGCAGTTGGTATGACAGGTGATAAGATGTCCTCATCTAAACCTAAAACTACACTATTCCTAAATGATGATGTGGTTACTGCTGAAAAGAAAATCAAGAAATCGTTTTCAGGAGGACAAGCCACAATAGAGGAACACAGGAGACTCGGTGGAGATCCTGACAAAGATGTTGCGTATCAATACATGATGTATTTCTTTGAGAACGATGATGATTACCTCTCAGAAATTAATCAAGAGTATCGTGCAGGAAAAATACTAGCAGGAGAGATGAAGCAACTTTGTATCGATAGAGCAACCGAATGGTTAACGGAACTTTCTGAAAAGAGAGACGAAACTTCCCATTTAGTCAAAGATTTCTTTGAAAATTAAGCGAGTCTAACCGTCTCAAGATTTTGTGGTGCATAAGTCCTGACTTTGAATTTCTCACGCAGTGTTCTTCCAAGTTCATTACATTTGAAGTAATCACCGTGGTGACAAATAACGTTTTTCGGGGTCGGGCTCATGCTTTCAATGAATTCTAGCAACTGCCTTCTGTCAGAATGGCCACTGAATCCGTCAATTGTCACGAGTTCACAACCAATTTTGACGATTTCCGTTTTACCTTCAATTATCATTGGAACTTCACTGAATCCTTTTTGCAATCTTCTACCCAGGGTTCCTTCAGCTTGATATCCGACGAAACAAAGAGAATTTCTGTTTTCGTGTGCCCAATTCTGGAAATAACTGATCACAGGGCCTGCATTCATCATACCACTCGTTGCTAAAACGATACATGGACTAGTGTCCATAATAATTGATTCACGCATCTCTCTTCCTTGAACTGGCCTGAACCACTCACTTGTAAATGGATTATTGCCATCATCTTTTAGGAGGCTCTTTCTCAATGATTGCGTCAAATAATTTGGATGAGCTGAATGGATTGCTGTTGCTTCTTGTATCATGCCGTCAAGATAAACCGGTACAGGTTTAACTGCTCCTGACCTAAATAGTTCATCAATTGCTATCATGACTTCTTGAGATCGTCCTACGGCAAATACAGGGCAAATCATTTTTCCACCTCGCTGTATGGTTCTCGCTACGATATCTTGTAACTCTTGATTTGCTTCATCCCTGCTTGGTTGGAAGTCACCAGCTGCACCATAAGTTGATTCTATTACTAAGGTTTCACAACGCGGGAATCGGGTATTAGCTGCATCAAACAGCCACGACTTCTCATACTTCTGATCTCCTGAAAACACGATGTTGTGTTTACCATCGCCTACATGTAGATGAACAGAAGATGAGCCTATTATGTGTCCAGCATTGTGAAATGTCATCTTTACATCAGGAGTAATATCGACAGTCTGCCCCCACTCTACATCAATCACATGTCGCATACAGGTTCTAATGTCTTCCATGTCGTATGGCGCTCTCTTTCCTTCAGCACCACCAATTTTTAGATAGTCTGACTGTAAAAGTAACATCATATCTCTAGTGGGCGGGGTGCAGAATACTGGGCCTCTATATCCATACCTGAACAGTACTGGTAGCATTCCGGCATGATCTAAATGTGCATGAGTGAGAATCACAGCGTCCATCTTTTCCATTGGAAGCGCTTCAGGGGCAGTAAAGTATGGCATTGGGTCTGCATCATTAGCAATGTTAACACCTACATCAATCATAATTTTGCTTTCATTTGTTGTAACAAGATGGCAAGCACGACCAACTTCCCTATATGATCCAAGACCTGTAGTTCTAACCCAAAAAGAGCCAGGTCTTTTTGGTCTGTAGATATTTAATCCAAATTCTTTCAACAATTTTCTTCGTTCTTTAGCATGTGCGGCACGATAACCTCTAATGTCGTGCATGGTCTTAGAGTGAATAGGAGGTGTTCTTTCAAATTTAACTAGCCATCCGCAATCGTCTCTGATGGATTTTGCATTAACTCCTCTTCTTCCTACTGCTTCACCAGGGTTATCACAAATTACGGTGACTTCACAATAGCATTCATCGAAGTATATCGAATCAATCTTCGTTAATTCTTCTAACAATTCTCTGATGTAAATTTCAGTCTCTTTTTGGTCTTTCATTATTGATTTATGTGGTCGAACAACAATTCGTCTTTTTATGGATTTAGCAATTTTGCCAACCAAACCATCGCCACCACCAAATGCATCTGGAGTCGGTGTAACAATAGCAATGTCTCCCGCTTCTAAATCAACCTCGTAATCAATTGATTTGGGTACAATTTTAGCAATTTCATCTTTCATTTCTTTGAAACTATATCTCATAATCTCACCTCATACCCACAAACTAGCATAGGGATTCCCCACATGGAAATCCTCGGGCTAAGCCCGTAGGTGGAGTGTAATCTATTCACTTTTTCAGAATAGAATCAATTTCAGATTGTTCTACAGGGATATATCCATCCTTGTTAGTGATTACTGCCAGGTCCATTCCATTACCTGATGCCGCATCACGTTGTGCTGATGCATTCAATGCTCTAGCAGCAAGTGCAACGGCTTCTTTTCGAGTCATATTGTCTTTGAATCCATCTTCTAGTACACCGTACATGTAAGGTGATCCGGAACCTGTTGCACAATAAACATCAGGTATTGAACCGCCAGCAGAATCAATCGAGTATACTGAGCCTCCATCGCTGTCTGCTCCTACAATGAGTAATTGAACCCAATGTGGTCTGCCAGATAGGATGTTGGCGACTAGTGTGGCTGCACCCTTGACGGTCATTTGGTCGTCTCTTTTTAGTTCGTACAGAGATACTTCAGCAGATAAGGTTCTAGCAAGAGATTGAGCATGTCCAACAAGACCTGCTGTAGTAAGTGCTAGGTTGTCTCCAATTTTGAANAGTTTCTGAACACTCTTGTTTGCAACGAAATGTCCCATGGTAGCTCTATGGTCTGCACCAACAACAACTCCTCCCTTAAACGTGATTCCTACTGTGCTGGTTCCGGTTTTTACTGTGCTAGGGCCTTCTTCCATTTTTGTCACCTCACAAGACGCCCTAAATTGGGCGGATTATTACATGCGTTTCGCAGGACCCTTATCAACCAACCGTCACACCATGTCTATTATGAGCGAGGAAGATGACAATCAAACATCCCTCGACGCATTCAATAATTCAAAGCCACGTGAGTTAAATTTGGCATCCAATCGAACAAATTTAGGTCAAAATTCTTCTCCTCAATCGAAAAGATACCATGATATGGGGAAATTATACCCAAACGCCCCAGTACCAAGAGTGGCAGATGGTCTTGTAATGCACAGGGCGATGTTGCATGATGTAACCGGAACACTACAATTGATGGATTGGATTGCAGATGGCGAGGCAGTAATTGTTCGAATGGATCGACTGATGAGTAGGGAACTCGAACTAGAAACAGCAATTGAAAAGTTAACTCAATTCATNGAAGTNGACATGGGTGGTCAAATAATTGGATTGACCGATTCAAGACTTATGCTTCTTCCGCCCGGGTGCAGAGGAGTCAATGGTTTAGACTCCGAAGCATTTGCGTCAGAAAAGTACGATTTCAATTGAGGTTTTTACATGGATGAAGTAGTTTTGGAAATACCATGCCCGATGTGCTCTGAAGAAGGCAAAGTTCGAATGATGACGCATATCGATGAAATACCCTACTTTGGAGAACACACACAAATTACAGTGCTATGTCATTCATGTGGCTGGAGGCAAACAGATTTTATTCCCGCAGACGGGAAAAAACCAGGTATGAGCAGGCTAAAAATATCAAAACCAGAACACATCAGTTCAAGAGTAGTACGTTCTTCTTCTTGCACGGTCAGAATTCCAGANCTTGATTTGGAGGTAAACCCTGGAACTGCTTCAACAGGTTATGTTTCAAATATCGAAGGAGTTATTGACAGATTTATGGATGTAATCATAATGGTTACTAGGCAAGCATATACCGATGATTTGGAGATGTCTGAGATAAAAAGGCTGCAGGAAATGCATACTACATTATTAGAATTAAAGGAAGATCCTATTCCTAACCCAGTTACAGTTGAATTACTGGATCCTTACGGTCATTCACAGATTTTACACGAGGACGCAACAATGGATGAAATTCCAGAAGATGTTTTACAAAAATTACCAATAGGTCCTGAACCAGCAGTTTTTGAAAAGGAAGAAATGGATTAATCAAAGATTCGGAACATTGAATCCAAGTGATTCGGGGTCAGGCAAATCTTCTGCGTTTGCTTCTATAGAATCATTACCCTGCTGTATCTCTGTTTTAACAGGGGTGCTCCCACGATTTTTTTCTTCACTATGTGTTAGGGAGGTAAATAGCAAAAATGCTAAACTAAGGATGAAAATCAATCCCATTGGAATAATCAAACCATTTCCTTGTTGTGTTGANGTCAAAGCGAGAACAAGAATNACAGCCAACCCGCCTGCAAGTAAAACTCCTCGAGAAGTGCCTGACACATATGCTCTTCAACCATCGACTTGATGAACCTAGCCCACTTTGGCTTAGTTATGTACGGTAACTCCAATGCACCTTCCTCCTCCGGAGCGGCTTGTCCAGGTTGGTTAATGACTGCAGTAGCACCATGGGGAGAAAATGCAGAAGACGCTTATGACCAAGGTTTAGTCGAATTGGGACTTGGTGATTCTAGACTTATCGAGGTACAAGGTGCCTTCCTGCCGATGGGGTTTTCGGCTACACCACCGAAACCATTGCCGATGGGGTCACTTGTTGAATGTCATCTTGCCACAGCCTATGCATACAGTGGTTCAACTGCTTGTGCTGGAGTTGCTTGGGCTGCTTGTAAAACTCCAGAGGGTGAAGACTGCGCAGTTGTGGCAAAAATCACGACCGAAATGGATTACGAAGAAACAGAATCTCTCCTGAAACGAAATCTTCAGCGAAGATTAGCAAGTAGGGATTTAGAAGTAGTCTCATTCGATGTTGCAGTTGATGAAGTAACTGCAGCTCAAGAACACTTTGGTGTTGCAATGGCTGCTCTAATTCTGCCAGAATCACTCAGANTGAGTGGCGGCGGTAATGTTGGAAGAGTCCGGCAAGGATTGACACGAACTGCGACTGATGCGATGGAATCTGCTGCAAAAAGAGTTGACACCAAGGCGCCAGCGGCTCCTGCAATGAGGCCAGGTGGCCGACCAAACTCAAATGATGGCAGAACTGACTTTTCACTTTGAGATGTAAAATATGTTCATTGTCGTGCGCTGTCCAAGTTGCGAAAAATGTTGGGGNCTAAAGGGAAAACCGAGATCTTGTCCCCATTGTGGCATCTCTGTGCGAGATGATTTAGCAATAGTATCAACAACGGATAGTGCCAGTGAATTACAGAGAGAGGTGGCGATTTTGAATATGCCAGAGAACCTCCGGGAAGAGATGAGAGAAAAATTACCCATCTCACCAGAATATGATAACGAGCCCTCAATGAATAAAATACTCGCAAGTATCCGAACTGCAGCAATAGACGATGTNATTGATTTAGTTAGGCTTGCAGGTGCGCTGAAAGGCAGAGGGATTACAATCTCTGCTGAACAAGTTGCCGAGGAAGCTGTTGGTCAGGGATTATTGATGCGAACCAATGATGGAAAATATCTACTTTTACAGTGACATTCAAGAAGGTAAACATTTGCGCACAACTTACAGGGTCTGTGGGTTAGCTTGGCCTATACTCGGGCGTTTGGGACGCTTGGACTCCAGTTCAAATCTGGACAGACCCACCATCTGAATCAAAGTAATCTATATGAATCTCAATACTTTAGACAGATTATGGCTAGCCGTTGGAATGTTATGCAAAATAAACCCAAGAAAAAGAGAAGAACATCTTTGGATCTCTACGAATTTTGTACATTTATTCTATTTCTTTCTCTTGGTTGTGTGGGGCTAATGATTTTACTAAAATTGCCTAGTGGAACGTTTGATCATGTTTCAGATGAGAGAAATGGAATAATAGGAATTGGATTTATTTTATCTGGTTGGGCATTAATTCGATTTGATGCAAGTGCCAGAAAAAGAGCCAAGGAAAAATATGATTATGACCTTTCGGAGTACGAATTAATCCGTACAAAATTTCTTGAAATGGAAGCTGCTAAGTTGGAATTGCAAAAAGAATATTCAATTCAATACATGGCATCAACCGGTAATAATGCAATAATTATTGATCCCGGAGTAGATGAATCTAAGGTTGAAGTTCCAATACCTGACGAATCATCTAGCGATGAATAGCAAAGTAACCAGGGAATGGTTTCACAGATAAAAAAATCAATATATTTTAGACTAAATGATGATACTGAGTTTAGAGTTAGCGTCCCATTGTTTGTATCAGTAATGTTTAGTATTACCTTTCTCACCTTGATTTCTAACATTTTTGCCCTATTTTCTGTTCCTTTATTTCTTGCAGTAATTTTTGCTGCTGTATCCGAAAAAATGGATTATAGATTTGATGATTTTATCCACTCTGAGGAAGAATAACTAATCATCTCTAGAATGAACCCATATCAAGTGATAACCAAATCTTGATTTTATGAAACAATCACATGTTTCAAGATCTTGTACCCAGACCTGTTTAGAAAATTCTTCAACCATTTGTTTTTCGTGAAATCTTCCTAAATCTCCTTTTTGTGCTGAGGAGTCGCATGTAGAGTAAAGTTTGGCTAGTTTTTTGAATTTGCGAAATGGGTTCCTCGCGGATGTAATTTCGTTTAGTATATCTTGTGCTTGGGCTTTACTTCCTACCAAAATGTGCCTAGCGTGAGCATATCTTCCTTCA
>PAMN02000034.1 GCA_002707335.2 Methanobacteriota archaeon | reverse complement strand
CATAATGGCGGAATCTGTTCTAAACGACAGGAGAAGAGTAATACCTGCTTCATGTTATTTGACAGGAGAATATGGGTTAGATGATATCTATATTGGAGTCCCTTGTATTCTAGGAGCCAATGGTGTTGAAAAAATATTTGATCTAGAACTATCAGATGGTGAATTAGAATCTCTTCAAGGTTCTGCAAATTTCTACAAAGGCCAACTCAAAGATATCCTAAATTACTAATTTTGAATTCTTTGAATTCGTAATGAATGAGTTTTTCCGACCGTTGTTGCGTCTTCCACAGGATTTTCAAGACGAACTAATTCTTTTCCTTGTCTGCCTCTACTTCTCATACGAACGAGTATTTCTTGCCCGACATAGCATCCTTTTGCTTCATGAACTAATTCACCTAGACCACATGCTAGTGGGTGTATATTTTGGACGATTTCATGGCCTTGGTAAGGGATAAAATTTTTCACCCTATAATCCGAAAATTCATCATATGCCATGTCTTCTAAAATTTCTGAATCCTTTGGAGTAATCATAATTCTACCGATTATCGATTCATGTATTGTTGCATTATCCACTGTTAATGATTTGTTAGTGGTGAAAAATACATTATTTGAATTTGTTATATCAAAAATTTGAATATTTGCATCTAATACTCGACTGCTGATATGAGATATAACGGAATCCTTGTACAGTTTATGACCGACTAATGCTACAAAATCTTCTTTTTCAATTACTTCAACCATGTCAATAATCTTTGCATTTTTATTTGTAAAAACAGTTGTACAACTCCCCTCTACTTTATTTGTCGATATACCATCTATGAATTCGAGAAGATTATCTCCTCGCAAAATCAAAACATAGTGGTCAAGTTTAATCGTTCCCATTGAACCATCTCATGCGAATGATTCACCACATCCGCAGGAACTAGATGCGTTTGGATTGTTGATTTTGAAGCCACCACCCATGAGACGATCTACATAATCGATTTCGATTCCGTCCAATAAATGTGAGGTGGCATTTGGCACGAGTACTCTGAATCCATCAATTACAAGTTCTTGGCAATCTTGTTCGGTCTCTTCTACAATTTGAAGATCATACATGTACCCAGAGCAACCTCCAGATAATACTCCAACAAGTAAAGCATTTGACCGGTCATCTCCAAATGCCCCTGAGAGCATTTCTTTGGCTTTGTCTGTGATGGTAAGTGTAACTTCCACAACCGTAGGTTGGTTGATGACTATGGCCGTACTGGAGTCGCATGTGTTGCAGTCCATGTTTACCCCAACGTGTAGACTGATATGAATATGTGGATAAATAGAATCAATTCATTTTCCTTTGCTGCTCTTTTTGCAATATGTTGCATCTTCGAATTTGTTCTTTTGCTAATTTTTGTTGGCTTTTGTCCAAACCTCTTGGCATGGCTTGCTCGAAACACTTGATTGCATCAGCAAATCTCTGCATTTCTGCATAAGCTGTTCCCATGTTGTAGAGCGTTTTTCCTTGAACACCTTTTGGATTTATTACCATTGCTTTGTGATATGATTCTACACATTTTGGATAGTCTTCAAGATAATACAAAGCATTTCCTCGACCATTCAAAATTCTGATGACCATTTCATCATTATTTGCAAATGAAGGTAGTGCCCGATCGAAACATGATAGTGCTTCTCTATACTTCTTGTCTTCAATAAGGCCAACTCCTTTGTTGTACCATTCAATGTCTTGATTTGCTATTGAATTTGAATTTGAATCCATTACTTTGTTTCTTTCCATATTCGCAGTTGCTTCCAATGCTGCAGCAGCCAGATCAATTTCAGGTCGTGGTGCGCTTTGAGGTGGTTCTGGTGCGGGAGGTGGTGTAAGTTCTGGGATAAAATTCGGGGTTGGTTGCGGTGCAGGTTGGAGAGGTGGTTGTATATTAGTGGTAGGCCTCTCTGGGATTTGCGTAGGGGTAGGTACTGATGTTGCTTCTGACGGGTTTGGTACAAATGTTGGAACTGGAGCCGGCACAGGTGTTGGAACTGGAGTAGGTACAGAAGTTGGCATTGGTGTAGGTTCAGGTGGTGTGTAAGCGATTTCATTAGAAGACATTTGTGTAGTCTGTTCGTTTTCCTCCATTAATGCATCTAATGCATCTGGCTGAGATACTGGCTCTGGTGTTGAGCGTAATGATTGAGCCTTTTCGTGGCACCTTTGTGCAGAACCTATGTCGCCTGCTGATTCCAATGCCCTGGCTAAACCTGTCCATAAATCTGGATTTGATTTATCTGTTTGGATTATGCTTTTCCAAGTAATTACCGAATCTGTATGATCACCTGCTGCTGATTGTGCTCTTGCCATCATTTTTGTATTTGGTTCACAGTACTCCATGGCTTCTTTAGCCAATGACGGTCCTGCCGGCATCGTTGGTGGTAACCCACTAGTATTTTCCAAAATAGTTGCTTCTCCTTCGGCTAGTTCAATTAGGAATAATGCATAATCTTCTTTGAATTCGTCTTGATTGGCCAAGGATTTTTTGGCATAGGTCAATGCTTCTATATCCTTAATAATTTCAGCAATATTAGCAATCCTGATGGCTGCTTTTGAATAAGAGCCGTCTAACTCCAATGCTGATTTGAAACATTTTATCGCCGCCTCATAATTGGATTTTCTTTCATGGAGCGCTCCAAGATTAAAAAATGACTTTTCGTCTTCAGAATTTAATCCAATGGCATGTGTATACGCAGAGATAGCATGATCATCTAATGACATAGATGCCATAGCGCCTGCGGCTATTTTCCAGGCATCATAATTTGCTGACGCCTCTGCGTGTAGATACGGTTTCAATATTTGCAACGCACCTTTTGCATCACCTTGAGAGAGCATCAATGTTGCTTCATTACATATGGAGTCCAAATCAATTGTATCTTCGATTAATGATTCTTCAATTATTGGTTCATTTACTGTATTATCTTCAATAATATCTTTTTGTTCAGCGGGTGAGTCTAGTTCGGATTCTAAGTTAACAGAATTTGAATCCATATCTTCAATTGTTGCTGAAAAAGAATGAGATAGATTTTGATCTACAAGTTTTTCCTGAGTTTGGGGTAGTACTTTGGGTGTGGAGCTAGCAACACCACCTGCTTTTTTATTGTCTTCTAATATTTTGACAAGATACGGGTGACCAGGGAAGAATTCTAACGCTCTGCTTGCGATTTCAATGGAACCATCATTATCTCCTAGCCGATTTAGGAGAACTGCTAAATTCGCAAGTGCAGGTCCATGATTTGGGTCAAGGTCTAGGCAGATAACGAATGATTGTTTAGCACCTTTTGGGTCTTGTTTCGATTCAAGTAGAACTCCTCTGTTGAACCAAGCCATTGAATTTGAAGGGTCTAGTGCTATTGCTCGATTAAAAATCTCAAGCGCATTGTCATAATCTCCCGACCTGTGAGCTGCTTCACCTTCAGATACCAATTCATCAACAGTAGCAGCAATTTCTTGTTGATTTTCATTAGTTTCTTGACTCATATCTGGTAAATCATCATTTACATCTTCTAAAGGATTGTTTTCTTCTTCTATTGAAACGCCTTTCACAACTTCAGCCAAGGATGAAATCATAGCATCATTTATTTCATTAGCAGCATCGAAATTCTCAATTTCGTCACTATCCATTTAGTTCACCTAATATGTTGAGAATTCCATAGTGGATAAGGATTCCCCGTCACCGTTCAGATTAATTGATACGCATTTCCATTTTGGACTATTATATGAGACCGTCATTTTCTAATGAATATGGTGGTACATTCGTGCTAATCGAGCCAGGGAACAATTTTGAATTTTCTTTAATGGATCCTATATTTGTAGGTGCTAGACCAGTCACTCAAGTTGAATGGTCTTCTATTATGGGCGCAAATCCTTCCAAGTTCAAGCAAGGGTGGTCTGCAGGATTAAGACCTGTTGAATCTGTCACATGGTTTGATTGCCAAGATTATATTTCTGAGTTAAACAAAATTGACAACGAACATAAACTTGGTCTTGAAGGTTTTTTCAGGTTGCCAACCAATGATGAATGGGAATTCTTTTGTCGAGCAGGCACTAAGACGAAATGGTATAATTCTCAAAAAGACACTGACGTTGATGATGTTGCTTGGCATGCGGGTAATGCGGGGGCAACAACGCGTGAGGTTGGCCAAAAACAACCTAATGAATGGGGGCTTTATGACCTACACGGCAATGTATCTGAATGGACATCAACACTAGAATCTGGCAAATACATTGCAAAAGGTGGTTCATGGCTTACAGAGTCTGAATCTACCAGTGTTGTATCGAAAAGATATTTTTCTGCTGATAAAAAAAGTGATTCGATCGGTCTAAGGCTTGTATGGCAGCCATATTAATGGGGAATTTGCATGAAACTATACCATAATCCGAGGTGTTCAAAATCAAGGCAAGCACTGCAGATTTTACAAGAAAGGAATATTGATTTTGAAATAATTAAGTATTTGGAACAAGGAATTGACAAAAATGATTTGGATATTCTTTGCAAGTTGTCTGGAATTATCAGAACTAATGAGCAAGAATTTAAGAATAATAATATCGATACTTCAAACCCAGATTCTGTTAAATCATTTTTGATTGAATTTCCGAAATTACTTCAGAGACCGATTTTGATAAGTGAAGACGAAGCGGTGATTGGCAGGCCACCTGAACAAATTATCACTCTTCTTCCTTAGGCTTGAACATTGAAACAACATTCAATCTGATAAATATCTCGAGATACGCTTTGATTCTATCTTGGACGGGGGCTATGTCTTCATGGTATAGGGAATCCATAATTGAGCATATGTCTGCTACGCACCTATCTCCGTCTATCAACTCCCAAAGCATCGATTGAGTATGGTGCATAGTCCGTCTTACTGTTTTAGGAGCTCTTAGCAATTTCGACAGAAATCTCTCAAACTTTGTGAATCTTTTTTCAATTATCAAAACTACATTTCTTCCTGTGATCCCATCAATTTCTGGATGTAGTCCTACATCACCGACATATTCCCATTCTACTGGTAAACGAACTGGAATCAAATTAGACCAATCCCCTTCTATCATCTATGCCCCTTCCATTGTAAATGTCACATATACTAACCCTAGCATCGATATAGCACCCAAAATACCTGAAATTTTTTTGAAATTATCAGATTGAGAAAATTTATCTAAAATCCAAGTCAAAACCCCTAGTATTGACACAAGTGTGAGCAAATAGTACCAAATCGGTGGATATTCACTCATGACATACCCTACTAGCCTAAGGTTGTGAACCTTGCGATGCTTGCCAAGCTTCGTACTCAGCCATTTGGCGATTGTATTCCTCTAACTGACGCTGATATTCTACCATGGCTGGGTCTATGACTTGTGTTTCTTCAGGGCTACTATCAACAAATGCTGTGGCAGGAGGGCCCGCCATTGGAGCATCATAATTCTCTTCCTCATCGAATTCTTCTTGGAATTCGTCATCATTTTTTCTACTAAATATAAACAACAATATTCCAATTATTACGATTGCAAATAAGGAGCCACCAATTAATCCTGATTGGTTGGAAAATAATCCTTCACTTGTTACTTTTTTATCCCACGATAATTCTTGAGTTATATTATAACTCAATCTGGAATCTTCTCCCATAATCGATATTACAAGTATCCCGTTGTAACCGCCCTTCTCTCTAAGAATTTCACACCGCATATTATGAATTTGTTCGCTTATACTCCCTTCTTTTAATTCAATTTGTGCAGTTTCCAAATGAATTGGATATCCGTCACAAATTATTCCCCAGCCATCCTCAATTTCTGCTGAAATATCAAACCGTTCGGCTATTGTACTAGTGCTTGTTAGATTAAGCCAGAGTATGTGTTTTTGATCGTATCTTATTGCATCAAGTGGGGCTTCAGTTGTCTGTAATGTGACACTTCTTCTTTCGCCAATCATCAATACAGCACTAATTTCTTTAGAGATGATTCGTCCAAGATTATCTGCTCCACCTTCCAACTGTAATTTTGCAGAAATAATTGTATTTAGCGGACAATCTTTGCCAACTATAATGTCAACCATCAATACTGTTGACTGAGTAGGGCCGAGATTAAGTGACATCCATTCATTGGCCGATTGGGATTGTCCCAATGAGGACGAAACAAATCCAATAACGCAAGTTGAAGGAGGGGAGGTCTGTATTACTAATTTTGTTCTCATATTTGTATCGATTGCATTACCGATGTTCCAAGCTGTAGCATTGAAGGAATGAGTGGAATCTGTTTCAACAACAATTTCACCGAAATAACCATCTAATCTTGGTTGTTTTATGACTTCAGTAATTGCTTCAAACATTATTGAATTATCTTCTATGTAGATATCTTCACCAAGGGATGAACCTACTCCAATAGTAATTTCATGCACCTCACCCGGTGATTCTAGAGAAGGTAGAATAATCCACATATTGACATCTTTTACATTTTCCAAATCGTATGTTGCTGATAGCGGTATCCCCTCAGTTACATTTACCCCATCACTCAATGCCCACCATTCCCAAGAATCCGGAGACCAGGGTAAATCTAGAACTCCGGTATCTGGCCCGTTACCATAATTTGAAATTCTGAGATTTATGTTAATTGGAATTCCAGGGGTAAGTGTTTCAGGCCGATCAATTAACTCAATCGTAAGGTTTCTGTATGCAGATACCTTAACTCCCTGCCAAGCATTGCCAATTATTTCTTCACCTGATCTAGTGGAAATAGCTTTCGGAGAGATTGATGGTCCAATATCATCTGATTGTGCAGTCTCCGGTGCCGTAATTCGGACAGTAAATGTTGAGGATGAACCAGGTGCAATTGCTATATCTGGCGTAGCGACCAAATTTACATTCCAGCCAGGTACCTGAGTTGACGTTACTACAGGTGTAAATATATCAATTCGACTTGCATTGTTCCATATTCTAAAACTTACCTCAACCGAATCCCCCGCATTAACTAACATAATATCTTGAAGTTCATGTGAAATTTCTGCGTCACTATTCATTGCGGCTGAAATATCAATCACTTCTGTATCATACTTTCTAGAATCATTTGTACTTGTGGCCGTAAGATACACCTCTGCTGTAACATCTGGTTCAACCCCACCTGGAATAGTAACCGTTAACCAAATGTGTTGTGGATTATCAGTGCGCACTAAAATTTTGGAAGACTGATTCCATGCCAATGAAACAGACCAACCACTAGGTACAAATTTTTCTTCAATTGTTATGTTAAATACATCGGTTGCTTCTCCGATGTTTCTTACTTCAATCGGAAAATTACAAGTTTCTCCTGGTTTACATCTAGGAGTAAATTCAGGTGTTATTACGTCAGGAAGTCTTGATGGTAGCACTTTGACATTACTCGAAACGGTATCTTGTATGTCTGGATATGCATTTGTTGTCATATTTATCATAACAGGAATATTACCTTGAGTGGCGTTTTCATCAACTAGCACTCTTAAATCAAATATTTTAGTCTCACCGGGTAATACTTCTAAACCATTCGAACTAATACTCGCACCGTTTGGATTTGCGAAATAATATGTCCAATCATCAGGAACTCCGTAAGCAGTAGGTGTGTACTTCGCAGAAATATTCCCAGTGTTTTGAATTTGTAATCTTGTAGTAGCCCAGTCGCCCGGAAGTCCACCAATAGTGTTTATTGCGTTCATATCAAGAGCATACTCATCTTTTTTTGCAGCCTGATCATAAATTATTACAAATTCATCGAACCAATAACCTATGTCTTCAGAATTACCATCGGATGTAAAAGTAAACCTAAATTGCGTATTTGCATGAAAATGCTCATTTCCTAAGGGAACAAGAGGTGAATTTCTGTTTTTATGTTGCACACTGAATGTATTCCAGTTTGTAGATCCGTCTTGGAAATTATTATCAACAACAGTTTGAATGTTAAATGTCTCATCCCAGTTTCCATTATCGTCCAATGCATAACCTGCCAGTCTGTCGCCTGAACCTACTCCACCCGTGTAAAAGAATGAGTATCCAATTGCAGCTCTATGTCCGCTTACATCGTCTGCCAAATTTAATGGTGGCGTGGTGAGAATGGATGTAGTTGAAGAAGAATAGGTGGAAAACTCTCCGTTCCCAACGTGAAATGAGTAAGGTGAGGTTATGAAAATGTCACCGTTTGTTTTCCATTCACCAGAGGTAGACCAAGCCGACATATCATCGCAATTGTCGTAACTGTAAGCGATGGTTAGGTGTCGATTTTTTTGGTTGTTCTCTGGAACATCATCCCCATTAGAGTTTGAAACTTTGATTTGTAATGTATGGTTTCCAGCGTAAGTAGGGTTCCACAAAACATCGATTGCGGCGTTTGAAGAACCAGGTATTGGACTAGTTCCCGTTGTATAATTCAGCAATTCGAAGCGTGTATATTCGTTATGCAGGATGTAGACCTGAACATCTACAAACCCGGATTGTGCGTTCCCTAAATTTTCAATTTCAATATTAATATTCATGTCAACGCCTAATACTCCATCTGTAACATAGAGATTTTGAGGTTTGTTAAATCCCAAAATTGGATAATTAGATGAGAACATCTGAAATTTTGATCGGTTTACCGTATCTGAATAAGTAATCGAAATATCTCCTACTGAAAGGTCGATGTTAGTAGCTCGGCCGCTTGTTGCTCCAACGCTACTAAACACTGGCAAAATAAGAATTGCAAGAACAACTACGGCGACTCTCTTCATCTGGCTCATTACCAGACAATATTGCAAGGAATATCATACCTTCGGCAGCATTATTCGCTCTCTAAATCTATTTTCGCTTGTTCTAATTTGAGTTCGAGTTTCTTTTCTTTTGCCCTGGCCGCGAAATATATTGTGAAGGATGGAACTAAAACCATACTGAAGCAACCGATTACAGCCGCTAATGCCCACATGAATTCAGTAGCAGCATCGACTTCAAACATTTTCACGCTACTGAGTTGTTCACTTACGCTTGTAAAAACGACATTCGGTTCCACTGTTTTGTCACCCTGCTCTACTATTGTTATGCTAAATGACGACTCAGAAAAATTAGTTTTGATTATCTTTCTTGCTTTTTCGATTGCCTCTTCTTTAGAGTCTGCATACACAGTTCCTTTTCCTCGAAGTGATGGGTCTGGATCTGTAAGCCCAATAATTTCAATTGAGTCAGATGTCGAATTGATGCGATGCTCAGTCGCAAAATTACAATTATCGGAGCAAGAGAAATCTGTTGCATCTGGGTCGCCTAATGATGGGTGGCTATAGTATCCGGCAGCATTTGAAATGTAAACTAATGTGCCTTCAGTTAACGAAGAAACACTTAGATTGACCCATGATAGATTGGTTGTATTTACATCAACACTCCAAGTCCAAGTAGTACTATCAGAGTTTTCGTTATAGTATCGTTGTGAAGAATCCATGTCGTGGTTAGTTTCTTCTGAATCCGATGAATAAATGTAGTACTCAGTGCTAACGGTGGCTCCGTATACAGCATATCCTAGCAAGAAAATCAGTGTCAAACCTAGTCCAATTAGGGTTCTCAAAAGGTTGGGGTTTTGAGCCAGTGCTTTTCGCATATTTTATCCCAAGAATTTCCCATTCATGAATCCTACTACACTAGGTTCGCAGTCATCGTTTCTGTAACACCTAATTTTAAGGTAGAACAGTGTCCTTCATATATGCGAGTTAGGTCGGCAAGTTGCTTGGTGTTACAATGACGACGTTTTTTGATGTTCCAGCAGAACTATTGAACTCAGCTGTCGCAGATAAATTATCCGATGTGGATAAAATTTCTAGGCCTGAATGGGCAGACTTCGTAAAGACTGGTGTTCATAGAGAAAAGCCACCTGTCCAATCAAACTGGTGGGAGATGAGATGCGCAGCAATCCTACGCAAAGTAGGAAGAGAGGGTCCGGTTGGAGTAAATACATTGGCACAGGCTTTCGGTGGCAAGAAAAATAACGGTTCAAAACCAAATACACCTGCAATGGGTAGCAGGCACATAATCCGCACTGCACTTCAACAATTGACTGAGGCTGGTTTAGTCGAAGCAAAAGAGTTGAAGACAGTAGATTCTGATGATGGAGAACAGAAACTTTACTCAGGAAGAGTTCTTACAGCCTCGGGTCATAAAATGCTTGACGAATCTGCACACTCCGTAAGAAGTGCTGCAGAAGAGATGTACCCTGGTTTATCCAAGTATTGATGGGAGTGATGGAGTGGCTAGTATGTCTTCGAATATCGATGATGAACTTGCCGCAATTCGTGCTAACCGCATGTCCGAAATTCAAAGTCAATTAGAAGAACAAGCAGCAGCCCAGGCTGATGCTGAAATAAAGCAACAAGTTGCCCAGGCTGAAGAACTTGAACTTGACAATGCAATGAAAACAATACTTACATCGGAAGCTCGTGGTAGACTAGCAAGACTACAACTGGTCAATTCTGAATTAACCAAACAAGTGAAAACACATCTTCTCAATTTATCTTCTCAAAACAAGATTCAAATTCCAGTAAACGATCAACAGATTAAGAAAATACTTTCAGGACTCTCAGAAAATAAAAGAGAAGTTTCAATTCGTAGGATTTGAGGTGAATAATATGGCAAGAAATAAACCAGCAGCAAAGAAAATCAGATTACTAAAAGCGGGTAAGCAAAACCGCAGAGTACCGGTTTGGGTTATGTTGAAGACAGCAAGAAATACAGTTTCACACCCAAAACGTCACAATTGGAGGAGAAGTAAACTTCAGAGGTGATATAATGGCAAGAGCAGCAGTTAGTGAATTAGTAGTTCCTCTAAGGAATGCTTGGAATATTACAAGGTATAAACGCGCACCAAGAGCAATTCAGATTATAAAAAATGAAGTTGTTAGACATTTGAAAGTTGCAGAAGATGAAGAAGTATGGATAGACCCTGCAGTCAATGAAGCAATTTGGTCACGTGGTATAGAAAACCCGCCTCGTAAAATTAGGCTACAGGTTACTCGCCACGATGAACCAGACATTCCTATCGAAGTCAAACTAATGGAGGAATAAAAATGGGAAACATTCGACCAACATTCATTAAACTAAGAGCAATTAGACTGTGTGAAGAACACGGGGAGAAATTTTCTAATGATTTTGATCAAAACAAAAAAGTTGTTGAACAATTGACTGATGTTGAATCTAAGAAACTAAGGAATTGGATAGCTGGTTATGTCACAAGATATCGTCAGCGAAGAACTGACTGAGGAATATCAATGGCGATTCGTGTCGCCTGGGATAGGACTCCTGTGAGCATTCACGGTGATAAAGAACATCTCCAAAGGCTTGTTGAACATCTCAGGAATAATCACAATTTTCGAAAACATTCTCTCATAATGCCAGATAGAGAAAATGATGAGGAAGCGGTTCTTTTCCTATATGCTGCATGTGATCCTCGATGGATAACCGAGGTGATATGATTGGGTGACAGACAGAATATACCATTGCCGAAATCGAGTTACGAACTTGAAATAGTGCTAGTAGGTATTAATCATCCAGGCAATCTTGGTGCAATTTGCAGAACCATGCTAAATCATGGATTTGATAAACTGATTTTAGTAAATCCCAATTGTTCTCCAGATGATGAGGATGCTAGAAACCGGGCAAAGCATTCTGGAAGAATTTTAGATGATGTCAAAGTATACGACACCTTGGAGAGTGCAGTATCAAAATCTTCTCTTGTGATAGGCACAAGTGGAAAACGTGAGGTCGGTTCGAAAATTCTAAAGCGACATTTTGTACTACCATGGGAATTTGCAGAAATGCTGAGAGACTTCAATGGCAAGGTATCATTGATATTTGGAGAAGAAGGCAAAGGATTATCCACAGAAGATTTAGATCGATGTGATTTTTTGCTCACTCTTCCAACATGGGATGGTTACCCGATTGCCAATCTTTCTCAAGCGGTCGGCCATTGTGTTTACGAATTACACCGTGATCGAGTGATAAATGGTACCAATGTCAAAGGTGTGCACAAAGAAAGGGCTTTGTCACCTGAATTAAGAAAAATATTGAAACAAGCAATTTCAGAGTTCTGTGATTCCCTTGATGGAGATAAAAACGATTTGATTTCAGACGTCTACGACAGGGTTATCTTACGAGGATTACCTATTGACTCTGAGGCTGAAAGGATGATTGGTGCTTTTGTTCAAGGAGCTACAGCCCTTCAGAAACAATCAGGAGACGAGAATTGGCAAAGAGAACGAAGAAAAAGAGTTAGGCCAGAAGAAAATCAATATTCTCTAGAATAGTGAATTAAATCTGTTTCTTACATTTTGCACTGTTTGAACCGTGTTCTCTAACTGTAACACATTCAACCCAACACCTATCTCCATAGATTTCTTCAATCATTTTACTTGAATAATCCATAGCCATTTTTGCAAACATTTCTGCTCCAGTTGCATCTACAATTACCATATCAATGATATCATTATCACTTAGCATCTTGAATTCAGGTAGTGCTGGGTCATCGGAAGCGACCAATGTCTTATGGTCAAAATTCTCCCTCAACCAAGATTCGAGACCCTTAAGGCCACCAAAATCAACCACCCAATTTTTTTCATCTAATTTATTTGCCCCAAATTCAAACTCAAATTCTAGAGAGTATCCATGTAAGAATCTGCAATGGCTATCTGCCCTCCATTGTCTAAATGCTGCAGATAGTCCTCTTTCGTGTCCGTATTTTTTACTGGAAAAAAATTTGCCCATATTAATCACCCTTGAATTCTAAACAAATTGAGTTTATACAGTATCTTGGCCCTCGGGACTCATGGAATAAGTGTCCTAGGTGCGAGTCGCATTCTGAGCAACGAACTTCTATTCGAACCATACCATGGCTGGTGTCTTTCAACTGAGATATGTTTGCATTTTGGTCTTCCTCGCTAAATGCAGGCCAACCACATCCCGAATTGAATTTTGATTCGGATGAGAATAATAGTTTGTTACAATATGCGCAATGATAACTACCCTTTTCGAAATGCTTGTCGTACTCACCAGTAAAAGCACGTTCTGTTCCGTTCTCTTTCATTACGTAATATCGTAACTGTTCTTTTTTTGCGTTAGATAATACTGTTTCCCATGAATCTTGATATTGTATAGGGTCTTTTCTTCCTAATGAATCAAATGCTAGAATTCTCTCAACATCGGATCCACTTTTACCACTAGAAATCCCATTTTCATCTGGATTATATGATGTAATTGTATTTCCGAAAACGATGTCAAAATCTAATTTCAATTTTTTGCAATTTTTAAGTGAATCACGTAAAATGTATACCTTGTCTCCATTAATATATGGTAAATGAAAATCTATTCGTTCACTACCCCAATTCCCAATAGAAAATGCATTATCTAATGCATGATAAAATTCTGGACGACAATCCGGATATATTGCGTGGTCTCCTGAATGCACACCAAGTGCGATCTTTACATCGGTTGATTCCGTTTCCGAAATTGATAATGCATATCCATAAATTATTGATGAAAATATTGCATTACGATTAGGTACAACTGTAGATTTCATTTGTTCTTTTTCATAATGTCCTTCTGGGACATTGATTTCATTTGACGTCAATGCACTATTCAATATTCCAATGGTTGATGTTAAATCAATTACTTTGTGTTCTATAGAGATATTGTTTTGTCTTAGGTAAGCGATGTTTTGTGCGGCTTTTTCAACCTCGATTTTGTGCTTTTGGCCATAATCAAATGAAATGCAACTTACTTTATATCCTTCAGAAATTAATCTAATCAACAATCCAGTGGAATCCATTCCACCGCTTAGAGACATCACAGCACGCATCAATCAACACCCATCCATTTGTGAGTTTGAAGGGAAAGCCTCCAGCCTGGGTTTTCTTTGACAATAGATTCTACAGACGCAAAGAGTTTTCCATTATCTTCAACCGATAAGTTGTCTAAATAACAGGGTTGAATGAAGTTATGAGTGAAATTATCCCTTAAACCGTCGTACAAAGTCAAATCTTGACCACAATATACAACCTTTAGCTCATCTCCATTTCTCTGACTGATTTTCATATTTGAGTATAATTGATCCTTAGGTGAAACACATATCCAATCAATTATTTCAGGCACAACCATTGTTCCGTTTGTTTCAATTGAAAGGTGTTTGCCATTTTCTTTTAACCTACGACCAATGGTTTCCAAATCTTGTAAACATGGCTCTCCCCCTGTGAAAATAACCCTCTCACAGTCAAATTTAGAAATCTCATCGATTATTGAATCAAGAGACATTTCATTGTATGTCAAAAAGTCAGTATCACACCATTCGCATCTCAAATTGCAATTTCCGAATCTTACGAATATATGTGGAACGCCATTATGAAAACCTTCACCCTGGACTGAATGAAATATTTCCACAATTGGATACGTAATCATGGCTTCACCTCAAAGTGATTTACTTTGAATTAGTTGCATCAATTCTGTTCTTGCTTCCTTCTTGTCAAAGAATACTCCTCGCATTGCACTAGTTGTCATAACAGAATTTTGTTTTCTTACGCCTCTACATTGCATGCAGCCATGTGCAGCTTCAACTATCACCGCACAGCCCAATGGGTTCAGATTAGATTCAATATCATCTGCAACTCCTTGAGTTATCCTCTCTTGGTTCTGTAATCTCCTGGAATGAAGATCGACAACTCTAGCAAGTTTACTTATTCCTACAATCCTATCTGTTGGAATGTATGCAACGTGCGCTCTACCTTTGAAAGGCTGCAAGTGATGTTCACATGTTGAATGCATTTCAATATCTCGAAGTAATACGATTCCATCGTATCCTTCTCCATTAAATGTTGATGACAGCACTTCTTTTGGATCTAATTTGTATCCTTCATATATTTCTTCAAATGAATCTATCACTCTTTCTGGTGTTCGTAAAAGACCCTCTCTTGTAGCATCGCCTTCGATGTATTCTAAAATTACCTTCACAGCACCCATTGCTTCTTCTCTTGTGGTCATTATTTTACCTCCAATCTCCCATGCCGTGCATCGATTTCGTCCAATTTATCTAATAATTTTCTGCAAGCAGTTCTTATAGCGTCCGCAACTGAGATAAATTTGCCATCATCTCCCACGTGTTTTTTGATGTCATCTAATAATTGGGATGGAACGTCTAGGCTTATCTTCGGCACATTGACTACCAAAATATTTCGTTATATTAATATTACCAGAGTATTCCTATGCGAATACTCAAAGAATATATCATGAGATTGATGCTACTAAGTCTTCTCTTTTGAATTGTTTCGCAGCATATAATGCTGCTAATGTTGCATATGCTATGCTAGAAATTAACCATATTATGACATGTTCAGTTATTACTCTATCAAGAAGTAATTCACGCATAGCTAGAAGAATATTTACTAATGGAATTGCAAACCAGAAACTTTCAATTCCATCCAAATTTATAACTTGAGTAAACAGAGCAGGGAAAATTATCATGATAACCACTGGTCCAAGAAGCGTTCCGGCTTCTTTCACGCTTTGAGCCTTCATCGCTAAAGCCAATTCGAAAGCTACAATCATAATAGCGAATATGAGTACAGCGGTGAACATTAACATGATTGCCAAAACAGAAATTTCAGGCACACCTATTATTGAATTAGATGCAAGATAGGTAATCGCAAATAATAATCCTGCAATTTGTAGCCCCACTCCTATACTGGTGATGAAAGCAACAGCAGTCCACTTGCCTACTAACAATTGTAATCTTGAAGCAGGTAGGGATAATAGTGCTTCTAGTGTTCCTCTTTCTCTCTCTCCAGCCGTCATATCAATTGACGGTTGTATTGCAGATGAAGCAGTCCATATTGCGATTACTAGAGGGATGAATAACGATAATGCGAGACCTGCTTGTTCGCCTTTAGTTGCAGTATCTGCATATTCCCAATCTCCATCCCATTTAATTGGGTCTAACGTTTCATTTGGATCTAGACCTGCCTTAATTAAAGTGCCATTTACAACCTGGCTTTCCCATTCGTTAATTGAATCCAAAATCCTATTTCGTGCTTCATTAGAAGATTCACTAGTTGAAAGATACAATACTGCAAACTCCCATTGATTTGAATCATTGGTAAGACGTAAGATTGCGTCTATGTCTTGATTTCTTACTCTTTCTAAATCCGTAGAGGGAGTTGAAAGGTTGTCAATTCCAGAAGGTATATCCTCGAATACAAAGTTAATTTCAGATTGGTTTAGAATATCATTTAATTCTGAATTATAATCACCTTGCCAAGATACATTGACAGCCAATGAATCTAATTCGTCAGCTTCAGATTGAAGCAATAGGGGGAATGCGATGAATAGCACAGGAAATAATAGAAGAGGAATAATAATTATCGCCAAGATCGTTCTCCAGTCTCTTACAAACTCGAGGACTTCTTTTTTCGCAATTTGTAAAACAATATTCCTACCATTATTCATCCTCGCCAACCTCCTTTGGAGTAGTGCCAGTCAAGAATTTACTCCACCACTTAGAAATTCTGCCTTCTTTCTCTTTGGCGTCTGATCTTGGTCTGGCTTTATCTTTAGTTAACTCGACGTATGCTTCCTCGAGATTTGTAGTCATTGTTGATTTAATCAATTCATCAGGATGACCATCTGCTCTTATTGTTCCGTTGTGGACTATTATTATTCGGTCACATACTTGTTCAGCTTCTGCTAAATGATGAGTACTGTAGATAACAGTACCTCCTTCATCTCTTAATTGGCCTACAAGATGCCTCACTGTCCTTGCACTGGTAACATCTAGTCCAGCTGTAGGCTCATCCAAAAGCAAAATATCAGGGCCGTGTGCTAATGCTCTAAGCAACGCAATTTTCTGACGCATCCCTCTGCTGAAACCTTTAGTATGGCGTGATAATTCATCCTTAATGTCTAGCCTTTTTGCGAAGTGATAGGTTCGTGCCCATGAAACACTGTCCTCAATTCCATAGATTCTCGAATGAAATCTTATGTTTTCCCACGCTGTAAGTCTTGCATATAAGCCCGTAGATTCTGGTACAACTCCTATTCTCTCCCTGGATTTTGAAACTTTTTTTTCCTTGAACATTAAACTTCCAGTTGTAGGTTCCAAAACACCTGATATCAAACGTAACAGTGTGGTTTTACCAGCTCCGTTTCCTCCAACTAATCCTATTACTTGTCCACTGTTTATGACGACGTCGACATTTGACAATGCTTCAATATCTCCAAATTTTTTACTAACAGCGGATATTGTTAGCAATGGCTTTGGTTCATCCACACTATACGCCCCCACACTTTGTCGACTTAATATTGAGACAATTCTACTAAAACTCCACCGGTACTTTTCGGATGGACAAATGCAATTCTAGCACCGTGCGCCCCCTTTCTTGGAATTTCATCAATCATCTTTATTCCATTATCAATGAGTATTCGAATACACTCGACTATATTTTCTACTCTGAAACATACTTGTTGCACACCAGGTCCTTTTTTAGAGAGGAATTTACCGATTGGTGTATCTTCAGATGTAGGCTCTAATAACTCAATTTTCGGTGTTTTTGGGTCATTATCTGACGTGGAAAAAAACCTAGTTGTTACACCTTGATCTTCTACTAATTCATCTTCACCTTGTATCAGACCTAACAATTTCCAAAAACCCGAAGAATCTTCAAGATTTTCGCAAGCAATACCGATATGGTCAAGATATATCTTCATTATAATCACCTAGAATCCACTTGGAGCCATCCATGTTCCGAACACATCTTTCATGACACCTATGATCTCTCCAAGAGTACAGTTTGCTCTCAAAGCGTCGAGCACCAATGGGAATAAATTATTTCCATTGGAGCAAGCAGTTTTTATTTTCTCCAACTTTTCTTTAGCCAACTTTCCATCACGACTTTCACGGATTTTTGCTAACTTGGCGCATTGATTTATTCCTATGCTTGGATCAGGTTTCAAGATAGGAGGCATTTTTTCATCATCGAGTGTAGCATAATTAACACCTACAATCTTACGCTCACCACTTTCTACCTGCCCCATGTGTGCCCATGCCGTTTCGTGAATTTCTCTTTGTTGGTAACCTGCTTCAATTGCTTTCAAGGCTCCACCAAGAGATTCGATTTCATGGATTTTGGACAGAGCCTTTTCATAGATTTCATTCGTTAATTCTTCAACAAAATAGGAACCACCCAATGGGTCTACTACGTCCCCCACTCCACTTTCTTCTGCAATAATTTGTTGTGTTCTCAATGCAACTGTTGCACTTTCTTCGGTAGGAAGACCAAGTGCTTCATCAAATGAATTAGTGTGCAAACTTTGGGTGCCACCACACACTGCTGCAAGCGCCTGAATAGTTACTCTGGAGATATTGTTTAGTGGTTGTTGTGCAGTTAGAGACACTCCTGCAACCTGAGTGTGAAATCTCAATTTCTTACTTTTCTCATTTCTAGGAGAATACCTGTCTGTAATCAGGTCACACCATAATTTCCTTGCGGCTCTAAATTTACTAGCCTCTTCAAAGAAATCGTTATGACAATTAAAGAAAAACGATAGTCTTGGGGCGAATTCATCGATATCTAGTCCCGAATCAACCGCTGCTTGAACATATTCCAATGCATTTGCAATAGTGAATGCAATTTCCTGAACAGCTGTAGATCCCGCTTCTCGAATGTGATAACCAGATATTGATATCGTATTCCATTGTGGTATTTCCATATTACAATATTCGAAAATATCGGTTATCAAACGCATAGATTCTTCCGGTGGGAATATGTAGGTACCTCTTGCAATATATTCCTTTAATATATCATTTTGAATGGTTCCCCTAATTTTGGTTGAATCGACACCATTTTCTTCGGCAACAAGTACGTACATTGCTAGTAAGACCATTGCTGGCGCATTGATTGTCATTGATGTTGAGACTTTATCTAAAGGGATNTCTTTTAGCAATATACGCATATCATCCAAACAAGATATTGAGACACCAACCTTACCNACTTCACCCATACTAAGTTCATCGTCAGCATCTAAACCTAGTTGTGTAGGCAAATCAAAAGCAACGGAGAGTCCTTTTTGACCCCGTTCTAGTAACAATCTGAATCGTTCATTAGTCTCTTCTGCGCTTCCAAATCCAGCATACTGGCGCATCGTCCACAAGCGTGACCTGTACATTGTAGAGTGAATTCCACGAGTATATGGTGCTAAACCTGACTCGTCCGGACCATAAATGCGGGAGATATTCAACCCGCCAAGGGTCTGCCAGACATCCTTCCTCTGGCCATTCAAGAAAACACCTCAGTGCTGAACTCCACCAACGCCATGAGCATGGCCATGAGAAATCTCTTCTTCAGTTGCATCTCTAACTTCTAAAACTTCTACATTGAATTTCAGAGATTTACCCGCTAACATATGATTAAANTCAACAATTACCGTACTTTCTCCTACTTCTGTAACTTGNAACGGCCCTACATCGCTCATGAGTGTCATCCCTACTTNAGGAGCAATATCTCCGAACATATCCTTTGCAATTTCTTGTACTGCGTCGGGATCTCTTTCCCCATATGCGTCTGCTGCAGACAATGTGAATTCGACTTTATCTCCAGGCTTGGAACCCATTAATTCTCGCTCAAAACCTGGTATCATTCTCTTATGACCTACCAAAAATAACAATGGATCCTTGCCTTCTGAACTATCAAAAACGTCTCCACTATCTGGTAAGATTCCTGTGTAGTGAACCTTTACTACCTTGTTAATATCTACTTGACCCATGTTATCATCGCCTTGTTGTGTATCTTTTAACTAGTGTTTTTAGTTCTGATGCTACGTCAGATGGGATAATCAATTCGTTCTCCTTTTGGTTTATGAAATCGACAGCTGCTTCAGCACTAATACGTTCACCCTTTGCCCATATCTGACCTAATATATTTGAACGATGTTCTTCTTTTATCATTTCGTTATCGAGTAAATCTTTAGCAGCATATTTGTATTCTAACATTTTACGCCTGTCCAACTTTTTGGATTGTGGTTGTCGTCCCCCACCTTTTTTGTCTGCAGACCTTCTCTTCTTACCTTTCCTTTCTTTGGGTTTAATTTCTGTTTTGATAGTTTTGAATACGTTTGAACTTTGCTTTTGCTCTACAGCCATTTTGGGCTGTTGAGAGATTTCTGGTGTTGCTTCAATGGTTTCGGATTGTGCTTCTAAATCAACCTCGACTACAATCTGCGATGATTGGATTTCAGTCTCAACGACCAATTCTTCCTTCGCACTTTTAGCATCTTTAGCAAACTGTGCAGTTGCTTCTGATTTTTCTTTCAGTTTTGCAATGCGTTCTGCCCTGGTTTCAGATTTAGGTTGTTCGGGTTCCTTCTGAACTTTTTGAACTGGTTTAGGTTCCTCTGAAACAGTTGTTGGCTTTGGAGTAGGTTTTTCAGTGGAGGCCAATTTTGCCGCCTCAGCCTCTCTTCTAGCATTTAATTCTTGGAGAGCAGCTCTCCTCTTTGCTTCGAGNTCTTGTTGCGGAGGCCTAGTTTGCTGACCAGGTTTAGGTTTNTTCTTTTGAGATTTATCTCTCCTTTCTTTGGCTTTTTGGCTTGCGTTAGGCGCGAACGGGTTGAATGGTTCATCCCTTCGACGCCTACCTTGCATGTTTATTCCGGTTNTACGGCCTCTCATAACCCTTGGCATTATTATGCCCAGATAATCGGTGTGTGGTCTGTTCGCATTTCTTGGTCAACACCAGACTTACCTGAAGATGTAACTCTTCCTGAGTTTAATTCTAGCCAACCCAATCGAGCAATCATAGTCCCGTTNTCTATGCAATACATTTTGGGCGGGCAATGGCTGCTTGCATNTCTTTCATTTGACATTATATCAGACATTGTNCTCAATCTTTGGTTNCAGGCGACTCCTCCNCCCAATAGAATTTCTTNTTTCCCTGTATGCGCTAATGCCCTTTCAGCAACTTCAATACANGCTGCAAAAGCATGTTCTTGCAAACTCCAACATACTGCCTCAAAAGGATGACCTTTAGCAACTAATTTGTTGGCAGCAGTTANGATTCCTGAGAATGTTAGATCCATGCCATGTACAGCGTATGGCAACTCCAAACCTTCTAAAGAAGGATTGGGGTTTTGTTCTAACCATTTTAGTGCGGATTTCTCAATTTGTGGGCCACCCGGGAATGGTATTCCATGGCTCCTCGCGAATTTATCAAGCATATTTCCGATGCCTATATCCAAAGTTTCTCCAAGCACTCTGTACCTTCCATCTAATCTAGCAATTACTTGTGTATTTCCACCGCTTACGTAGAGAAGAATCGGATCATCACAACCACATTGTTCTCTACCAATTTCAATATGGGCAACGCAGTGGTTTACTCCAATTAACGGAACATCTAGTTTTGACGATATTGTCCTAGCAGCAGCAGCTCCTATTCGTAAACACGCACCCATCCCGGGGCCTTGTGAATACGCAACTCCAGATATATCTCCACTTGTAAGGTTATTATCTGCTAATAATTTCGAAAACAATTCTGTGGATATGTCAACATGATGGTCTGCGGCTTCTCTCGGATGAATACCTCCTTCTGTAGGCCGAATTGTATCAGAAACTGAAGGAATTGGTTTTCCTTGAGGGTTAACTAAACCAAATGAAAATGTGTGAGCAGTGGATTCTATTCCTAATGTATATCCACTTCTCATATTATANTCGAGTAGGATATACTATCTAACGGTTTCACTTAGGGGTGCCTATGGAGACATTGTTAGTTAATGCAGGAACAATGGCTCACATGTCAAGTTCCGAACCTTTGGTTGGAAAAATCTTAGATTCAGATTATTGTTATGAACCAGGTTATGGAATCTATGTTGCAAATGGAATAATAAAGCGCATTGCTAGTTCTGATGAATTACTACAAGAATATTCCAACGCGAAAATTATAGATTTACAAGGGAAAGCAGTAATTCCGGGATTAATTGACACTCATACTCATCTTATTTGGGCAGGAGATCGAAGCAAGGAAGTTGTTTGGAAACAAAATGGAAAAACATATAGACAAATTCAAGAAATGGGTGGAGGTATTTCTCATACTGTAAATGCTACTAACCAGGCATCAGATGAACATCTAGCTGAACTTGGTCTGTCAAGGATGAGACAGGCTCTGAGACATGGAACCACTCACATGGAGGCAAAATCTGGTTATGGATTATCGACAGAATCTGAATTGCGATTACTAAAAGTCGCAGACTCAATTAACATGCTTGAAGATATGCCGACACTTGATTTAACATGGTTGGGCGCTCACTCTTGCCCAAACAATATGAGTTACAAACAATATACAGAGGAAATAATTTCTGAACAGTTGCCGGCTGTTATATCTCAAGGTATAGCACGCAGCGCAGATGTATTCTGTGAGCCGGGTTGGTTTACAATCGAACAATCTGAAGATATATTGACGGAAAGCAGAAATTTGGGACTGGATTTACGAATACATATTGACGAATTTACCGATGGAGGTGGAGGAGAATTGGCATCTGACTTGCGAGTTACAACAGCAGATCATGCGCATTATACAAATATCGAGAGTCGCGCAAATATGTCTTGCAACAATGTTAATACTGGATTTTTGCCAGCGACTCCATACTCAATGGGTTCCGAATATCCACCATTCAAAGAGTGCCTAGAAAATAATTGGAAATGGTCAATATCTACAGATTTTAATCCGAATTGTAGAACTTTGAGTTTACCCTTTGTTTCATCCATTTTAGTACAGCGTAATGATATTTCACCAATAACTGCTCTAGCAGCATGTACTGTAAATTCAGCAAATACCTCTCCACACCCTAGTGGATTAAATCATGGATCTATCAAAGAAGGTTCGATAGCAAATTTGAACATATTGAATTCTGAAAATTGGGAAGCTTGGTGTTTACAACCTGGAATCTCTCCATTCGTCGCAACAATGGTTAACGGAAAAATGATTTTTCACTAATCTTTAATCAAAAGGTGTTTAATATGAAATCAAAAAATAGATTATGGCTTGAAACTGTAGTATGTTCTTCACGTAAAGGTGTGGACGCCAGATTGGAGAGGATGTTAGAAGCTCGCCAAGAAATGCGTAGAAGAACAGATGGTTGTTTGAAAGCATGGGTCTCAAGAAGCATTGATGGCAAACCCATGTTTCTTGTTCAATCTGTATATGTGGACGAAGAATCTTGGAGAAATTGTTCTGAACGTATAATTTCTGAATTGGATAGTAGGGACGGTGGAATCGAATCTTTACTTTCTGGGCCACCATTAGTGGGAATGTTTGCCGTTGATCCTAAATTTCTCGATTAGGAGTGTCACTTACTGTCGCATAACGTACATTATGCGACAAGGATTTGTTCCTAGGGCAAATTACAAGTTCGCAGTATAGCGTTTGTAGCTAGGAATGTCCAAAAAAACCCAATTTGTATCTTCAAGTAGGGGGTGTAAGGGGTAAATTCTAGATTTTTTGGGCATCGAGGAATAATCAATGGTTTCATTAATATGATAAGTTAGGAAGATTTGATTCCAATGGCTGATTTGAGTGGATTTTGTTTGAAGTGCAAAACCTATGGACCAATTAAAGATGGAAAATTGATCAAAATGAGTAATGGAAGGACTCGATGTGCGGGATTATGCTCACAGAAGGATTGTACCGGTAAGATATCAAAAATAGTATCCTGAAGATAAACCGATTCGGATATATATGTCCAATTATTGGAAAGAATGCCTAGGGCTCGTGGTCTAGGGGTTATGACGTTGCCTTGACATGGCAAAGATCGCCAGTTCAATTCTGGCCGAGCCCACTAATAATGAATTTACATTAATCCCTTTTCAATAGAGGTTTGATGCTAAATCAATCTTCATGAATAATTTCTGGAGAAATGATTTCAATCTTTTTTGATTCTTGAGTTTCTTTTGAAATAGGTTCTTCATCAACAAATGAAAAATCAGTTGAACCACCAGTCCAATTTTTCACACTTGC
>PAMN02000001.1 GCA_002707335.2 Methanobacteriota archaeon | reverse complement strand
CTGCGATTACAACCAACTTATCGATTAAAGTTGGTATTTGTGTACGGATTCGTTTGGTCCAACCATTGGCATGAATGTCATTGAATCGAGTCAAACCACCTTGCACATCAACACCTTCACCTCGTATATGTGATACTAGTTCCCTTCGAGCTTCAGAATCCAAATGAAACAGCGATGGATCTCTGTAATGAAGATGAAATCCTCTGTGTCCAGAAAACGTCACTTGAAGAAAATCTTTTTTAAAACCAAATTCTGGTTCAAGAAAATCGTTCCACAGAGAGTGTGCTTGATCGCGAATCACGGCCAACATACCAGGGAAATCCCTGTCCGTAACACCGGGCAAGTGATCGCCATCCAAGTCGAAAATGAGGTCAGCACCCTGCCATATTTTGTTATCCATTTTCATTTCGTAAGGCTTCTGCCAATACGCCGTTGAATAAAAACACGAATGCATTGCCCGTTCAGATAGAAATTGCCGTAGATCCTGTTCCCCGCGAAATGACTTATGTCGCAAAGGTGGAGATCCACCAAATGGAATGAACATCCACTCACGCTTTGGCATTCTGGGTGGTCTCCAGAATGTCGATGTTCTGTAATATTGGCCAAACCGATGTGCAAAACGTGCCCATCCTGCAGAAGCCATATCTGCACCAAGGTGTGACAGTTATTGAACGCAACGCTACATGTTCTTCATGTAGAATTTTTCTTCAGTCTCACCAACGACGGTTACGGTATCGGCCCCGGTTTTTACAACATAATGCTCCCAGCAATAATAGTGTTGATTGTGGACCATAGAAGAGCCAAATGTGAGGCGTATGCCACATTCGTGACAACGTGGGCCAATTTCCCCATTAGGTGCTTGAGCGAGTTGTACATGTTCGTGTGGCATATTCTCACCTAATGTATGGTAAAGGTCTCGGTTCAAAAATGTCTTGTTCGCATTGAAACTTATGGCGTGGAACTGTTATGCACCCAATTCAACAGATCAAGTGCAACTTCACACGACTCACTAACCTCAATATGATCGTCACTTAGAAATTCCTCCAACACAGATATTGCGTCATAGTTCCCTATTGCACCGAGTGCTTCGGCCGCTTCATGACGAACCATGACATGTTCATCAACGTCGGAGAGAATGTCGGTTAAGGTGGGAATTGCTTCATCCATCTGCATTTGACCGAGAACATAGGCCAATTCATGACGCAACAGTGCACTTTTGGATTGAAATGCTTCACAGAGAATCATGCAAGACTCTACTGAACGTGTGTTTCTTAATTTGAATACAGAACGCATCCTTTGAAACATTTCTTGGTTTTCATCAAGCAAAACCTCTCTCAAATCAGATAAATTAGTCGTATCCGATGGAGGTGCGGGGTCGCCCGAGCCGTATTCACTGATCTCTGGTCGCTGAGCCAATAAAATCACTCCATAGCACCGATGAATGAGAGGTTTGCTACATCAAAATCATTGCGTATCATACCAATATCTTGCCCTTCTTTCAGGAATCTTCGGATGGATGAACGGCCATCTTGTTTGTAATCAATTGTGCGATCGTTAACGTACATTGTAACAAATTTTTGGTTCGTTTCATCATCGATACCTCGACCCCATGCTTTGGCGAACTCGAGAGCTTCATCAGGGTTCTTGATTGAATGTTCGATACTCATTTTGGTGTACATTGTGATGTCTTCCATAATCTGTTGGCCCAGATCTCGACGGACAACGTTTCCACCCAAAGGCATCGGCCATCCATTCGTTCTGTCATTCCACCAGATTCCAAGATCGATTAGTACGTTGAGATCATGCTCTACGTACGTCAATTGACCTTCGTGAATGATGAGGCCACATGCGTAAGAGTCATCGAGTATTTTCGGGATGATTTCATCGAACGGAACAACTTCGACTTCCACATCACCCCAAGCCATACGAAGACCAAGATATGCAGAAGTTTTGAGACCAGGAACAGCAATGATTGAGGATTTTGCTTGTTCTACTGTTAATCCCTGCTTCGCTACAATCATNGGTCCGTAACCTTCTCCCATAGATGCACCGCAGTTCATCAGTGCATAATTTTCTGCAATATCCGGATAGGCGTGTATTGANACGGCAGAGACTTCCAAATCNCAATTCATCGCCCTGTGATTAAGNGATTCTATATCTTGTAGTTCATGCACAAAATTGTAGCCNGGTGTTGGGAATGCGTTTGTCGTCATNGCATGAAACATGAANGCATCGTCAGGGTCTGGAGANTGCCCGATTCTGACAATCATGTTGCCNTCGTCATCNCGTGGTAGATTCGACATGGTTNNACCAAAGACNTTCCCTTCAAGAACCAACCGCTTCAATTTGTAAACAACTCCACGAGTCANTAAACGNATTCTTTATGTAATTGGTAACGTTGTTTANACCATGGAATACGCCAANCGACACCTGTTTCGTCTCGNNCTGGTNGGTTTCATGGTATACATCATNGGAAGCGCTNGCGCATCGACNTCAACANGCCTTTTCTTTCATGAAACAATAGTGTTCGANGNTGCAGATAGTGGGGGCCGTTCATTAGAAGTCGATTCGCAAGGNAATGTTTTNGCGTCATTTGGNAACACCTTATTCAAAGTAAATTCATTNGGAGAAATAANANNACAACGGACATTTGATGTCGATATTCTTGAGATTGCTCTATCGCCTGATGATAGTAAACTGGCGATAACACTTCGTTCAAGCACAGCGAGTAGCGATACTATTCATCTCGTTTCTACTTCTGACTTTACAACACTAGCCTCAAGCGATGAAACTGATTCCAACGCACTATTATTGAAATGGTCACCAAATGGAGCTCACCTCTACACAAATGCTCCAGGAACAGGAATTCTTCAACTCAATAGAGAAACAATGGACATTGAAGCAACGTTTACAGGGAATCATACAGAATCTATGGCTTGTATCGATGTTTCAGCAACAAGTGGCAAGGTGCTAACTGCGGATCAAAATGGTCTAATCCAATTATGGAACAACGATGGTGATGTTCTCCACATGGAGATTGAGTTGCAATCCGAGATTCATCACTGTCAACTTGGAGGAAATGATGATTATTTTTCAATTTCAACTCCAAATGATGGAATACGAAAATGGACTTTCACAGGNTCCGAATTAAAATCAATTAACCTCAATGGAGCCGTCAACTATGAAATCCAAGACGATCAAGAAATACTCTATGCTCACAAAACCACGCCACGACAACACATCGTAATTTACGACGTCGTTAATGAACTACCAATAAAGAATGTTTCAATGTTCCATGCTTATACTGATTATTCGCTGATATTTAATGAGAATAACGAGCTTGTTGATATTTACACAAACTCAAATGTAAATCATGTAATATCCTACACTGCTGAATTGCAACGCGAAGGATATGGTTCTTCTGGTATAGATACCGACGGCGATGGTGTACCCGATACATTGGATAACGATGATGACGGTGATGGTATTGAAGACAATTGGGATTTGAATTGTGTTGATATAGGTCTTGAATGTAGACTANTACCGGATGAGGATTACATTCGAAGCATAGATGTATATCTAAACTCAACACACCTAACAATCGAGCAATTTTTCACATTAAATAAACAACATTCATCAAGTATTCGAGATTTGAACAGATATTCTCTTGACTCAGACATAAAATTGACGAATAACGAAGCACAGTTGTTTGCAGATTCCATTTGCTCAAATATGAATCAGGAAAATCTAGCCAATTCAGTAGCAGCATCAATTATTCTGGAGAATACGACACTCGTGTTTGACCAACTTACATGTAGAGTAATCGAAGGAATGGTCTTGATGCCAGCGAACGATCGAACATCGCATATTCGCTATTCGATAGAATTAGTCTATCAATTCGAGACACCTCAAGACCTTGATGGCGCCATTGTAGGACTCAACAACCATCGTATACAAAACGACGGCAGTATCACTGAACTTAGCGAACAATATCCCATTTCNGTTTCTATTGGAGGANAAAATATTGCGACCCAAGAGTATGTCCCCTGGCACATCATAGAACAACAAGTTTCCTTCACATTAGGTGAGGTAGAAAATGGGGAAGTGGATTTGGATCCAGCTTCTTTTATATCCTCTCCAGTTGGAATTCTCGTCATACTGATTGGCCTTGCAATCTCTGCGCTTGGAGGATTTTTATTGTTGCGTCAACAATCAAATAGCGGAGAATACGATGTATCACTTGACGAAGAAGAGGGAGAAGATAATGAGTACATAGAAGATGAGTATCAGGACTATTACAGTGATAATTCTGATGAAANCGACGATNGTGACGANTTATCATCTGAATTGGTTGATAAACCAATTGCTCCCCCTCGCCCAAGACCTAGACCAAAACGAAAAGTAGTTTCATCAAAACGTGTTTCCGTTGGTAAACATCCAGTATCCGAAGCCAGGAGATTACTCGATGAATCATCTAAACAAGTCACACGAAAACGAAGGGCGAAGAAATCTGTTGATTCAACAATACGGACAAAACGTCGAAAATTGAGCGATTCTCAGCCTTCAAACGTGGTTTCAAGGAAAAGAAAGACTGTAAGAAGGACGAAAGAAGAGACTGAAGAAGACAACTTCTAGTAAATCGATATTACCATAAAAATGTCAGTTCTTCTTCCATACCGCAACATAGCTTGAGGTATTCTTGAAGACCTTCAACGTGTTCTTTGTCCAGTCTGTTGAATACTTCACCAAAATATCGATTCAATCGTTCCATTGACATTTCTGAGTGATTGTGTGCATGAAGGAGCACTTTTTCCCTCGTTAATGGTTCAGTTTCAAATGAAATTAAACGGTTTAGTAAGGCTTGATGCGCAGCTTTAACGGCTTCTACTGGTGTGTCCTTGCGTGCAGCAAAAACCCCGAAGACCATGGGTTGGCCTGTACGTTCCAACCATGCTTGGCCTAGATCTAAACGTACAAGATCGGGGTTGGATTTAGCTCGATCGAGTGCCCGATCTCCGATAAGTAATGCTCCATCACAACGTTCGAGCATGGAATCTAAGTCTGGTCCCATCTCAACGGGCCTTGGGTCCAATCCACGTTCCTTGAGTAGGAATTTCAGCAGTGCAACAGACGAAGAAGAATCCGTTGGTAGCGCAATGTCTCGCATTTCTTCCAATTTGCGANTTCCAAATACTAGAACACTTCCAACTTCACCTTTGGAGCATATTCCAATTTCTGGGACAAGGGCCAATTCATTGTGATGTTTGGCGAAATCTGCGGCTGGTATTGGCGCTAAAACACAATCACGTCTTAGTAAGTGTCCGGTTAACCANGACGGTGGAGCCGGTAAAACATGAAATGATTGTTCTAATCCTACAAAGAGAGGATCACAATTCATGAACGCAACGCGTCCTATTGTGTTCATCCAGCGCGGTACTTTCTGAATCATTGTCACACCTCATGCCATTGGTAGTCTCTTTATTTTGACCGGCTCAGGAGGAACATATTCCTCGAAGATTGTGTAGGTTGTATTGCGCTTTACAGGTACACATCCAGCATTTCGTACGAGCTTAGATAATTCTTGTAAATCGTAAGTTAATGGAGTTGTCGAGCCAGCCAGATGCATAATGGATTCTTGTTGAACTGTGCCATCGATGTCGTCTGCACCAAATTGAAGAGCTAATTCTGCCAATTCATCACCGATATTCATTCTGTATGCCTTGATGTGAGGTATAGTGTCGAGTAGGATACGAGATACAGCAATAACTCTCAGTATCTCTTGTCCCGTCGAAAGTTGAGCCATTGGTAATCGTGTTGAATCCGGAAGGAATGGATAAGGGACGAAGCATTGGAATCCTCCGGTTTGAGCCCCTAGGTCACGCAACTTAATGATGTGATCAACACGCTGGTTAACCGTTTCAATAGTTCCAAACAGCATTGTACAATTGCTTGGTAGACCAACATTGTGCGCAACTCGGTGAATATCGAGATATTCTTGACTCGATTCTTTCCCATTGCAGATGATTGCTCGAACTTCATCATCCAAGATTTCAGCCCCACCCCCAGGCAACGATGTTAAACCAGATTCTTTCAGTATGCTCAAAGCCTCTTCGATGGACATATTTGAAAGTTGAGAAAGATGCTTAACTTCTACTGCTGTAAGTGCTTTGATAGAAATGTGAGGATGTTCGGATTGGATACGTTGAAACAGTTGAGCATAGTGTTCTACAGTCCAATCTGGATGGAGGCCTCCAACGGAGTGCACTTCGTTAACATAAGGTGAAAATTTCGACAACTCTTCCAAATATTCATCGATTGAAAGTGCGTAAGCATCTTTCGCTTTTGAACCACGTCTGAAAGCGCAGAATCGACAAGCTAGAACGCAAATATTTGTTTGATTAACATGCACATTTGAATTAAAATATGCGCGGTTATCGAACATCGACAACTTGTGAAGATGTGCAAGTTGACCAAGTTCGAATAAATTAGGGAAATTAAACAACTGAACACCATCTTCAGCGGTCAGNGNCTGGTCGTNGAGTATTTTCTGAACGATTGGNTGNAANTCAAGGGACCACGNNTGTTNGTTAAGAGATGCTTTGAGATTGTCTCTCCAAGCAGGATGGCGATCCGCCAAATACCTGGTTGAAACCCACTCAGTCATATACCGTCCTCGTATTCATTCTTCAAGAAGATGTGGATGACACCACAATTTAGCGTCGAACACTGAAGAACCGTGATTTAATCATTAATTTACGGAATTCCTCAACTAAAAATACGGTTGATGCCACGGCTATGAGGACCAGCCAATCGATACTTTCTAACGGCGTAGTACTGAGAAGATTTCCAAATTCTATTCCTATAAGAGGTAGCGGTAGGGTTGCAAAATGTACGAATATAAACAAGAGGAAACCTGATGCAAGAATTGCGTAGTTTATGGCCCGATTTGAAAAGAGACCCAATGAAAATAGACTTTCTTTTTCAGATCGACAATTGAGTACGTTGAACAACTGGAACACAATGAATACCGTGAAGGTCATCGTTTGAGCGTTTGCAAATGTATCATCTGCGTAAGTATTCCATGCACTTAACGCTTCTTCGTTTCCAGCCTCACAATCAGCGACTGTGAACCCTGCATCTGATTCGGTAGCGAATGGTGCCAAACTGCAATCATTNCCGTAGACACCTCCACCAGCAAGGAAGAANACNAAGAGNGTCCCAATNACCATAACAGCGCCCAGNTAGAAAATTANGNCAATATCTCNGGNATTGGGTAAACCTTCGTCAACAGGACGAGGTGGACGTGCCATNACATTNCCNTGTCGTTTTTCGACGCCTAANGCTACNGCCGGTGGACCATCCATNAGAATGTTNATGACAAGAATNTGTGTTGCAGTCAGTGGNAGCTCCCANCCAAANATAAATGTCGANATTACAATTAATGCTACTGCNGCNACATTTGTTGAAACTTGGTAGCGNACAAAATTACGTATGTTCTGNTAGATTTTTCGACCTTCTTCNACTGCATGTACGATATTAGCAAAGTTATCATCTTGCAGAACCATATCTGCTGCATCTTTCGCTACATCCGTTCCTGCAACACCCATAGCAATTCCAATATTTGCACCAGATAATGCCGGAGCATCGTTTACACCATCGCCCGTCATGGCGACAATTTCACCCTGATGTTGCAACGAAGATACGATACGCATCTTCTGATCCGGTGTAACTCGTGAAAATATGGCATTTCCAACAGATTCAGTAAGTTCTTCATCGTTCATACTACGGAGGTCCTCACCGCTTATTGTGGTCAATTCAGATCCTAAAATGTCCAATTCTTGACCGATTGCGGAAGCGGTTTGATGATGATCACCTGTAATCATTTTCACCTTAATTCCAGCTTCCTGACAAATTCGAATAGCTTCTTTTACTTCAGGGCGAGGTGGA
>PAMN02000028.1 GCA_002707335.2 Methanobacteriota archaeon | reverse complement strand
TTTTTGATTATCCAATTCTGTTCGACCTAAACATGGTAGAATCAAAGCGTGTCTCCCGACAATGAGGTGCGAGCGATTTAATTTAGTAGAAACCTGTACTGTCAAATCTACATTTTCCAATGCTTTTGCAGTATATTCAGTATCAGGGGTGGCAGAAATGAAATTCCCACCAAGGCAGAAGAATAAGTCAACATTGCCTTCATTCATTTCTTTTATTGATTCGACCACATCAAATCCATGGTCTCTTGGACTCACAATTCCACAGCCTTGGTCAAGTTTTTGTAAAAATGATTCCGAAGGCCGCTCCCATATTCCCACGGTTCTATCTCCTTGAACGTTAGAATGGCCTCGTACTGGGCAAACACCGGCACCTGGTTTACCGATGTGTCCACCCATTAGTAGCAAATTAGTAACTTCCTGAATTACGGCTACACCATTCCTATGTTGAGTTAAACCCATTGCCCAGCACCCAATTGTCGCTTCGGATTCTGCGAGGATTTTTCCAACTTTTTCTATCTGGAACCTTGTTAGCCCGGAATCTTTCTCGATTTTGACCCAACTAGTATTCTGTATATTTTCAACTAGAGTGTCATATCCTTCAGTAAAATTATTTACAAAATCATTGTCGATTGCTTCTAACTCAAGTTGTACTTTCATCAATCCATGCATTAGTGCGGCATCTCCACCAATTTTAACTTGTAAATGCATATCAGAGAGTTGTTCGCTCCCAAATGACAATTTCATGTAATCTTGAGGATGTTTAAAGCGAACTAAACCTGTTTCTGGAAGCGGGTTAACATGTATAATTTTGCAACCATTTCTCTTTGCATCGCGGAGAGCTGTAAGCATGCGAGGATGGTTCGTTCCGGGATTTTGGCCAATTACCAAAATCGCCTTGGCATGGTTAAAATCTTCAAGTGTAACCGTTCCTTTCCCTATACCTATCGATTCACCTAATCCTCTTCCACTAGATTCATGGCACATATTAGAACAATCTGGCATGTTATTTGTTCCTAGGGTTCTTGCGAATAATTGGTACAAAAAAGCCGCTTCATTAGATGTCCTGCCCGATGTATAGAATACAGATCGATTAGCATCGTTACTGGCTTTTATCCTATCATTAATGATCGAAAATGCTTCATCCCATGAGATACTTTTGTAATTATTCTTCCCTGGACTAATGTACATTGGTGAGGTTAGTCTTCCTTGGTTGTTAAGCCAAAAATCAGACATCTGTGATAACTCTTGTATCGTGTGTTTACTAAAAAATTCAGGCGTTATACGCTTACTAGTCGCCTCATCTGCAACTGCTTTAGCACCATTTTCGCAGAATTCGAAGGCAGAAGAATGCTCGGGATCTGGCCATGCACATCCTGGGCAATCAAAACCATCCGGCTGATTCACTAAGGTTAGTGTCTTAATTGTCTTAGTGACACCCATTTTTTTAATCCCATGTAGTAGAGATGAGTTCGCCGCTGGTATACCAGCAGCCACCTTTTTTGGCTTTGAAATTTTGAGAGAGTTGTTGTCTTCTGGGGTTGCCGCAGAAGACCTATCTCTGTTAGCCATAACATAGCGAAATCAATTCTGTTTGTCAACTATACGGCTGGTAGAACCAATAATCATTGGTTTTTTACGTTTGGCGAATCCAACCAATGTGATGTTTGATTGTCTAGCTAATTCTTCAGCAGCATTACTAATTGCTCCAGCGGCAATAATTATACCAATGTTGGATCTAACTGCTTTTGCGACCAATTCCCATCCNATTCTACTAGTTAGGCATACTATTCCAGGTAAAGCACCTGCTCTTATACAAGCGCCAATTGCCTTATCCATTGCATTGTGACGACCAACATCTTCTCTTAAGTGAAGTATTTTCCCATTTTCGTCTAAAATTGCTGCTGCATGCACACCTCCTGTCTTGTTGAAAACAATTTGATTTTCTAGCATATTATTCATGATTTTATCGAAATTGCCACGTATAATTGACTTGTTTGTGACTATATTCATTGGAATTGATAAATCTCCCGTTGAACAAGCTCCGCATGCTGCAGTTAGTATGTCTTCATTAGGTCTAGGAATTAAGTTACCTTCGGCGATAATTGTAGTCCCCTGGATATTTGCTGATTGAATTTCACCCCTCCCTTCTGAATAAATGTGTCCATATGCTAAATCTAGTAAATCGTAAGGCGATCCGAGTAGTTTTACAATCGACTGTGTTTCGGTTCTAATTTCAATTATACATTCCTCTGCTAAATCATCTATTTCAGGTAATAATTTACCAGATTCATAGCGGTGAATTGGTCTTTTTACGATTTAATCACCTCCCAATTTAATATCGAAAAATTCGAATTGCAAATCTACTAATTCCTTTGATGATTTTGCGTTGCTGTAAGCCTCTAATGGTTCAAAATTAAGGATAAAAAATTGATCACCCCAACTAAAGGCAGACAGTAATTTCTTTGCCTCTTCTTTTTGCCCAATCAGATATAGAGTTGCAGCAATTGCTTCTGCAGTTGACAATTTACTTGGTTTTCCCCAATTAACAGGGTTGGCTGCTAATAACAACGGTAGCATTCTGCCAACCAGTTGTGTTTTCTTCATGACTGTTGATACAGATTCTTCAATATGCTTCCAAGAACAATCTAAACCGACTATCGATCCATTTTTTTCAGTTAGTAGATGATGGTCTTCTGGGCCTAGAATTTTACCGCATAGGGGTTCTAATATTATCCCCTTCCTCGGTAATTTTTTGAAATTTTTATGCANATTAATTTGGTTTCGCTTCCCTAGTTTGACTGCAGTGTTTTTTTTTGGGTCATCCTGTGCAAGCCAAATTGCATGTAGGGGAATTCTTGCTTTCACACTCATCATTCCTTGTTGTCAAGTAGGAAATCTCCAATTGTGAATCCTCTTCCAGTACCTTTTGTAACTTGACGGTTTTCGTCAGGTTTAGCTTCTACCATTAACGAGATATCGAGGGTTCTCTCTAATTTCCGAATAACACTATCTGTCGGCCTTTTACCAGATTCGACGCTCGTGATAATATTTATTTTTTCAGCACATCTACGAGCCAGCTCCTTTTTATCCCATCCCTTGGACTCTCTAGCAGCAATTACTCTTTTCGAAAAATCTGAGGCGAGTTCTTTTTCTCCTCGCAACATTATGTCCTTACCTTTTCTTCCAATACCTCCGTATCCACCCGAGGTGTTTTGTGCAGAGTTGACTTTGGATAGTCCAGGAGCCATTTTAACATCGTTAAGTCCGAGTTTGTCAGTACAACGCTTACATGCTTGTACTTGTGTTCTTTCCATGGTTACTGCTCGTGTTCCAACCTTCATCGCTCCACACAATTCGCAATCTCCCATGCCTTCACCATTTCACTCTAGAAGCGCTGATTCTTGAAGCCTTCGTAATGTTAACTGTGTGACTATTAAATACAGATGATTCAATAAGGTCTTGCCACACAGAGTAACCATGGGAACAGATATAGACAAGGCGATTGAAAATCCCAGGATTACTGAAGACGCCGAGTTAAAANTCTTGGAAAACGATTTCGAGGCACTTCAACAGGAAGCGCAATCTTTGTTGAAAGACAAATTGTACCTTGAAAACGAAATTTCCGACCTAAAGAAAAGAGCCAGTAGTTTAGATAATGAATTAAGAGTTCTTAGGTCTCCACCACTTATTATAGGCCATATTCAAGATGTCTTAGATGAAGAGCGCGCTATTGTCAGGTCATCTAATGGGACTGTATTCCAAGTAGGAATTAATCCAAGGTTAAGTCAAGAGAAATTGAAACCCGGTTCACGTGTTGCGCTAAATCAAGATAATCTGGCCGTTATTGAACTATTAACTGATGCTTGGGATCCAATGGTCTCCGGAGCAGAAATGGATGAAAAGCCTAGTGTGAGATATTCTGATCTTGGGGGTTTGGATGAACAGATACTCCAAGTNCGAGAATCTATTGAGATGCCGTTAGAAAGTCCAGAATTATTCCAAAAAGTAGGGATTTCGCCTCCCAAAGGAGTCCTTTTAGTAGGGCCACCTGGTTGTGGCAAAACAATGTTAGCTAAGGCTGTTGCAAACCACACAAAGGCATCTTTCATCAGAATGGTGGGTTCAGAACTTGCTCAGAAATATATTGGAGAAGGTGGTAGACTTGTACGAGAATTATTTTCTCTGGCAAAAGAAAAATCACCAGCAATAATTTTCCTAGATGAAATTGATGCAATAGGTGCNAAGCGGTTGGATTCAGCAACTAGTGGTGATCGTGAAGTTCAGCGAACTCTAATGCAATTACTTGCAGAGTTGGACGGATTTGATGCACTAGAGAATGTAAAAATCATTGCAGCAACAAATCGTCCTGACATACTTGACGATGCATTATTGAGACCTGGAAGATTTGATAGGATAATTGAAATTCCATTGCCAGATGACAAAGGGAGAAAAACCATATTGTCAATTCATTATGATAAAATGGCTACTAGTCGGCTAAATATTTCGAAATTAGTAGAATTAACTGAAGGATTTAGTGGTGCTGAATTAAATGCGACAACTGTAGAATCAGGAATGATAGCAATAAGAGAAAGTAGAGTCAAAGTTACCCAAAAAGATGCCGTTTTAGCGATTGAGAGAATCAAAAAGAAAAGAGAATCTGGAGGAAATACTTCATCTCCAGATAATTTGTACAGTTAGATAGACAAGATTATTCAATTCCCCATACACCAAGAGAACTATGGTAAAAATTGTGGAATGCGTCCCTAACTTTTCGGAAGGCAGAAACCAATCAGTTATCGACAGCATTGCAAATTCTGCAATGGGAATTACAGGAGCAAGAGTTCTAGGGGTAGAACCAGATCCAGATTATAACCGAACAGTTCTAACGATTGCCGGAGAACCAGATGCTGTTGTTCAAGCAGCATTCAATGTAATCAAAACCTCATTCGAACTCATAGACATGAAGGTGCATGAAGGAGAGCACCCACGCATTGGAGCTGTAGATGTTTGTCCATTCGTTCCGATTCAGGATTCAACCATGGACGAATGTGTAGAATTGGCCAAAGCACTTGGAAACCGTGTAGTCGAAGAATTAGAATTACCTGTATTCTTTTACGGTTCTGCAGCATCAAATAAAGAAAGAGAATTACTTTCTGATTTAAGAAAAGGAGAATATGAAAGTTTGAAAGAAAGATATCGGAACGGAGGTCCACTATTGCCTGATATTGGACCAGTAGATTACAATGAAAATGTTGAGAAATTCGGCGCTGTGGTAATTGGCGCACGAGGAATTTTGGTGGCCTATAACGTAAATCTAGACGAAAAAGATGCATTGGTCTCGAAACTTGCTGGAACAATAGTACGAAGTAGTGGTCGTTTGATAAAAAATGATAGTGGAGGGAAATTAAGGATAAAAGGAATGTTAGAGATGGTTCAGGGGATGGGTCTNCCATTAGAGGCTCATGGAATCTCCCAAGTATCTATGAACTTACGGGATGTAAATATTACACCAATGCATGTGGCATATGAGGCTGTTAAGTCCATTGCTAAAGACCATGGAGTCGATACGTGCGGNTCGGAATTAGTAGGTTTAGTTCCACTTTCAACTATGCTTGAAGCGGGCAAGTGGTATGANAAATCAGAAAACCCAACTGAAGAAGATTTAGTTAGCAGTGCAATATCTGGATTAGGTCTAGAATTTTTATCGCCTTTCGATCCTAATGTTAGAATTATTGAATGGGCAATAAGAGGTGAATCCAAATGAAAACACCATGGGTAGAAATGAGCATAAAAGATTTTCAATCAGCATTAGCATCGTCCTCACCTACACCAGGCGGAGGAACTGCTGCCGCAATAGCCCTTGGACAAGCCGCAGCGTTGTCAATAATGGTATGTGATTTAACCATAGGAAGCGAAAAATGGAAAGACGGTTGGGGGATTTCTGAGAAACTTCTCCCCGTGGCCATTGATATTATGACTAATTCAGCAAGATTGGCTGATGAGGATAGCGATTCATTCGATGCTGTAATGGATTCATTCAAGATGCCGAAAGAATCTGAAGAAGAAAAAGAATCTAGACGTCAAGAAATACGCAAAAATACACTTATTGCAGCAAAAATACCTATGGAAACTGCTGAACTTGCATTACAACTGCTAAATTATTTACCAGATTTAGCTAAATATGGGAATAAAAATGCCTTATCCGACGTAGGTGTGTGTTCTTTGCTTGCAAGTGCAGCATGCAAAGGAGCTTTGTTTAATGTAAAAATCAACCTGTCATCATTACCTGAAGGCTATGCTGGAGACCTTGAGTACAAAGCAATGCAAGTGATGGAAGAGTGCCGTGTAATATCCAGAAAAATAATGGATATAGTAAACGATAATTTATGATTATCTTACTTCGGATCCGGTTTTTATATCGCCGTCTATGGTAATAAGTTTGACATTACCGTCTTCGTCATCAGCAGCTAACATCATACCTTCACTCATCACACCACGTAACTTTCTTGGTTTGAGATTTGCAACAAACACAACAAATTTTCCAACCATATCTTCTGGTGAATAATAATCCTTCAAACCCGCACAGATAGTGCGGCCATTATCTGTACCGTCATCCAGTTTCACGACATATAATTTATCGGCATTTTCATGATTATCCACAGATAATATCATTCCAACTTTCAGCTTTGTCTTTGTGAATGTTTCAAAATCCAAATATTGTATTCCTTCAGTCATTTCATTATCTCCTTTCTTTTTCTTTTTTCCGCCTTTAACATTGTGAGTAACGTCATTATCTGTCGAGGGTGCCTCTGCTAGGGCTTGTTCTTGTTCAAGTATAGAATCTAGATCTAATCTTTCGAATAGAGGTTCAACTTCAGATTTACATTTAGTGTATTTCGCGCCCCAATTAACAGCATCAACCCATTTGGCATCACTGACATCTCCAGTTTCTCCGAGGTTTTCCCATAGCCTCTGTGAACTAAATGGTAAGAATGGTTGGAACATTATTGAAAGGTATCGAGAAATTCTCCAACCAAATGATAATTTTGCCAATGATTCGCTTGCCCCCTCTGCATCGAAGTCTTTCAAATATATCCAAGGAGTTGCAGACTGAATCATTTGATTTCCTAATTGAGCCGCTGACATAATTGTACGCAAAGCCTCTTTGTAGCGGTGATTCTTCAAACTCCTTGTAGCATTATCATGAATTTGTTCTAATTTGACAATTTCATCTTTACATAGTTCAAGATTTTCAAATGACGATAATGGTCTATCTTGTGGGAATCTATCACTAAGAGTCAATATTCTATGAACAAAATTGCCATATGCTGCAATTAATTCGGAATTAATTTTTTCGACAAAATCTGGCCAATTAAAATCCGTGTCGTGGTTCTCTGGCATATTTATTGAAAGATAGTACCGTAAAGTATCGGGATCAAATCTCTCTAAGAAAGATGGTAGCCAAACAGCATGTTTACGCGATTTTGAAAATTGCCCACCTGCTAGCATAAGGTATTCCATTGCTGGAACATTGTATTCGATATTTAATTCTCCATTAGTGGGCAATCCAGGGGGTTCATCGGAATTAGTTAATCGGGATGCATAATTCAATCCCATGATAATTGATGGCCAAATAACAGTATGGAATGGTATGTTGTCTTTTCCTAAAAAGTACAGGTGTCTTGGTTTTGTGCCGTCTTCTGCAATTTTCCACCATTTTTCCCAATCATTGGCTTTTCCAAATTTCTTTGACCATATTTTAGCGCACGACAGGTAACCTTGAACTGCCTCAAACCATACGTATACGCATTTACCTGACCATTCATCACCCTCGAGCGGTAAGTTGATTCCCCAATCAAGGTCACGAGTAACTGCTCTTGGGCGAAGTCCCATGTCCAACCATTGCTTTGTCATAGCCTTGACATTTGATTTCCATACAGATTGCTGGGATTTCGCATGTTTTTCAAGGGCGTCTTGAAAAAGGTCCAGCCTATAGAAAAGGTGTTCGGTATCTCGAATTTCAATTTTAGCATCAGGGTTCATCTTCGATTTTGGATTTAGTAACTCATTAGCTTCATATGTGACTCCACATTCATCGCACTGATCACCTCTCGCCCCTGGTGCATTACAATTTGGACAATCTCCTTCTACATATCTGTCTGGTAAGAAGCGACCACCATCCTCTCGCAATTCGTAATATTGTTGCATAACTTTTCTTTCGAAAAGCTTAGCATCTAGTAATGATAAGAAATTCTCTGAAACAATTTGGTGATGTTCAGAATCACTGGTGCGATTAAAGAGTGAACCTCCAAATTCTACACCCCTAGGATCAATATTAGGCTCCCAAGAACATCCCAACTGAATTAACGCTGATTTGTTAATTTGGTGATATTTGTCAACAATACTCTGTGGAGAAACTCCCTGAGTTTCAGCGGCCACGGTGATAGGGGTGCCGTGCTCATCTGATCCCGATACCATCAAGACTCTATTTCCTAACGACCTCTCAAACCGCGCCTGAATATCTGGTGGTAAATAACAACCTGCAACATGCCCTAAATGCAGCGGCCCGTTAGCATAAGGCCAGGCGACGCATATTAGGACATGCTCTCCTTTCATATTGCCACCATATCTCTCGAATTGGACATAGTACATGAGAACTATGCTATTGTTCCAATGGAGAACCCATAATAAGTGGAAGCATTTGAACTGATATGAGCCGAAATGGCTGAGGAGTTCGTTGAACCCTATGGCAGACTACACAATGCTGATTATTTATGCATCATTAGCACTTGGTGTTTCATTCCTATGTTCGCTCTTAGAAGCAGTCTTACTATCAATGCCAATTTCGCATGTTAGCGTAATTGGAAAAGAAGGAAATAAGAACGGATTAAGATGGACTAAACTGAAAGAAGACGACTCTGTCAAACCTCTCACAGCGATACTTACACTGAACACTATTGCCCATACTATGGGCGCTGCAGGAGTAGGTGCCGAGGTTGAAGCGCAATTTGCGAATGTTTCTCTTACAGTAGCGTCAGTGATTCTTACTTTGGCTGTTTTAATATTCTCTGAGATTATACCAAAGACTCTTGGTGCTGCTTATTGGAAAGCATTATCAAAGCCTGCAGGGATTGTATTATCTGGGATGACAAAATCAATGGCTATTTTCTTCGTCCCTCTATTGATGTTTAAGCGGATGTTGCCAAAGGCGGAAACCGCAACTGTTACGAGAGATGAGCTTCATGCTCTAGCAGATATTTCAGAGGAAGAAGGAACACTTGACGAAGATGAAGAAACTATAATTCACAATTTGCTGACACTAAGAGAAGTTCCCGTAAAAGATGTAATGACGCCAAGGACAGTTACGTTAGCATTTGACCAAAAATGGACAATTAAGCAGGTATTAGATGATACCAAGATTCTTAGGTTTGGAAGAATGCCTGTATACGAAGAATCAATTGATTCATTATCAGGATTTGTGCTAAGATCTGATATTTTAATGGCAGCATCTATGGATGAATGGGATAAGGTTCTAGAAGATTTGAAGAAACCATTACTCACAATTAAGGCAGACTCGAGTGTAGATATAGCGCTTGATAAATTCTTGAGGACAAAAGTTCAAATTCTTGCAGTTATAGATGAATTCGGAGGAACCGCTGGTATAATTACCATGGAAGACGCAATTGAGACTCTCTTAGGAGAGGAAATCGTCGACGAATTAGATGAACATGAGGATATGCGAGAACTCGCTCGTGAACAGGCAATTGTGATCGAAGAAGAATGATTAATATCTAGGGTTTTCAATCCAATCAACTATTAATTCATCTCTCTCTTTATTATGTTGATTTCTGGAGTGTGGCAAGGACTCGATTAAATGTGATTCGAACGAGAAATCATTTTTTAGCAGCATATCGTAATGTATCCTACCTAGACGGTTATCATCCTTAGACTGTAATATTAGCGTTGGGCAGGAAGGAATTCCCCAGTTAGGTACATCGATATCTTCCCAACTAATTCCTTCCACTTCTGGATGTAATTTATTGAAACCGTGTAAAGACAATTTGCGCATGTATGGCACTAAGATACGTAATTTGCCCGACATTTCTTCTAAAATTGGAGAATAACCGGTCATAGGTGATTCCAGTATTATTGTTCGGATTTTACTTTTCCACCAACCTGCATGTCTCTCATGTTGTAGTCCAAGTGTGACAAAACCTCCTAAACTATGCCCGTAAAAGTGAACATAATTAATCGGATAATCGTGATATAATTTCAAGATTTCCTTGATATCATTAATTACCTTACCTGCAGTCCATTCATATGTTTCTGAACTATCACCATGACCTCTCATATCCATAATCATGGTGTGATATCCTCTTTCACGAAAAAGATTCATTCTATTTTCAAATCTACTACTACTGGATTGCCATCCATGAAGGAAAACAACCAGGTCAGATTTGTTACTCTGAAAATGATGATGATAGCAAATTTCGTTTCCCATTATGCTGATAATTTCTTTCTGATAATGCTTGGATTCTAGAGATGGTTTGCGATTTCTAGGGCCAGTGAATATTATTCTTAGGAGTATTGCCTTCACTGAAATCCAAATTAAAATTATAGATATAATAAAAAGATATTTGTTGAAGAATGGCAAGAAAATAGCAATAAAAAGCAGTGATATTATTGAGCGATTACGCCAAGTTACAACTCGCTTATCCATATCTATTCACTTCGTGTTTGATATGGTTACTATTTATCTTCGGTTTCATCAGATGTTTCTTCTGGTGCATCTTCAACGGATTCTTCTTCTTTGGATTCTTCCATGCTTGCCTTTTCTTCAGCTTTCTTCAGAGCTTTTTCTTTGCGCTGTTCTTGCTTTTCTGCCCACTTGTCACCAAAGTCACCTAATCCTTCGAATCTAGCAGCCCATCCAGTTTCTTCACCTGTTGAGACGTGCTTAACAAGGTATGCATTGAACGTCATATCGAAAAGTCCTTGTGAATAGTCTGAGTTTTTCTTGAAAAAGAAATTGACTATCCAAACTAGCATAAATACTGAACCTAAACCAACCATGACCATGTCACCACCCCTGCTAATGTTTGTTCCAATCAAGATAAAACCAATCAAGAATAGGAAACCTAAACTGTTATTTAATAATGCATGAATCGGAAACGGCTTATTGCCTGATGAATTAATGTATTTTGTTCTAGAAACGAACTCTCCAACGTTTCTTCCTAACCAAATTGGTAGTACTACCCAATTTAGTAGGATCATTATCGCTGCAACTACGAATCCTACTGTTAAATCAGGGTCTCCAAATATGAAAATAGATAGGGTTCCAATTAGTACACCGAAATTCCATCCGAAGTTAATCAACCAGCCGATGTATCTAGGCATTTTACCAGCTAATTCAAATCCTTCTGGTAGACCAGTAGGCCTTATTTTATCAGGATTGATGTCCCTGGATTTGGGTTTCTTGACTTTGGCTTCCTTTGGAGCAGCTTTCTTTGCGACTGCTTTTTTGGGACTTGCTTTTGCTACTGCTTTTGCTTTTGCTTTAGGAACTGCTTTTGCGACTGGCTTTGCTTTTGCTACAGCCTTAGGCTTAGGTTTGTCTTCTTTTGTTCCCTCTACTTTGTCAAGTAATCCCATTATGTCACCTCAGTTATACATTCCACCAATTGTACGGTATATGTCGAAATCTGGAGATTGAACAAACTCTTCTACGGCTTCTTCAGGCATTCCTCCAAGTAAGGAGTCCACTACTCTGAAGAATTCAGATCGAAGTTCCTCACTGGCACTTTCTGGACTTGAACCAACTTCCTTGTAAATTTCAAATCCATCCGATTCTGTAAATTCGTTAATTGCATCTTCGGGGAGATTGCTTCCCAACAGGTTGTCAACAATTTCAACAAATGAAAGGAATATGTCGTCCGAATCGACATCTTCTTCATGTGTTTCTTCGTATTCACCCTCATATTCATCTTCATCATTAGAATCGTCAGGATTTAATTCACTTATGTCGATCTCTCCAGAAATAATTCCTTTCAACAATTTTCTTTCAGACATCAATTCTTGAAGCATTGGTTTCAATTCGCGAAGAACTTCCCTGTCCCCTTCTGACTTGGCCGCCTGGTATTCAGGCTTTAGACGCCTTAATTCACTTTCAATTATGCCTAATTGTGAATGTAATTCAACAAGAGTGTCTCCATCATGCAGGGGTTCTTCCTCTTCTTCTTGATTAAGTAATTGAACTGTTGGCGAGTCTCTAATCTCTGCCGCTTTTTCTTCACGTTCTTCCTTACGCATCACTATAATATCGCGGTCTAATTCATGTCCGAACCTGTCCGAATATCGGTCTAAAAGACTGCCTATCTCACCATGGCTTATTCGGTCTATGTGGCCATAAACTTGTTTCAGAGGTTTCCCACTCTTCTTTGCGTAAAGGCCAGAATAACCAGTCTCTTCATCAGATGGAGCAGGTGCAGGAGTTTCTTGCACCGGCGCTGTTGGAATAGGCATTACTTGCGGATTTGGAGGTTGTTCCGTGATAGGGTTGGCCTCTGTAGGCACCGGAATTGGAGCCGGAATAGGAGCCGGAATAGGCAATGGCGCAGGTTGAATTGGTTGTGCCGGAGCAGGGGGATTTACAGGTAGTGGCATTCCGGGCGGCGGAGGCATTGGAGGTAGCGGCATACCTGGTGGTGGTGGCATTTCAGTACCTTTCTTCTTCTTTTTACCTAGCCCCACAGTATCCACCTCATATTAGGTGGACAGTAACCTAGTCTTGAACATTGCCATAGATTAACATAATAATTTACGAATTATTTATCAGAAAATCTAGCCCATCCCTTCAAAATTAGGAATGTAGCCCCTGCTTCATGAATAGTTAGCTCGTCCCCTATTGTTGCTTCGATTAGTCGGTCATCGAATCTAGCGACCACGTCTTCAGCCGTAATTTCTAACTCGTATTCTTTCTCACGGGACAAAGCGATGCCCTCGGAAAGACAATCGAAGGAATTTGATGAATCAGGATCTAATCTACTTAGTGGCAATTCCGTTACTCTCAGCCCACATTTCCCATGTAAAGACCCAGGCCATCTGATTTGTCTTCTCGTATCTATAGTTACAACTTCGTCTGTTTCTCCAGCGCTGCCCAAAACTACGCCAGAATCTGCACGCAAGATATTTTGAAATAGCAATGCATGGTTGTTTAATGCAGATAATCTGCCATCTAGTACTCTTTCCCTGCGTCCTTCTGCTTGCATTAATTCCGAAAGTTTCTCAACACTAGCTTTTCCACGAAGTCCTCTTATTCCCTCTCTATCTAACATTTCTTGCAAATTATTCGTCATAGTTGTTAGCAATTTTGTATCACCAGCATATATTGCATCCAACTTAGAAACTATTGAACTGATTCCGCTATTGATTCTTTTTGGCCAACCTACTGCGTTAGGTTGATTTGAACGTGATAGAACGTCAGTCACCTCTACGCCTTCTCCTCTGATATGGCTAACTAGTTCACGTCTGGCCTCTGAATCTAAATGAAAATATTTAGGGTCTCTATAGTGTAAGTGGAATCCTCTGTGTCCAGAAAATGTTACCTGCAGATATTCTTGCTTAAACCCAAAATCGGGTTCTAAGAAGTCATTCCAAAGCGACCACGCTTGTTCTTGAATAACCTCAATCATGCCAGGAAAATCCCTATCGGTTACACCTGGCAAATGGTCTCCATCTAGGTCAAAAATAAGGTCTGCTCCTAACCAACCCTTATCTGCCATTTTCAATTGATGTGGATTTTTCCAGTAAGCAGTTGAATAAAAACAAGAGTGGAAAGGGCTATTACAGACAAAATTACGAACTTCATTAATATCTGAAAATCCCTTGTGTCTAATAGGTTTTGCAGGCCCAAATGGTATGAACATCCATTCTCTACTTCTCAACCTCGGGGGAGACCACAATGGAGCAGTCCTATAGTACTGAGTGAATCTATGTGCAAATTTAGCCCAGCCTGACATAGTTCCCCAAATCCTACGGGATTGCTGGAATACTTTGAACCTTCACTCTTTCCAGAAACGGGTCTCTCGTACGATTTCGACAGTTGCAGTGTCCGCACCTGTTAATTGAACATAGTGCTCCCAGCAATAATAGTCGCGGTCTACGACCATTGCTTCACCAAAAGTGAGTCTGACACCACAACCTTTGCATCGAGGGCCTAATTCACCATTAGGTGTTTGTGCTAGTTCGATATGGTCGTGTGGCATTGTCCCCGCCTCGTTCCTTGCTAGAAGGACATAGTCTTTGAATGTGTATGTGCATCAAACTAAATCTGAGTTATGATGTGATAGTAAATCTAATGCGACTTCACATGATTCGGATATTTCAGGCAAGTTGTGATCGAGATACATTTCTAGAGTATTTTTTGCTTTAATATCACCAATAGCACCTAATGCTTCAGCGGCTTCATGCCTTACCATCACGTGCTCATTTTCATCAGAAAGCACATCCTCCAGAATCGGCAGTGCATGGTTGTTCTGCATTTGGCCCATAACGTAAGCAATCTCATGACGCAATAATGCGCTCTGGGATTTGAATCCTTGACTTAGTGCGTCGATTGATTCACTGGAATTTATATTCCGTAATGAGAATACTACTCGCATTCTTTCAAACATTCGCGTATTTTCATCTACTAGAATTGATTCCAATCTAGCAATATCTTGAATCTTTGAAGGTGGTGCTGGATCTACACTTCCATATTCAGAAACATCAGGTTTCGAACTTCTGTTGTTCAAAAAATCACCTATTCGCCAATGAATTTCATTGAATTTGTGTCGAAGTCATTTCGAATTAGTCCTATCCTCTGGCCTTCGGAAATAAATTTTCTGATAGAATCTCTTCCTTCTTTTTTGTAATCTATCGTACGTTCATTGACGTACATAGTGACGAATTTCTGGTTTGTTTCGTCATCAATTCCTCTGCCCCATTTTTTTGCAAATTCGAGTGCTTCACTAGGATTAGATATTGCAAATTCTATACTTTTCTTGGTATATTTTGTTATGTCTTCCATCACTTTTTCTCCTAAATCCCTTCTTACTACATTTCCGCCAAGTGGCATTGGCAATCCGTCTGTCAAATTATTCCACCACTTACCTAAATCCACTAGAACATCTAAATCATGATCGACATATGTTAATTGACCTTCATGTATTATTAGCCCCGATAGATATTCATCCGAGAGTATTTTTGGTATTATTTCATCAAAGGGCACTACTTCATATTGCAGGTCACCCCAGCATAACTTAATTCCTAAATAGGCACTAGTTTTTAGACCTGGAACTGCTATTGGATTTTTCTTAACTTCTTCCATACTAACTCCGGATTTTGCAACGATCATTGGGCCATAACCTTCCCCCATGGAAGCACCACAGTTCATCAGAGCGTAGTCATTTGAAATTTCCGGGTAAGCATGTATGCTAACAGCTGATACTTCCAAATCTTTATTCATGGCTCTATGATTAAGTGTCTCAATATCTTGAAGTTCGTGTACAAATTTATACCCTGGAGTAGGAAATGCGTTGGTAGTAAGCGCATGGAACATGAATGCATCATCAGGGTCTGGAGAGTGCCCAATTCTAACTATCAGATTACCTTCTTCATCCCTTGCTAATTCTCCACTCATGTTCATCCCACATACCATTGTATGAAAATACCTCCTAACATCAGTACTTAACGCTGTGTGAATACCCATGAGGTGATACAGGAATGAATGTTTTATTCCGACATGCTTTCAAATTGGTTTGTGATGGGCGGAATGGGGCGGGCTCATGCGTTGTTCGAAATTGGTTTGTTTACTAATTTTATTACCCCTATTATCTGGATTAGTCACTGCCACACCAAGTGGTTTGACATACTTAGATTCTGTTAATACTAGCGAGGGCGCGACAGAAACTACGCATTTGGAAATTACAAATGACTACATAGTCGCTGTTCATGATGGAGCAATAATTGTATATGATAGAGATGATAAGTCTGTTGTAAAAACATTTGAAATCCCCGGAGTTTCTTATATATCAGCTTCTAAAACAGGTGAATTCTTGGCACTAAACCGTGCTTATTCGGTACAAGAACCTAAAACTCTGAATATTTTAGACCTTAATCAACTAATATTACTAGATAAAAAGGGATATTCTGATTACAATTCCAAAGATATTTCTTGGCATCCATCCGGTGATTTTATTGCATCCCCTGGTAAAGATGGTGACGTTGTGATCTTACGTTATTCTGACATGTCGGTAAAAAATACTCTACATAGCGTACATCATGTAGAAATTACCTGCATAGAGTATAGAGGGGATGGTGAATATTTAATCACTGGAGATGAGTCAGGTAGGTACGCATTGTGGCATCAGAATGGAACTCTAGTCGATACTTATCGCAGCCTTGATAATGAGGCTGTTATCGATTGTAAATGGACTCCTGATGGGCAAGATTATATCCTGGTGGGAGACAAAGGGGTTGTAGTTTCAAGAAACCTTGCTGGTGCGATTAATGGTGAGGTTAGATATGACGGTGCTGTTAAATTGAATTTTGCGAGGAATGGAAATGTTTTACACTTAGCGGTAGAAAATGACACCTCTAAAGGAATAATATCGTTAAACTTTGATAATTTACAAGAGGAATACAGAACTTTGTTCTTTCATAGAATATATGATTTCGAAATAATTGACGATCAATTTGGCAGACTCAATAAAATATTTGTCGCAATGAATTCTGGAGAAATAGCAATCTATCAAAAAAATATCTTCTTTGATGGATATTTACAGCCAGGTGTAGATTCCGATTATGACAAAATCCCTGATGTATATGATGCCGATGACGATGGAGATGGAATATACGATGATTGGGATAATGATTTTGGGTGTGATGCACCAGTTGGAACACCTTGTTCATTGTACCCGGATATTTCAAAGATACGAAAGATTACACTTGATATCACACCATCAAGCTTGACTATACATGATAAAATTTCACTACCAAGTTCGATTTCTAGTGATATTCGAAATCTATCTAGAAATTCAATGGCTACAGATCAAATAATAAGTACTAATGAGGAAAAAATGTTTGAATCTTCAATTTGTTCAAATCTCGTATTAAGCGAACTAACAACATCGTGGGAATCATCATTACAATTGTCCACGGGAGAACTTGGTGATGCACAAGTGTTCTGTTCTGTAGAAAGTGGCTTACAAGGAATCAAACAAGGAGATACAGTGACTCAAATAAATTTCATAATATCTGTGTCATTTGCCTTTGACAGCAATATTGTTTATCCGTTGAATTTAACCATTCAGGAACAAACCACACCAACAACTGGATCAATCGCTTGGGTGGCGCCATCTCACCCAATTTCGGTATTAATAACTGGAGATTCAATAGAAGATGATGGAATTTCCATATGGCGAAACGATGGTATGCCACTTATATTCAATGTGAATCAAGAAGAAACCGTTGATAAGACAACGCTAGATGGAATTATAGACATTATAACGAATCCATTTGTTTTAATTTTGGCTGTAATGGTTTTGCTGTCTATTGGATTGTTTTACAGAAGAAGAATCGATAAATTTGCTCTTAATATTGAAGAAGATGAGCAACCACAAACTGAAGAAATTGTTTATGAAGAAGATGATTTCGATGACGATTACGATATTGAAGAAGATTTACCTGATGCTTTTACCAACGAATTTGATGAAGATGATTTTTTCGAAGAACCAAAGGTTACAACAAAGAAGAAAATTAGCCGCGATAATAAAGATTTAACCTCTGTGTCAAATGAAGGTAAAAGGAAGATACGAAGGACTTCAAGTAAAGGTACTGAAAATGGAAATACTGAGGTAAGGAAAACGAAGCGAAAAAAATTATCTTCTGTAGAGGGGTTGATAGAGACTAATAATCCAATCAAACGGAAAACCGTAAAAAAAGCTGCAAAAGAAAGTGTGGTCAAGAAAAAATCTGTTAAGAAAACCTTACAGAAAAAGGATAATGACGAAACCCAAATAGAAACATCCTCTATCGACAAAATAGAGAATGAGAATAATGTTAAGAAAACCAATCGGAGGAAACCTGTACGGCGAAGAAAAAATAAGGATTCAGGGAAGATAATCGATGAGACTAAACTTCAAGACGATTTACTTGATAGTTTCACGAAAAAAGAATCACCAGGCGAGGATTAAATCCTCATCTACTTTACATGCATTTTTGAGAAACTTTCTCAATCCTTTCATATCTTCAGCGTCAACCCGGTTAATTACTTCTCCAAAGTATTTTTCTAAACGCTCTACACTTTGATTGGTTTTACTAGAACATAATTCTATTACATCTGACCTGATTGATTTTGAGTCTTCGAATTTTTCAAGATTAGCAACGAGTGCATTGTAAGCATTTTTGACTGCACTTATGTCAGAGTCTCTTCTTGCCGCAAACACACCAAAGACCATAGGGGATTGACTGACTTCTTTCCACTCCTTTCCTAAATCCATTTTTACTAATTCTGGATTAGATTTAGCTGATTCCAAAGCTCTATCACCAATCAATAAACAACCATCGCAAATATCTAGCATTGATTCTAAGTCAGGACCCATTTCTTTGTACTCAACATCATAATTTTTCCTTGATATGAGATATTGAAGTAAAGCCCGAGACGTCGCTGAATCGGTCGGTAAGGCTATTTTTTTCATGTTTTCTATGTCATCCACGCCAAATAACAACACACTGCCTACTTCTCCTTTGCTAGAAATGGCAATGTCAGGTATCAGATACAACTCGTCTTTGTGTTTTGCATAGTCGGCCGCAGGTATTGGTGCGATGATACAATCCCTCCTCAGGAGATGCCCTGTTAACCATGATGGTGGTGCTGAAAGAACCGACCATTCATCAGGTATATTGTAAAAAAGTGGCTCACAGTTGATGAATGAAACTCTGCCAATTGTCTTCTCCCATGTCATTATTTCACCTAGGCCATTGGTAGTCTGGATTTGACTATCGTTTTTGGAGGTTTGTATTCTTCAAACTCTGTGTAAATCGTATTTCTCAAGATAGGAATTGACCCCGCGTTTTCAATTATTTTTGCCAATTTGTTCTTATCATGGCTCAATGGCGCAGTAGATCCTGCTAAATGCATAATTGACTCTTTTTGAACAGTGCCATCGATATCATCTGCTCCAAAATTTAAGGCTAATTCTGCCAATTCATCCCCTATATTCATCCGATAAGCCTTTATGTGCGGGATATTAGTTAAAATTATTCTAGATATAGCTATAACTCTCAGTATTTCTGAACCTGAGGCTAATTGCGCTTGAGGTAATCTCGAGGAATCGGGTAAGAACGGATATGGAACAAAACACTGGAAACCTTTTGATGCGTCTTGTTGTGATCTTAATTTTAGCAGATGGGTAATTCTTTGATCTACAGATTCTACAGTCCCGAATAACATTGTACAATTAGTTGGCATGCCTATTGAATGAGCAGCGCCGTGGATTTCTAAATACTCAGATGATGACTCTTTTCCATTACAAATGATTTTCCTTACGTCATCGTCCAAAATCTCTGCACCTCCTCCTGGCAGTGAGCCAAGACCTGCATTTTTCAATCGTTTCAATGTTTCATGAATTGAAATATTTGACAAATTGGCGATGTGTTTTATTTCTACTGCAGTTAATGCTTTTATGTGGATATCTGGGAATTTATTTTTTGTTTCAGAGAAGAGGAATTCGTAATGCTCGATATCCCAATCAGGATGCAATCCGCCAACTGAGTGAACTTCATCGACATAATCGGCATATTGGTTGAGGTCATCGAGGTAATCTTGAATTCCCATTTGATAAGCATCATCTGCTCTTCTTCCTCTCCTGAAAGCGCAGAATTTGCACGCCAAAGTACAAATGTTTGTTTGATTAATGTGTACATTGTGATTGAAGAAAACCTGTGAACCAAACATTGAATTCTTGATTATATTTGCTAACTTTCCAATCGTGTTTAGATCGCTGTATTGAAACAAGACATGAGCATCTGCGCGATTAATTGGTTCCCCCATTGATAGTTTGTGAACTATTGAGGTTAGTTCATTTGGCCAATCCTCTTTTTCCAAAGATGACGTAAGCAGTTCCTGCCAATCTCGGGCAACCCCTGCTTGCATGATACTTCGGCTTGATATTATGCTTTTCAATTCGACCCCTAAACACGGCGGTTTGTTGATACACTAAAGAACCCTGTATTTGCCATGAACTTTCTAAACTCTTCAATAACGAATACTGAACTAGCCACAAATATCACAATAAACCAATCAGATTGGTTCAGTGGTGTTGTAGAAAGAAGACTACTGATCGCAATATCTGTAAATGGTATCGTAATATATCCAAACTGTACGATACCTAGCAGCAACACCGAGGAGAACAGGAACGCTAAGTAAATTGCACGATTAGAAAACAAACCTAATTTAAACACACTATCCTCACTACTTCTACAATTCATTACATTGAACAATTGAAACAGTACGAAAACGCTGAAACACATTGTTCTTGCATATTCTTTGTCACCGTTCTGATAAGCTAGTGAATATACAAGTATAGTTCCTATTACCATTACTGCTCCCAAATAAAATATTAGAATCAAATCTGTCATATTTGGCATTGATTCATCAACAGGACGCGGTGGCCTATCCATGACATTATTGTGACTTTTTTCTACTCCAAGGGCTACTGCAGGGGGTCCATCCATTAGAATATTGATGACTAATATTTGAGTGGCTGTTAACGGGAGTGGTAAGTCAAAAACCAAAGTCGCAAAAATAAGTAACGCTACTGCTGCGACGTTTGTCGAAACTTGGTACCTTACGAAGTTCCTAATGTTTGCATATATCTTCCTACCTTCTTCAACAGCATAAACAATGTTTGCAAAGTTATCATCTTGTAAAACCATGTCTGATGCATCCTTAGCAACATCTGTGCCTGCAATTCCCATTGAGATACCGATATTAGCGCGAGATAATGCTGGTGCATCATTTACACCATCTCCAGTCATCGCAACGACCTCTCCTTTATCCTGCAATGCCGTAACAATCCTCATTTTTTGTTCCGGTGTAACTCTGCTGAATATTGATGCTTTTTCAGCTACATCAATTAACTCATCATCTTGCATCTCAACAAGTTGCTCTCCTCCAACAGCGTCTCTATGTGGTTTTGTAATTTGCAAATCTTCACCAATTGCTTGAGCGGTCATGTGTTGATCACCGGTTATCATTTTAACGTGTATACCTGCCTTTTTACATCTCAAAATAGCGTCGTAAACCTCAGCCCTTGGTGGGTCAATTATTCCAACCATTCCCAAGAATATCAAATCATTCTCCATCGATTCCATGTTAGTTTTGTCTTCGTCATCTTCGACCTTCCTGGCACAAAGTGCGATAACCCTCATTGCTTTACTAGCCATATCTTTGTTGGCATCATAAGCAGATTGGTAATCATCTGGCTCAATTGGAACAATTTCTCCGTTAGAAATTTTCCATTTAACTAACTCCTTGAATCCACCTGCCCCGCCTTTAGAAAATATCCAGTCACTGCCTTCGTATTCGTGAACTACTGACATTCTTTTGCGGACGCTGTCAAAAAAGAATTCATGCTTTCTTGGATGCCTTTGAGCAAACTTTTGAACGGAGCCGTTTATCTTGTAACCCAATACTGCACAGGCACTATCTGTTGGGTCTCCTATTGCTGACCATTGCCCATCAATTTCTGCAATCTGAGAATTGTGGCATAAAGAAAGGCACGCTGCAGCTAACCTGAAGCCTAAGTCGCCTTGTAGTGTAGACATTTCATCATCGGATAGTTCCACTTTGTCTAAAGTAAGGGTGCCGGATGGTTCGAATCCTTCTCCACTAACACCATATGTTGAAATTGGTGTCATAAATTGTCTTACAGTCATCTGGTTCTTTGTAAGAGTACCAGTTTTATCCGTGCAAATAACTGTCGTAGAGCCTAATGTTTCGACGGCTTTCATTCTACGAATAATTGCCTTGTGACGTGCCATATTTCTCATCCCGATTGATAATGTAGTTACCAAAATTATTGGGAGCCCTTCGGGGACAATCGCTACGAAAATCGATATTGCAATCAAAAATTGTGCAGATGCTGCCTTTAACATGTCTTTTGAGTCCACATAAGCAAGTACCATTTCAATAGAAAGAAGTAGTGCAGCAACAATCAATGCTATGAAACCTAAGAATTTTCCGAGCGACTCGAGTTTGTGTTCTAATGGTGTTTTTGGTGTTGCAGCGTCTGCTATGTCCGATGCTATCTTACCTAATTCAGTAGTCATTCCTGTATCTGTTACAATCCCAACAGCACGTCCGGTTGAAATTGTTGTACCCATGTACAGCATATTTGTTCTGTCAGCCAACAATGTCTCAGGAGGTAAAGAATCGAGAGTTAATTTGGTTGGCACAGATTCTCCGGTTAGAGCAGATTCATCCACCTTACATTGCCATGATTCGGTTACCCTCATATCTGCAGGAACCTTGAGACCTTCCTCAACTTTCACTAAATCACCAGGTACTAATTCGGTTGTACTAATCTCATACTCGACACCGTCTCTACAAACAACACATCTAGAAATGGTCATTTTCTTGAGAGCACCCATTTCTTGTTCTGCTTTGTTTTCTTGCCAGAATCCAAAAAATGCATTTGCCGTTAGTACTAACGCGATGAAAATCGAATCGCCTGGTTTGTCTGGGTGAATGGCTAAAGCAAGTATTGCAGCGCCGATGAGCAAATAATTCAGAGGATCGTTATATTGAGAAATAAAACGAATAAAAGCAGATGTTTTTTCAGGCTCTTTGAGTTTATTTTGTCCGTACTTGTCCAGCCTAACGTTGGCCTCATCTGTAGATAATCCAGTATCAGGAGTATCAAAATCAACTAGTAGATTATCGATTTTTTTAGAATGCCAATTTCTGTCATCCACTTTACACACCAACCTGTGCACTCTTGCCAACTACACTCAATATATGATTATACGGGTGGGTGTTCCGCAATATTCAATCCGATTGATTGACAAAGAGTGCGCAACTCCCGGTACTATGGCGGGCGTTGGAGAACCATGGGTTCCAGCAGAGGCCAATATCAAGGAATTAACCGCTCGTGTTATAATAATTGGAATTTTACTTGGGGGCTTAATGACTGCCGCTAACGCCTACCTTGGGCTGTATGTTGGAATGACCGTTTCAGCATCTATACCGGCAGCAGTAATGAGTATGTTGATTCTTAGAGGTTTTAAATTCAAAGATGTTACAATTTTAGAAAATAACTCAGTTCAAACCATGGCAAGCGCAGGCGAATCTTTAGCAGCAGGTGTTATATTCACCGTACCTGCTCTGCTAGTAATAGGAATTTGGACAGATATCCAATGGCTTGAAACATTCCTCATTGCAATTCTAGGTGGCATACTTGGCACTATGTTTACAATCGCACTAAGAAGGCTATTTATTGTTGAAGAAGCACTTCCATATCCTGAAGGAGTTGCTTGCAGAGAAGTATTGGTTGCCGGTGAAAAGGGTGGATCTGGATTAATTGCTATTGTATACGCATTGATTATTGGTGCTACGTTTGGGTGGATGGTAAAAGCCTTCAAGGCTACACACGCGCATGTTGAAGGTTTAGGAACTGCATTTGGAACTAGGTTATATGCTGGAGGAGAATTATCTCTTGCTTTATTGTCAGTAGGCTATATCGTTGGAATTAGAATTGCATCGTTCATATTTTTGGGTGGAGTGATTGGATTTGGTTTGTTAGTTCCAATTTACGGCTTAATGAATGGATTTCCAAATGAATCTGGATTTTTGGTAGCCATAAATGTGAAAGACTATTCTCAAGTATGGTCTGATCAGATAAGGTACGTAGGCGTAGGTGCTATGGTAGTTGGTGGCGTGTACACCCTTTGGTCAATGAGAAAAACCATAATTGAAGGTTTGAGTAAATCATTCAAGAAAGGGGGTTCAAATGATACACATCAAGCAAGAACTGAAATCGACATACCTTTGGACAAAGTACTCATTGTATGTGGTGTTTTAGTTGTTTTAATCTTCCTATTTTATTGGTATGCTACAGGTAGTTTAGTGATGGCATTGGCCGGAGCTTTATTCCTAGCTGTAGTGTCGTTTTTCTTTGCAGCAGTTGCAGGATATATTGCAGGGGTTGTGGGTTCATCAAACTCACCAGTTTCAGGTATGACTATCGCTACTTTGCTTTTTACAATCGGATTAGTTTGGGTAGTTGGCGGTTTGATATTGAATATGAGTCAAACTGATATGATGATTGCAACGATGTTCATCGCAGCGATTGTTGCAACTTCCGCAGCAATAGCTGGAGATGTAATGCAGGATTTGAAAACGGGGCACATGGTTGGGGCAACACCTTGGAGACAGCAAACTGCCGAAATAATTGGAGTTATTGTCGGAGCCATGGTTATTGGTCCAGTTCTTTCGATTTTGCACGATGCTTTCCAAATTTCTAAATCTGCATGTGAAGATACGAATACAAGAATAATAGAGTCTTCAGATTTACCTGCTGGAGCGCCTGTGGATGGATTATACAACTGTGGCGATGCTCTATTTGCTCCACAAGCGGAACTCATTGGCGCAATTGTTGAGGGGGCGTTTGGAGGTAACCTGAATTTACCTATGGTTTTCTTAGGAGCCATAATTGCAGTTATTCTAATCAGATTAGCAATGCCAGTAATGAGTGTAGCAATCGGTATTTATCTGCCCCTTACCCTCAGCGTTCCAATAATGGCTGGTGGAATAATTTCACACATTCTTTTATCTAGTGCGCGGCTAAGAATTGATGGAACATTAGAGGGTGAAATGTCAAAACCTGCAAAAGAAGCAGTGAAAGAAGTTCAGGATAAGGGTGTTTTAATTGGTGCCGGATTTATTGCCGGGGAGAGTTTAATGGGCGTTTTGCTAGCCATATTCATCGTCGCAGATAAAAAGTGGCCAGATAATGGAATTATTCCTTCGGATTGGTTTGGAGGTATAGGGACATTGAATTATGGACTATCTTTGTTATTCTTTGCATGGTTCGTGATGGTTTTCATTATGCTATCTGCTCGATCATTACCGAAAAAGGGAAATTTGTTTTCAGATACAATGTATGTATTATCTGATGCTGCCAAGAAGTTGAAGACTGCGCTAAGTCCTCCAAAACCTTGATTTTTTTGCTAAAAAAATCCCCTTTGAAAAGTAAATCTAATCAATTAAAAGTTCTGAAAGTACTGAAAATTTCCTGGGCGT
>PAMN02000012.1 GCA_002707335.2 Methanobacteriota archaeon | reverse complement strand
AATATATGTGAATAACACCTTCGCTGACAGCGATAATGATGGGATCTCTGTATATGCCAATAACACTGGTGGCAACAACACTGGTGGCAACAATACCGGTGGAAATAACACTGGTGGTAACAATACTGGTGGTAACAATACTGGTGGTAACTCAACCCTGAATGATGGTCACTGTTTGATATTGAGCAATCTTACAATAAATCAGACATACTACGTCACTCTATATCTCGTGAACACTTGTTCATTCCCAATAAATTACCCCGGAATTAATGCATCTGCAGACAATTCTAATGTTTATGGATTGTATGATGGTTGGTGGTATCAGATTGGTTGGTCAAATTCTAGTTATGCAGTCCAGCCTTACTCCGCACAACTGACATTTAATTCGTCTATTCAAAATGGTACAAACATTACATTGGATTTCGAAGCTACGGTGATGAATTGTGGGCAGAATAACTCATGGTCACATCAATGTCCGAATTCCACTCTTTCTATAACATTCCAGTACTTTGCACCTTCAAACAGCGGAGGTAACAACACTGGCGGGAATAATACAAATGCTACAGGTCAACTTTACCTATCTACGAACGGAAACCAATTCGAGATTGGAGACACTGTTATTCTAGAAATCTTAGCTGATGATCTAACATACGGTTCAGATTATGACGTGTATTATTATGTATATTACAATAACATCAACGGAAGTTACAATTTTACCGCACAATCTTCTTACAACATAAACAATATCAGTTTCAGTCCATCATATAATGGAACAATTTGTATGTACGCCTATCTGTATAACATAGACAACTCATACACAAACTATCTTGATTATGAGAGCGAATGCGTGACAGTTGGAAGTGAACCAACAAATAATTCTGGTGGAAATAACACTGGCGGAAACAATACCGGCGGTAATAGCACCGGTGGAAACAATACAGGCGGTAACAGCACCGGTGGTAATAATACAGGTTGGAATAATACTGGAGGAAATAATACAACAGGCAACATAACTTGGGGCAATATTTCAGTATATCCAAGCACCTTTGTTTATTATGTGGGTGATATGGTTTATTTCTCAATTGAATCTTATTATCTACAACCTGGTGCTACTTACGAGGTTGATTGGGAGGTATACAAGTCTGGCCAAACAATTGATTACGGCATTTATTCTTGGACGGCAACCTCTACCATTCATCAACAAACAGGTTCTACTTTCTTGAATAATTCTGGCACCCACTGTGTTACAGCGTGGTTGAATCATGTAGATTCAAACGGTAATTTGCAATATCTATCAACGGATACATCTTGTTTCTCAGTATCGTACAATTATTCAGACATGGACAATGATGGTATCGATGATTCAATCGACAACTGCTTGAATTTGAGCAACCCAGATCAGTCAGATATGGACGGAGATGGAATTGGTGATGCATGTGAGTACGATTATGACAACGATGGCGTAATTGACGATATTGATAATTGTCTGAACCTATCAAACACAAATCAATCAGATATTGATGGAGATGGAATTGGTGATATTTGTGACTCAGATATTGATGGTGACGGAGTTTCGAATGGAAATGATGTCTTCCCTTATGATGAAAACGAATCTGGTGATTTCGATGGTGATGGAATCGGTGACAATGCAGACCCAGATGATGACAATGATGGTATGAGTGATGTCGCAGATGTATTCCCGTATGATTCTAGTGAGCAAATCGATACAGATGGTGATGGCATAGGTAATAATGCAGATACCGATGATGACGGCGATGGAATTACAGATATCTTAGACAATTGTCAAAACGTTCCTAATCCAGACCAACAAGATTTGGATGGTGATGGTATTGGTTCTGCATGTGACGGCATTGAAGATACAGTACCTGATGCAACAGACGGCAACGAAACTGATGGCTCATCAGCTATACCTGCACTTGGAGCAGTGGGTACATTACTTGCAGTAACAATAGGATTTATCGCAGTACTCCGCAGAGAAGAAGAGTGATTTTCAATTATCGATTTGCCTTAACCTTTCAAGAGCTAAGGCACTTACTGCAACTTGGAGATTGTAAGATGGAATAAATCCAGGCATTGGTANTCTTACAATTTCATCNGCAGCATCCANGACNTCTTTTGAGACTCCAGCATTTTCGGCACCTACCACGAGTAAAANATCTCCTGTAAGGTCAGTATCCCATGGTGCTTTGCCGCCCACNTCTTCAGCAACCACAATTTTTCGGTTGCATGCTGCGAGGATTTCTTCTGTCGTGGCATAAACTACAGGAATAAATCTAGTCGCTCTCATTGATGCCCTACGAATCGTTCTCCTTTCTTCGTGGGTTTTGTTCACATTTACGATAACAGCAGCAGCCCCGCTAACCTCTGCAGTTCTGACACCAAAACCTAAGTTTGGAGCATACTCCACGCCATCAAAAAGCCAGATAGCTCCGCTCCTTTCAAAAATTTCACTAAGCGTTCCCTCAGGTTCTCTACCAATAAGGGCCAAAACCTTCTGCTTGCCGTCAGCACTCATTCTCCATAAATCGGTTGAAGATCCTTCTATGACTTTGATATTTTTTTCTTTACATTTTTCGATAATTTGGGCGCAGTCTTCATCTCTGTCCACTAATACCAACTGGATATCACGGTCATTTTCCAAAGCCTTCAAGACTTCATTTTCACCGGTGATTTGAAGGGACACACACATCCCAATAAGAACACACAAATGAGTCAATCCCTCATTTCCCAGCAATTGGCCGCGTCGCGGTATTCAAATATGAAGGGGAAGTCGCCAAAACGCTTCAAGGAGCAGGTGATGTAAAATGGCTAAGGGTCTATACCAGCATGTCAGAGCAACATGGAATCGCCCAAAGAACACTCAAACACATCAACAGCGACAAGATAGAATGGTTCAATGGAGAAGAGAACCAGTCAATTGCCGCATTGATAAACCAACTAGAATAGACGCTGCTAGAAGACTTGGTTACAAGGCTAAGCAAGGTGTCGTCATGGTTAGGACTAGAGTCCGCCGTGGTGGTCTAAGGAAAGGTAAAATTCACATNAAGAGAAAGCCATCAAAAGCTGGTATTTCCAAAATTACAATGGCAAAGAACACTCAAAGAATCGCTGAAGAGCGTGTTAACAGACACTTCCCAAATCTAGAGGTACTAAACTCGTATTGGGTTGGACAAGATGGTAAGCACAAGTACTACGAAGTTATCATGCTAGATCCTTCACATCCTGCTATCAAGGCAGATAAAGACCTAGGATGGATTGCAGAGCCTCNTCACAGAGGAAGGGCATACCGTGGCAAAACAAGCNCAGGTAAGCGTGGAAGAGGTCTTCACAACAAGGGTAAGGGCGCAGAAAAACTTCGCCCATCTCTAAAGGCTCGTGGAAACATCGGAAAGTAGTTTGAATTTTCCTTCTACGACAATTTTCTCCGTTGGGTTCATTGAGTACCTATTATTCAGGATGTATGGGTGAGAGTCAGATGTCAAGTGATATGAGCGTATCACAGTTAATTGACAAAGAAATTTATCTCCCTGATGGGCGACTACTTGGATTCGTTGCGGAAACCGTAATCGATGGTACTGAACTTTGTGCAACTCACCTTTTTGTTGCAGGCTGTCCAGAAGAATTGGTTGAGAAAGGAGTGCATCTGACAATACCATGGCGCTGGGTTCGTTCAATCGGCGATGTTGTTATTTTGCGATGGTTTCCAAAGACTCCGATTCCTTACGAACACTGATGTGATGAAATGTCAATTGAAATTCACATCTTGGGTACTTCTTCTGCTAGGCCGGCTCAAGGAAGGTCAGTCTCAGGTTCAATTATTGAAGCCGAGGACGGTATTTTCGTTGTTGATTGTGGAGAAGGATTCCAAAATCGATTTGTTGAACACAGATCTTTATTGAAAAAATCAGATGGTAAGAAACTCAAGATATCAAAAGTTGCTGCAATTCTGCTAACTCATGGTCATTTAGACCATACATGGGGCGTATTGCCTTGGCTTCAAACAATGGCTATGGATACTAGGAAAGAACCTCTCCATGTTATTGGGCCGACTTCAAGCGAGGTAATTGATGTNCTCTTAGGTAAGGATGGCGAGCCAGTAGTAAGCCCATCAGACCTAATTATTCAATATGATATGTGGATGGATTTGGGCGCTGTTAGCGAAGAATTGGGATATGAAATCAAATTGATACTTGGTGACGGTTCAAGATGGGTAGACATGAACACTGGTGAAAAGATTGAACTACCCCAGCCTTTGAACAAAACTAGGATTTCTGCAATCAATACTCAACATACAATTCCTTCTCTCGCATGGAAAATCGAATCTAAGCCTAAGCGGGGTAAGTTTGATAGGAAATCTGCAGCATCCTTACCGCAGGAAATTGTTATGCAACTTGCTGAAGGTAAGGATGTTGACTTCGAAGGACAGGTGTTGAAGGGTACTGAATTTAGAGGGCCTGACAAGCAATCGATTTCGGTTGTGATTTCTGGCGATACTGCAGAACAGTCTATAGAAACAAAGTGTGATTTGTTGATACACGAAGCAACATTTTTGCAAGAACATTCAGATATCGCTAACGAACATCTACACTCAACGGCATCAGGTGCTGCAAGGACTGCTATTGAATGTGAAGCAAAGCATCTAGCTCTTACTCATTTTTCTGCTAGATTAGAAAATGGAAATAAATCACTAATTGAAGCATCAGAAATACATTCTTCGGTTGTAACTTTATCAGATGGAGACAGACTGATACTAGATAATGATTGTAATTTGAAACATTTACAAAAATCAACCGAAGGTTGGACAGTCAATACTTAGGCAATTTGAAATTGTATAGGGGGTTTGGAGTTTCATGGGTCGCCCGCTTTTGGTTGCTTTCCTTGTGGTTTCAGTCGCCTTTGGTTCAATCGTCACGGCAACTGAAGGTAGAGCAGCACCCCAATGTGCAGAATTTGATTTATCTGCAGTTTCATCTTCAACAACTGGTGTAGCGGTGGAGCCAAATGCTTGTTTGATTGTCAATCTTGGAACAAGAAGTTCTGAATCAACATTATCAGTAAATTTTGATGTCTTGGATGATTCTATGGATGTTTTACTATTCGACCAGAATGGAATTTCTGTTTACAAGAATGGGCAGAATTACAGGTCATCGTTTGTTCCCGAAGGGTCTTTTGAATCATTTATCGGCAGTGAATGGTACGATTGGAAAATACCATCTTCATTTTCAGACAAATCTTGGTATTTGGTATTCGATAATACTGCACATGATGGTGACCAAGGATTTGGCGATCAGGGCGGAATGACATCAAAATTCCTTATCGATGTAGATGTTGCTGAAGAAGTACAATACTCCCTTATTCATGACACATTTTTACTCAATCCAGGTGAGCGCCTAAACCTAGTTGATTTCATGGTAGATTACAATACAGAATTAAATTATTGGATTCATTCAATTGCCGGTTCAGGTGAATTGTTTATCCAATCAGATACTCAATTAAGTGGAGATTTACTAATCTCTGGAACTAAACTTGATGAGTTTCCCAATGAAATGAATTANGTCAACTGGACTATACCAGAGTATCTGGATTTGAAAAATCTTAATTTGATGGCGGATGCAGAGTCAAACGGCTTCCATTTCACTATTATGGGCTGGTTTGACCCTACAATTATTCCAACAATTGTTGATTATGTGAGTGGAGAGACAACCATAGGGGAATCCATCATTCTTGATGGAAGCAATTCTCCAAACAGTTTGGGTCAAATTGCTTCAATGTCTTGGGATTTTGATTCAGATGATGTAATTGACGAAACAGGTTTCGTAGTCGAGGCTTCATGGCNCTCGCCTGGCTTGAAGACAATCAATGCTACAGCGCAATCAGCAACAGGTGAAGTTACATTCGTATCACATCAGATAACGGTTTTNGACGTGTCAGACCCAATTGCAGTAATTAGCGGTATGGGGATTAAAGGAATCAACGGTGAGTGGCGATTGTTGAGAAATTCCGAATTGGTTCTTGAGTCTTCAAATTCTTATGATGACCATGTAATTTCTTCAATATCGTGGGATATTGACGGCACCCCAGCAGGAACTACCGATGCTCTGTCTCTCAGTTGGAGCGATATTGGGACTCATAAAATCACACTGACTGTAACAGATGCATCTGGAAATACAAATTCAACAGTTGATACCATATTCGTCTACGACTCAACAATTCCTCGCTTGGATATGAGTGCAATCAAGGATATTTCAAAAGTATACCAGGGTGAAAATACCGAATTTACGGCAACTGCGTTTGACTTATGGGATGACGAGTCAAACCTAACATTCAGTTGGGATCTAGATTTAGAAAAAGATAGTAATGGCGACGGAGATGCTAGAAATGATGACGATTATACAGGGCAAAAGATATCATTGTCCTTTGATGAAACTGGAAAATATAGTATTGGTCTGACTGTGTATGATGCATCAAATAATACTGATTTTGAGGTTTTCACAATTGAAGTCGTAGAGCCTCCTTCCAATGCAAATCTATTTGCAATCGTAGCAGTGGTATTTTTCGTAATAATAGTCGTAACAGGGGTTGTCCTGTTCGGATATAGAGGTTCTCAGCGCCGTCTAGCAATAGAAATGCTGATGCAAAATAATTTTAGCTTTGAACAAGCAACTGCTAGAGTAAAAGACATAACAAAAACAACCAATTTGTCTATGTTTGCAAAAGCAGAACAACTTGCTGGTGTAGTAGACGGTGGTCAGTTGAAGACTCCTGAACAAATTGAATATGAAGCGAAAGCACAGGAAATCGCAGCAATTTACGGGAATGATACCAATGATGCTGACCCTTATGCTGGATTCAAACCTCAATTCCAGCAGTCCGCATCTGTCGGTCAATTTGCCGACGAGGCATTAGCAGCGTTTACTGATGAACCAGTTACGACAACCAAGCCTACGCCAAAATCAACTACTGGCAAGGTACGTAGTGGCGGTATTGCTCTACCAACACAAATGTCTCAAAACAACCAACAACCCGTTCAAAAACAGAGTTCAGCAGGCCATAATTTGATTGGAGACTGCAGTTCCTGCGGGCAAAAGTTCTCTGTCACCCTACCTCAAGGTGTCAATAGTGCTGTAGTTGCGTGTCCAAAATGTGGAAGTGACCAGTTATTTGAGCGATGAAAAACGCTCAAATTTGATACGAATTAGGGCTAGATTCATTTGGGTTGAGAGCGTGAACTAGTTTGATGTCAGCAGAAAGTGTACGCTTACTCTATGCCGGCGTCCCAAAACCTGTTGACTCAAAGAAGATTGCAATAGTGTTGATTTTGGTTCTTTTGTTACCGGTTTACAGCCCAGTTCAAGCGGAACAAACTATTGGAAGAGATGACTTTGGAATTCTACAGGCGATGGCTGATGCGCTTAACGCTGAGGCTGATTCAGGTGAAGATGAATTTGCTTCAAATTCTGCTGAAGGCATTCTTTCCGCTTTAGAAGCGAGGGGCCGAGAAATTGGTGATGGTGATGCATTACTCGCAACTGATGANATCATTGGTGATATCTCAATGCGTAGTACAGAGCCGCTGGAGCCAATGCTGCCAAAACCTTACCANTATCTTACAGATCCTGCAACACACCCTGAGGATTGGCCTAACAATTTGTTAGACACTTTGTTTGACCCACCAAGCCTTTCCGACCCTCTAGCTATTGGAATAAACACCTATTCGCTATACGTGAATTACTCTGCAAGAAATAACGGCCCGCAGTATGAGGCTTGGGATTATGGTACTTTTACAGGTGATATACTGACTTTCAATGATGCTGGATTATTTGAAAACGCGGTAGACATTGATGGAGATGGAAATGCTGACGTTGCAGTAGGACTTTCCATACTTGGATTTGGCCAGCAAGGTGAAGGCTGGGACGTAACACTTAGCGATGGATTAATCCCGACAGTTCAGTCAATATGGGTAAAACCAAATTTCCAATGGCGAGTTAGAGTCATGGATTATTCTAACCCGTTATGGGACGATATGGCAAGTATGGAAGTTTCATTCATCAAAGGGGTTGCATATGATCTCGGATTTACATCTCAAGATGCTGAATCATATGGACTTGTAATTGATTCTAGATTTACTCAACCTCCGAGTGATTTTCAGGTAAGAGTGGGTCTTGACAAAATGGAACTCAATGTAGTAGGTACCATACTAAGTATTGTAGACGTAATCAACATTTTCAACGGGGGAGATGACTCAGTTCTAGAGGTAACTTCGGTTACAGCTCCATATTCAATTCTTCTTTCTAATCCAAATCATAATTCTGCGAACACGCAAACAGATTGTCAAGATTCATCTTGGTACGACCCTATTGCAGACCATGATTCAGAGAGTAGGGAACACAAATGTGGATATTCAGTAGGGATAGGATATGTGCATTTTTCTCCTCCAGATTCAAATGGTGACCGGCCAGTCGATGAATTGGGGTACATCGATGTTGGATTACACCCAATCTATGGTGGAACCGAAATTCCCGAAGAAGTAGATTTAGTCATCAGAAATGATAACGCAGGAGATAATTCGTTTGATAACATTGAGATATTCAGTGATGCCGACGCTGATTTATGGTTCCACTATTATGAGGATAGATCGGAGCATGTGGAAGCAGGGGGACGATTGGGCAACATAACCGATTCAAGAGGATGGGTTAGAGATTTACCAAAAGGTACTCTTCCGCAAGATGAAATTAATGCGATTTTTACAATGATTGGGGAGGCTCCAGGTTCGACTAATTTCCCAGGAGATATGCCGAATCGACTTTCTATGATAATCTCAATTAAAAATTTCACATCTGATAATTCCATAAATCAGGCTGGAAATAATCTAATTGTCGACCCTTCAGATAGTAGATGGAACAGTCTGATTTTAATCGCTTCTACTGAGAAAATACCCAAATTAGAGTATGTTTCTACATTCCAAAGACACGGGTACGAAACTGACACGTCCTCACTGGCAGTAGAGATAACAGATTTACCAGAGGTAATAGCGATTTTTGGTACATTTGAGATTCCAGAATCAAATCGAGTCAGGGTCGAGTTTGGAACTGCACCCGATCTATTGAGTGAAGTTTTAGATAACGTAGTGTTGACTTTGGTTGAAATTGTTCTAGATATTGGAACAATTCTCAACGGACTTCCTGATGCCATTGTAGGGACAGCGGGCGAATCTAGTGGTGAAATTTTCCTTCAATGTTATTCACAAGTTAAGAAAACTTGGTCAGATGGCTCTCAAAGGCAGACCGAGACAGTTGGAAATGTAAAACTAGCACTTGGAAGCAATCCTCACCCTGTGATGGAACGCAATCATATTATCTTAGCAGAAGATTCTGACAACTCAAACGTAATTGGTAGATATGGTCCAGAGAGCACTATAGTTCCTGTAGCAATGAGTTTGAACGTAGATGATATTTCAGGTCTATCTTATTCATACGACCAGCCGACAGACCTTCGAACGATTTCTTTGAATGGAATTTCAGGGGATGAATTGATTATTGGCCATCTAAATCATTTTGAAAATACCACTGAAGGAGATGTAAGGCAATTTGCATCGATTTCAAATCGACCAGAAAATTTGACAATTTCCCAACAAGGAACCCAAATTAGCTATACTTCTACTGGAGAAATTGGCACAATTACTTACAGTGGTGAAGGTAATGGGCAGTACAACGCTTTGCGACTTATCGATTTACCGTCAGAATTCGACCTTGATTTAGGCGATACACTAAGTTTCAATGCACCGAATGGTGTTGGTGCTATAGAAGTTCAAATCTCGAATGCATCAACCCCAATAACAATGGACGGTGACCATGCAAGATTTTTGATAAATCAAAACGAAGATGAAGCGAGTATGTCATTCAGGCTGTCAAATTTGACTTCTGTGACCCTTCTTCCTCCAGAACAACCTGGTGCAAAGTCAGTCGCAGGAAATAGTAAATTGATTATGAATCGGACAGGTTCGTCTCCGTTCAGTTTGCTGTTGGAAGACGTAAGTGATAGAGATGATGAATTCTTAGGATTATCGGGAAGAGTATACCTTGACCCTCTACCAGCAAATGCCGAGTTATCATTACCATCATCAGAAAATTCTGAAATGATCACAATACCTGAGTTTGGGCAACAAGATGGAATTCTCTCTCTTTCTTTCTTCCTCTCTGGAATGATTGACTTTGGAAGTTCAGTCAATGATTTTGCAATTGAAAGTATGGTAAATCTAGGAGATGCATCTAATACAAGAGAAAATGTTAGTCTAGGCTTAGACCTTCTCACAGGAGAAGAATTTGATTTAACTATGGACATAAAGAAAGGAGTAAACTTAGATACAGAACCAGATTGGGTTCATGGTGTATCTGGAGAGGTCTTAGAAGCAACTGAACTACTGTTCAACTACTCGATTATGATGAATTTCACTGCAAGCTCAAGATTTATTGTAAGTGAGGCTCTAAAAGATTGGGAAATCAATGAAAGTGAACGCTCAGATGTAATCAAAGCCTTTTCCAGGGCGGATGTTACTCAAAGTGAATTACTTGTAGATGCAATAGCAGATGGTTACATTTCTGAATTAGAGTTTGCAGAAATCGACATAGATTTATTTGAGGAGGAAGGAATTCAATTCGATCAAAGGCGTTCATGGCATGTGAAGATATGGATGCCTCAATTACCAGCAGGAAAAATCAAATTATCGTATGACTTAGTGGTAGAAGATGATATACCAACATTCGAAGTAACCGTATTAATCAAAGATTGGACTCCTGCCAGGCCAGTCTTCAAAATCCAGGTGAATGGATTATCTGGAACTGATACCTCTATTGTGATGACAGGTCTAGATACTGAACTAAAACGGGATGTTACACTAAATATGACTCTAGTAACAGAATCAGACCTAATTATTCCGAGGACAACAATTGATGCAAAGTACGATCTCGGTGAACGGCTCGACACAGCTCACATTCTACAGAATAATCGCATCAGAGGAATTAGAACTGAAATGATATTATTTGACGCTCCAGGAAGTGCGAATCTGTATTCAAAGATAGGAGACATTTTGCAAACTACCCTAAATGTAACTCCAATGGATAGAATTGAGGGGACGCCGAACGCTGCAGACTCACTGATGTTACAACAACTCAGAAAGGTTGATGGATTATGGTGGCCATCTACAATGTTCATCAAAGATGTACCTGGTGAGATGAAACTCACTGCGCAACCGTCTGATAGATTTGACATACATGAAGTCACAGCATTCCAAGGGATGTTTGAACTAAATTATTATTCGAATACAGATGAAATGGATTTATTCATCGAAACGAAAGGTAAGGCACAAAATACTAGGCGAAGCAATTTGATGTTGGCAGAAAACCTTCCAACTAGTTTCAATATGGAGGTTACCGAAGATTACGGTGCTCGTATTTCTGCTTCTGGAAACGGGGTAGAAAGATTGTATATCAGAAGCGGAGATTCAATACCTAGGGAAGGAGTGAAATTATTGTCCGCCGAACTTGTTGGTGAAAACCTGCAAGGAGCAGAAGTGCACCAACACCTGATAATGGGCTACCCAATAATAGTTGTCGATGGTATTACAGGAGGGCGTATTGTTGCAACATCAAACGCAGAAGTTAGTTTTGCTGGATTCAAAATAGACGGCAGAGGAGTTCTACTTGACGCTCAGTTTACTGGAGGAATACCAACCGCATCCAGTGTGGGAATAAATGGAGTTGTTACCGATTTGTCTCTAATAAGTAGCTTAACTGGCGGTAAAATAGAGACTACTCACATAATGATTGTTGACCCGTTCTCCTCATTGATAGCGACAGGAATAGCGGAGGTGTTCGGTTGACAGAAGAGTATGACGAGCAAGAACTCCACGAGATTTCTCAAGATGTTGGCCAATTCGTCAAAGATCTTTCTGAGAAAGTACATCCTTTGAGAGTCGCATTAGCAGGAGTAGTGCTGTTGATTCTGATTGGCTCTTTAGTGTCAACATGGTATTGGATTATACCGAGGGATGATGTTGAAATAGAAACCACATACATACAAAGAAACGGTCATGTCATAATGGTTGAATTGATTAATGATGGTAGTAGAGCAATCAGTGATGTTCACCTTATAGTTGAATTTCTTGATTCTGAAAATAATGTCATCGAAAAGAATGATTCAATTAATTTGAAATTTGAAAAAATTGAAAGTCTCACTAGCATATCTGGAGATAAAATGGAACAAGCAATCATAGGTTACAGTGTTTGGGAAGAATACACAATCAGGATTTCGATAGATTGGGTAGATTTTAGAGGACAAGAAAATTCAGAAATATTTACTCACAAAGTGTTTGAAGTTGAAAACATGAAGTTCAAAGATGATTGTGATGGTGCATTTTGGTTTTTATGAGTCTATTAGTGATAATACCTAAAACCAATATACGCCGCCATTAAGATGTGCGTAAAGCGGCATTACTCCTGGTTATTCTACTTCTTTCGGTAGTACCCATTAGTTCGTTTTCAGATGTACAAGAAAAAGAACCAGGAGTTGAATGGATAAAATTCGACTTACCAAAAGACACAATTCGTAACTTTGTGGGTACCTTAGATAATTCACTTGCATTGGAAAATAGGTCTGTAATAGCTCATTCACGATTAGGAATCCACGACGCAAGTGGAATTTTGTTCGAGTATGAAATACCGGATGAATTGTTGGTAACAAGGCCAGACCTTGCAATTGTTTTAGTATCAAATGATTACAGATTTGCTGAAGTTAGAGCAACAGTTTCAGATATAGTAGGAGTAGAAGTCAGAGAATATATCGCTCCTTCTGGACTTTTGGTTCAAGGAACACAAATCGGACTTTCAAGTTTGAAGGATATTTCTGGAGTTTACTCGGTACAACCAGTGCCTCTTGCTCTTTTAGTTGATGAATTTGTGATGGATTCTGATAAAGGTACAGAAGTTAGAATTGAATCCTGGAGAGGAGAGGAACTTTTGCCAGGTGTTGATATTTCGGACAATTGGAATATGCGTTTGCACCAAGGTATCGAATCGGTAGCGAATGCAATGTTAGATGACTCCAAGTTTGCAGAAACTGGTAGATATGACGGTGTCACGATTGAATCGATAGCTGCTATCGCTGCAGAGCCTTCAGTGGCATGGGTGGGTGAGCAACCTCGTTTGACAAATTGGAATGACCAAGCACGTAATCACATGAATATTAACGCAATGCGATCATATTACACAACCGACTTAGATGGTTCGGGGCAAATAGTTGCTGTAGCAGATTCTGGATTAGATGAAGATCATGGAGATTTTGGTTCGAGAGTTATCGCAAGCGTCGACCTAATCGGTGATGGTTCGACTGCAGATGCACACTCAGGCCATGGAACCCACGTTTCCTGCACTGTACTAGGCGACGGTTCTAGAGGTACATATAGTGGAGTTGCACCGGAAGCAGAACTCTATTTCCAAGCTATGGAAAATGATAATAATGGTAATTTCCAATGGAGCAGCATCAACAATATGCTCAATACTGCATTCAACCAAGGTGCTAGAATACACACAAATTCTTGGGGGTCATCATCAACTAATGATTGGGGCAAATATACTGCATCTTCCGAAGATGTTGATGACAGGACTAGATATTATGACCAGTACTACAGCGGAAGGGAAGGATTATCGGTTCTATTTGCAGCAGGAAACGATGGACCAGATAGTGATACAATTGGTGCTCCAGGTACAGCAAAAAATACCATTACTGTAGGTAATTCTCAAAATAGGTATCAGGGTGCTCCTAACTCAATAATGGACGGCTCCAGCAGAGGTCCCGTTGACGATGGTAGGATAAAGCCTGATGTAATTGCTCCAGGGGGTTATGTGCGCTCATGTCGTGCCCAAGAAGCCACTGATGTTGGCGGAGCAACATGGTCCAACAATTGGTACTTGGAATATACAGGAACAAGTATGGCAACACCAAATGCTGCTGGAACCGCGGCATTAATTAGAGAATATATTACAGAAATATCTCAAAGACCACAGCCGCAAGGGGCACTTGTCAAGGCATTAATGATTCTGGGTGCTAGAGATGTTGGGACTCGTGATATTCCCAATATGGATGAAGGATGGGGGCGGATAGACCTCAAAGGAACATTGGCTCCGAATAATGGCAGAGGAATATGGGTTGATGACAGGTCGGTTCTTTCATCCTCTGGAAATTCAAAGAGCTATAATTTCAATATCACATCACCTGGCCAGCCATTCAAAGCAGTATTGGCATGGTCTGATGAAAGAGGGTCGAGATTCTCAAACACCCAATTAGTAAACAATCTAAATTTATTGATTACAACACCTAGTGGAGTGGAATACAAAGGAAATGAATTCTCCCAGGGGCGGTCAATTCAAGGGGGCTCATATGACACTTTGAACAATGTCGAGGTAGTTTTGATTGATTCCGCAGAACAAGGGATTTGGACCGTAAAAGTCTCAGATTCTCAACATTCAGGAAGCAAAGCACAACCATATGCAATAGCAGTATCTGGTATAGGGGTAAACGATTTACGTCCAGATCCATCACCAGTCAGCTCATCATTTTCTACAGATATTGCAATACCCCAAGTCGGTGATGAAGTATTAATTGAAATGGAAATAACAAACCTAGGAAATGTAAAGGCAGAAAACGTTCAAGTCCAATTTGAAGAAGAGGGGCAGGTCATTGAAACTCAAACATTTGACATTGGTCCCGGTGGTTCTAGGATTTTATTCTGGGATTGGGAACCTCTGGTTGCGGGTTCAAGAAATCTAAGTTTCATTATCGATGGTAGTGATTTGATTGATGAGATTAATGAAGCAAACAATCGTCTTGATGTAGTTGTAAATGTAACAACACCGGGAGTAAGAATCGAGTCAGACCAATCTCAAATTACCTTAACAGATATTAACGCCACAAGTTCATCTTGGGAAATAAAATTAACAAATACAGCATTGTTAACAACAAACGCAACAATAACCTCATCCGGAGTAAAAGATCCTCAAGGTAATCCTCTATCTTGGTATGTCGGCTTTGATATTGTAGATTTTGAATTAAGCGGGCAACAGAGTGCATCAATCAACGTGACATTGGTTCATCCCAATGGCCCAGAACCAGGATTCTATGACATTAATCTCTTGGGAATTGATGAAGACAATAGTGTATCTAGTCCGTTCACTTTGGTTTTGGACGTTCCTAAATTATCCATGACTAGAATTGAATTTGATTATTCAAAAATACCAGTCCATCCCCAAGATAAAACTTCAGTTGATGTCAGACTATACAACTTAGGAAATGACGATGTTGGTTATGATTTATTCTTGACACCTCCTCCTGGATGGTATGCTGGGTTTGATGATTTGTCAGCCGAAGGTGGCGCTAATTCAGCATCTACTGGTTTGATGCTAGAAGACGATATGATGAACGTGAAAATCTCATTTACTCCACCTAGTGTTATGACTCTGGCTCAAACAGAATTAACAGTTATCCTAAGGGTCGTTTCGCAAACCGAAGAAAATCGATTATTCGAATATGAATTGCCGATAATTGTAATGCAAGTTCCCAATTTAACAGTAGATCTTGAAACCTCAATCGGATCTATAATGCCTGGAAGTTCGTTTACGCTTCAGTATACTCTTGAAAACAGAGGAAATATCGATTTAGAGTTACAACCGAGGATGCAACTTCCAAATGGATGGACTCAAAATACTAACTTAGATGACATTAATTTGTCTTGGACGGATGTTTTGAATTTGCAGGTTTCAATTACAGCAAATAGTGATGCAAAGTCTGGGCAGATTCAATTAATCATGGATAATTCTGAATTTACATGGGCAAATTCAATCGATGTATCTGTAACTAAACTCCCTGAACCAGGCCTCGCCTTCATAAGCATTGAGATTAATGGCGATTCCTGGACCAACGAGTTTGGGCCAGGCAAACACCCATCGGGTGTCCCGATAAATTACACATGGCTTGTTGGAAATAGTGGCGAAGCAGACTGGTCGCCNAATGTGATAATTTCGCTAAGTCAAGGGTTGTTTGGAGATTGTGAGCCATTAGGGCAGGTAAAGNTTGGAGATATTGTTGGTCTAAAATGTACAGTAATTATTCCATCATCCGCCCCTCCTTTATCTGAACCTGAATTTATGATAACAGTTGGAGACGGCATCGTATCGGTAAATCAAACAATATCAATGCTAGTTGCCCAAACGAAGGCGGTTTCTTGGGATGTATCCGTGCCATCAATAGTGCGAACTGGAGAAGAAAATTCAGCCAAGATAACTATAACAAATCAAGGAAATGTCAGACTTACTAGTGCTGTAAACATAGATGCTCCAAGTGAATGGGATATCAAATTTGATGGAAGTGATTCAATAGATTTAGTACCGGGGCAATCCCAAGTAATTCGATTGTTGATTGCATCCAACCAGCCAGGAGATGGAACAATTGAACTCTCATTGAGCGGTGATGAAATAACAAACCCAAGTACTCAAATCACAATAAATAGCGAAGGTAAGATATTAGATGAAAATTCTGAAATCTACGTAGTAGTGGTTTCATCAATTAGTGTAATTCTTCTGTTACTTGCTCTGGTTGGATTTATGAAATTGAGATCTAAAAGGTCATCATTTGAACATAAGAAATCTCAAACAAAAGTGGCTCAAAACCGCCCGAACCAGATGGTGATTCAATGCTTCTCGTGCAGATTGCCAATAGAAGGGCAAATTCTTGGGTGTTCTGAATGTGGTGCAAGGTACCACGTAGCGTGCAGTCCAACGAAATGTGTAAATTGCAATGCCGATAAATCTGCAATAATAAACGCATCCTAGTATGAATCAATTGCACATAGGCTTTTCATGGGAGTACCTCGACCGGGGTTCATGGAACCCCGCCAAAGACACACAAAAGGCGACAATAAATGGCCTAGTATTTTGCTAGTTGCATTATTGGCATTTTCACTAATGCCAACAGTTGCAAATCCAGTAAGTGCTGATGATGAAGGCCGAGCAATCAACGTTTCTGTTTCAATCAGTCCTAGCGCACAAACAGTCAATCCTGGAGAAACCGCAGAATATACAGTTAGAGTCACAAATATGGGTTCAGATCCTGTAACTGTTCAATTATCTGCTGCAAATGACCAAGATTGTAACGGTTACTCAGCTACTGTTGGTCAAATACCAGGGGCAATAGATTCCGGCTCAAACGAAGAAACATTCCTGAATGTAACACTATCTCAAACTGCAGAAGATTCCTGTGTAACAACAGTTACAGCAGTGATTTCAGAACAGGTAACTCCACCTACCCAGCCTGAACAAAAAGAAGCGACGGCGACAACAACAGCTGGAGACGGGGCGGGCTCAACATTGTTTGGAGTAGACTTGATACTAGACGGGCCAGGCAATATCAATTGGAATGGTGAATCATCTGTAACATGGGATGTAGAAGTCGAAAATACGGGGCGTGTTCAGGAGACTGTCGACCTAACAGTAGACACTAGATCTGGTTCTGGTTGCTTCCAAGACGGTAGTTTTTCAATTGATGTTGAACCTTCACAAGTANCAATTGACAACGGCTCATCTGAATGGGTAACGGTAACATTAGATGTGCCAGATGGNAAAGATGCAAGGAAATATTGCTGGGAAGTAAAGGGTGTTGTAACCGGCGACCAGAATCCTAACGGGAGCGCTGAAGATACAGAAGACATAAGTTTGAACATTCCAGAATTGAAAAAGTGCATTGCAGACTTGTCCAAAACAAGTATGAGTATCAAACCTGATGANACCGGTAGTTTGACTGCNACNTTNGAAAACGANGGAAATACAGCATGGTCAATTAATGTAGGATTCAANGGAACTCCATCTGGATGGTCAGTATCTGTTGAAGGTAGNTCTTCNGGGAATTTAGCATTAGACGGNGAAAAAGAATTCACTATTGATATCACNCCAACAGACTCNATCGATGCAAACACGCAAAGAACATTCTACATTGAAGGTAAGGATGGNAACACATGGAAATGTAGGTCNTCAATTTCGATTACAGTCGGGCAATCAAGAGGNGCAACAATGTCATTAGGAAACCTTGCACTCTACGATGCTATGCCAGGGCAAAGCCAGCAGACTACGCTTACAGTAACAAATCAAGGTAATGGGCAAGATACCTTCAGAGTTTCATCAACATCTCCACCTACCGGTTGGGCGGTATCATTTGANTCATCCACAATTACGACAGGTTCTAAACATAGTAACGAAAAGTCAGGAACAATTGATGTAACNATTTCTNTGCCTAGTGACGCATTAGCAACAGAAGAGGTTGTACTTACATTCTCTGTTTTACCAACTAATGGAGGNGGAGCATATGCCACACAAGACCTNACAGTCAGAGTAAAAGCAGTACANGGAATGTCAGCAACTGCAAGCTCCGATGAGCAAATGGGAAGTTCCCAGACTGAGGTAGAATTCCCGATTATTGTGAATAATGATGGTAACACATTAGACCGCTTCAAATTTACAGTAATATCTCAAACCGCAAATCCAGCATGGAGTAAATATTTCAAAACAGATGACAACCAGATTATGTCAGAACTTGATATCGATGCGAGGAGTTCTGCAACAGTGTACTTAGTGGTCACAATACCAAATTGTGACTCTGAAGATCCACTTGATTGTGAGTATGAAAACAGCCTGATGACTGTACGAATTACAAATATGGGGGACAACAATAACGGAGACGGGAATTCAGATGGAGTTCCAGATAATCAAATAGAATTTAAATTCAAATCTATACTTTCCAATAGGCAATTTTCCATGGATGGGTTGATTATGATATCAGATGATGAATTGACTAGGGGGACCAATTTCATTTTGCCTCCTTCTGGTGAAAAAGTTTTCAAAATAAAAGTTATGAATACAGGTGACGCAACCGATGAAGCAGTATTCGAAATAACAGGTTTATCTGGAATTGCTACTAGATCTCTTGAATACAGGAATATGGCAGTTACTGGGCCTATTACTATCCACAAAGGCTGGGGTGCATATAACAACACCACAGAAACCTTCTATCAAGTAGGAAACGCACCCGCAATAGCAAGTGATGCAGATGATGTGTTTGATGATATAATTGTGCCTAATGACCTCGTTCAATCCCACTATGCAAGAGAATATTACGCTGTATTCGAATTAATTGTCACCGTTAACTCCGGTTCAGAAAATGGAGATGGTGGATTGCTAGAAATCTTAGTAACATCTGAATCTAATTCAGCAGATAGAACAGGTCGTATGACATTCTCTCTTTCAGTTGAGTCAGTTATGGAAATCGATCTAAATCTAGATGGCGATGTAAAGAGAGATTTGACCTTTGGAAAGATTGGCGATTCACAAGTATTTGAGATTGAATTGTCGAATACTGGAAATGTGGAATCAGAAGTAAGAGTCTTCCACAGTGGTGGACTGAGAGGTTGGACAATAATTTTAGGCCATGAAACCTCAGGGAAATGTAGAGGCGCAGATGAATTAATTTGCACACTATCAGAAGGAGAATCAGTGATAGTTACGGCAAAGGTAAGTGGGCCATCAGGTGAAAATAACGACGTTGCTGATAGTTTCACATTTACTCTATCTGCTGAGCCGACTGAAATTGGCTTGGTCGGAAGACAGAATTTAGAACTCACTGTAGAAGGTCAACCAGAAGAATTTGGGCTTAATTCTTTAATCACTCCAAATGTCCTCTATGGAATTTCAGCATTGGTTCTTCTGGGCTTGGCTTTGTTGCTTCTAAAACGTAGAAATTGACCCCGTAGGGGTCAGTTTTTCCTCATTCGNAATGAGGTGGTCACGGACAACGCTTATGGATGGGGGTTATTTAGCCGTACCAAGAGAGTGTAAACTTTCTATTGTGGTGGTAAAAATGGTTGGTGCTGAAACGGTTACTGGAGCCTATCTATCAATGGCACTACTCACACTAATTGGAATAGCAGTTCCACTTGGTGCATTCATCACTCAATTCTTTGTTATGCCCAAGGTTGACTCCTCTAGGCCTCACATGACAAAATCATGGCTCATGGAGGGCTATGAAAGAGATCACAGCCTCTATCCACGTCGACTTTCAACCTATGAATGTGGTTCTGAACCGGTTGGAGAAGCAATGATACAATTCCACTTCCAATATTATTGGTATGCTATTATCTTCTTGGTTTTTGATGTAGCATTCATGTTCATGGCGCTTGGCGGAATGTTGGCTGTAGATGCAACTAATACAACCTCTAGCAAGTCAGGATTAGATTTAGTAGGAGCAGAAATGCTTGTTCTGTTGATTTTCTTTGTAACAATGGTTCTGGGTGTTTGGCACGTATTCAGAAAGAGAGGTAGAATTTACATTTGAGGTGGAATCATGGCTGATACAACTGGAGAAAATTATACAACATTCAACAGCAGAGCTCTCGTTGAAGTCGTCGGAGACGTAACCGACGAAGCATTGAAAGCAACTAAAATTAAACAATTACTAAGTGTTTTAGCAGGGCGTTTCTTCAATTGGGCTGGTAGAAAATCTCTATTCACACTCCATCTTGGTATCAAGTGTTGCGCAATTGAGATGGCAGCATCTGCAACCCCGAGATTTGACGGAGACAGATTTGGAGTATTATTCCGCTCAAGCCCACGTCAATCTGATGTATTGCTNGTTAACGGGCCAATTTCTAAGAAATTTGCAGACCCAATCGTTAGGCTATGGGAGCAAATGCCTGAACCAAAATACTGCATTGCAATGGGAGAATGCGCTATTTCAGGAGGTCCTTATTATCAATCTTACAATATTCTTGAAGGGGTTGACACGGTCATACCAGTAGACGTATACATCCCAGGTTGCCCGCCAAGGCCAGAAGCATTAATCGATGGTTTTGGTAAACTAAGAGAGAAAATAATCAGAATCGGTGGCGCTCCATCAACAGGCCGTGATGGCGACAAGCCAATCATTGTAGGAGATGAGTAATCATGGGAACTACAGTCACAAAAGAACAGAATTCTGAAGCTGCAATAGCAGCCGTTGAGAATCTTAATTCACGATTTTCCGATGCTGGAGTTACCTCGGAGGTTGTTGCTCACAAAGCTGGAAAGAAATACGATTTCGTCAGAATCACTTGCAATCCAGACCAGTGGTTAGCGATCGCAAAACACCTTCGTCATGAACTAGGAGTAAACCATTGCGCAATGGTCACAGGAACTCACTTTCCCGAAGGATCTCCAGAAAGAGGATGGGAAGTTGCATATCATTTACACAGATGGCCAATAGTGAATGTCGAGCCACACACCATGATTGAATACGAAGGCGAGAAGATGAAAGGCGATGAAATTCCGATGGAATTTGAAGTTTTCATCCCACTACCGGCAGGCGATTCTCCTGCTGTTCCCTCCATTCAAGATATTTGGGAAGGGGCTGACTGGAATGAAAAAGAAACATGGGATTTAGTGGGAATCGATTTCGAAGGCCATGTAAATATGCACAGAGTGCTCAATCCTCACGATTCCCCGTCTGGATTTCACCCACTGCAAAAGCAACATAAAATTCGATATCATGATTTCAATGAAATGTATGACGATCCGCAAGGATTTGGTAGGAAACCGGTTGATGAGGGCCGTGTAAAGTAAGGTGTTATCATGGCAGAGATGTGGATTACAATGGGGCCTCAGCACCCTATGACTCATGGACTGTGGACATTACGTGTCAAAGTAGACGGAGAAACCGTTACAGATACCGAAGCAGAATTAGGGTACATTCACAGAGGCGTCGAGAAAATCTGCGAGGCAAGAGATTTTACTCAAATTACTCCTTACTGCGACAGACTTTGCTATGTAAGTGCAATTACTTGGTCTCATTCATACGTCATGGCCGCAGAAGACTTACTGGAAGCAGAAGTCCCTGAAAGAGCCGAATATGTTCGTTTGATGGCTGCCGAAATACAGCGATTAGCAAGTCACTTGATGTGGCTTGGAGCATTTGGACCAGATATTGGTAACTTGACACTGATGACTTGGTGTCTGCGTGATAGAGAGATGTTCCTAGATTTGCTTCAAGAATTGGGTGGATCTAGGATGCACTACAATTTCCAAAGAATTGGTGGAGTCAAGAGAGATCTGCCTATTGGATGGGCTGACCGTATGAGAGCCAAAATCAAACTCTTTGAAAATCGTATCAATGAATACGAGATGTTACTTGATGAATCTACAATCTGGTTGGTGAGGCTACAAGGTGTAGGTTATGCCACTGCTGAAGATCAAATAAATGCAGGAGTTACAGGTCCAAATATTCGTGCAGCAGGCGTAAATACTGATGCAAGATGGACAAATCCATACTCTGTATACGATGAATTGGACTGGGAGCCAGCGGTTGAAAAGCCAACTAGCGTCAAAGGAGCAGATTGTTACGATAGATACCGAGTTAGGATGGAAGAAATGCGACAATCATGCAGAATGCTACTTGATGCAGTCGAGAAGATTCCAGGTGGAGCAAATACTCACTACCAGCCAGGTGATGAGATGATACTCACAAAAGCTCCAACAAGAGCTCCTGAGGGAGCAACCGGTTTCAGCACATATGAGTGCACAAGAGGTGTATCAAATTTCTACATCCAGGGAGGCGGAGATGGTAGAGGTAAGTATCCATATAGGCTTTCAATCAGATCTCCGATTTTCATCACTATTCCATATGTTGCTAAGACAATGATTGGGTACAAGGTTGCAGACATACCTGCGATTATGGGTAGTTTCGACCCTTGTATTGGAGAGACNGATAGGTGATTTGATGAAAGATTGGTTAGGACTTCATGACTTCATATTCTATCGCACCAGAGAATTAACATCATTCATGTTCGAGGACACATTCCTTGAGTCATCAGCGAATGATGTAGCATTCTTCTTATATGTTCTAATCACCTGTTTAACCACATTTGCTGGAATTATGCTTTCAATGTTCATGATTTTGTGGATAGAGAGAAAATTCTATGCTCGTGTTAACGACAGAAGAGGTGCGACAACCGCTCTTAGGTCTCTTTGGGTCGGTGAAAATGGCGTAACTGCTGGCGAGTGGTGGAACATGGTTCCATTCGGACTGGGTAAGCCGATTGGNGCAATCAATGGATGGTTGAACAAGATAGCAGGAAACTCAGGACATCAACACGAAATGGTCAACAGAGTTGGAAACCGTTCTTGGTATGGTGTAACAATATTCCCAGGTTTCTTCCAAAACGTCGCTGATGGAATGAAGTTCTTGATGAAAGAACATATGGTGCCATCTAGAGCAGATAAGGTAATTTTTGAACTTGCTCCATTCCTAGTTATTTCTTCAACTGTCATGATTTTGGGAATGATACCATTGTCCAGCGGAATATATGGNGCGAATCCAGAATTATCTGTTCTATTCGCTTTCGCAATCTTCGGAATAGCTCCACTTGGAGTATTCTTTGCAGGCTGGTCTTCTAACAACAAGTATACTCTCTTGGGAGGAATTAGAAGCGCTGCTCAATTGACCGCTTACGAAATACCACTCTTACTTTCAATTCTTGGTGTTTGTATTATGGCAGGGTCATTCAATTTCTTGGAAATTGTGCACTTCCAGCATTCTTCAGGAACTTGGTTATTCTTCTTAATGCCACTAGGAGCAGTATTGTTCTTGGTAAGTATGATCGCCGAAGTCGAAAGAATTCCATTCGACATGCCAGAAGCTGAAGCCGAACTGGTTGAAGGATGGTGGACAGAATATGGCGGAATGAGATTCGGACTGCTATTCGCTGCTGAATACATGAGAGTTTATGCAGCGAGCATTCTCTTCGCTCATTTCTTCATGGGAGGATGGCATGCTCCATTCGCAGGAACAATCGGTCAAATACCGTACCTTGGAGATGCATGGTTAGCGATACCAGGTATAATTTGGACTCTTCTGAAGGCTTGGCTTATCTTTACAGTAGTATTCGTATGGGCAAGGACTGCACTTCCTCGTATTAGGACTGACCAAATCTTGGAATTCGGCTGGAGAATGTTGCTTCCATTAGCAGTTCTGCAAGTTGTTCTATCTATGATTTACAGATTAGTATTCTTTGACGCAAGCACACTATCAGACACAGTAGCGGGTGGTTGGACTTGGGACCTCACAATTGCAGGAGTGAATATTCCATGGGGTCTACCAATAATCACCACAGTATTTTGGTTAGCAGTATTCATTGTTCTAATGAAGGACGAGTACATTGAAGAAAACGAGGAAAGAATGTTCCACGTTAGAACGATGACTCCAGCGGGAACGCACACAGCAGGAAAGGAGTGAGGTGGAATTATGGCATCGCATCCACACGGAAAACCGAATTTTAGAAACCTATTTTGGTACCCATTTAAGATAACAGGATTGACTGTATTGAGAACCTATGAATTCATAGGAAAGAGATTCTCAAGCGGATATCACAATACTACACACCCTGAATTTATTGATGAGGCTTCTCTTCAGAGATCTCAGAAAACAAAGCATCTGAATGATATTTCAGCACACAACTATGCTCCAGATAGAGCAGGTACTGATTTGACTCCAACTATTTGGAAACCTCAAACAGTTAGCTATCCTTATGAAAGGATCGAAGAAATTGAGCCATGGCTTTTCGTGCCTGGAAACTACAACGGTAGAATTGGTGTTATTTGGGAGACTTGTACTGCTTGTAAGATGTGTGTAAACATCTGTCCTAACTCATGTCTTCACATGACAACCGAACTAAGAGTCGACGTCTTAGATAGTGCAGAAGGTGAATGGGAAGGATATGGCCAAGAATTAGAAATTGGAAAGTTCGCAGCGGTTGAAAGACCCGACGTAAAGCAAGAAATTGCAACATTCAATCTAGCGACTGCTCACGCAGAGGCACCACATGAATGGAAATTCGGAGAAGTGCTCGACTTGACAGGCGATAGCGCAAGAATGAGATGGAATGATTCTGGCACTGAGGATATAGTGCCAATTTCCGACCTGTATCCTGCAGATGACCAAATCGTATCTGGCAGAATCGACCTAGGAAGATGTATGTTCTGTGGACTTTGTATGGAAGCATGTTCATTCACATCATTCTTCATGACAAACGAATACGACGGAATGTCTGGATTTAGCAGACAAGATTTGTGGATGGATGCTGACAGAACACGATTGTTGGTTGAAGACCATCAAGAAGCAGTCGATTCAGAACTAGCCAAGAGGGCTAGCAAAGAAAGAGACAAGAGAGCTAAGAAAGCGGCGAAAGCTGCAAAGGAGGCTTGATTGTGGACATTGCATACTACACCGAGGCTGGAATATTTTTCCTAATGAGTACAATTGTCATTGGGGGCGCCTTGGGGTTAGTCTACATGCAAAGAGTGGCTCATTCAATGATGAGTCTGATATTCTGTTTCATGGGAGTTGCTGGAATCTTTATTCTAATGGGTGCTGAATTTTTAGCAGTCATTCAGATTCTAGTTTACCTCGCCAGCGTCATGTTGGTGGTTCTGTTCGGTATCATGCTCACTAGAAGACAAATCCTGGAGGAGGATTTTGAATGAGACTATTGTCTATTCTTACTCGTGCTGGTTTAGTATTCTTAGGTGCAGTATTGGTTGCAGCGGTTTCAGCAGATGTAGTCTGGGATGAGCCAAGCGATGAAGAAATCAATACCTCTGATTTAGCATCCGCATTGTTTGGAGAGTGGGCGTTACCACTACTCGCCCTTGGCTTTTTGATGGCAATGGCAATGGTTGGTGCAGCATATCTTGTTCGTGATGAAAGATTGGTAAATCTTGAATGGGAATTGACTGGAGGCGAAAAAGAATGATTGATCCAGCATGGGTTTCCGGTTTGGCAGCAATTCTATTCATAATTGGTTTGTGGGGCGCCTTAAGTAGAAAAAATGCAATCGTTGTTTTGATGTGTATTGAATTAATGCTGAATGCAGTGAATCTACAATTCGTCGCTGCCGCAACTCATTGGGGCGACGTTAATGGCTGGGTCTATGCAGTATTTGCAATAGCAATCGCAGCAGCAGAAGTTGCAATCGGCCTAGCAATATTCCTTTCAATGTATAATCAGCATGAGACGATTTCTCTAGATGAGGTTAATCTCTTGAAGAATTGAGGTGATATGATGAGTGAATCTGGAATTATAGATTATGCTGTGTTAATACCTCTGTTGCCTATGCTGGCATTCCCTGTCATACTGTTCTTGGGCAGAATATTCAACGGAACTCCCACATGGGTAAAGAATCTCAAGGAAGGAGGAATCATCGCTCTAACTGTAATGGGTGCGAGTTTGTTACTTGCCCTTGCAGTAATTAAAGAACACATGAATAGCATTGGTGCTACCAATGTTTTCACATGGTTTGAAACACATTGGTGGGAAGTAGATGGAGCATTAACCGATAGAGTATTCGGTGTAGGGATTTACATCGATCATCTGACAGTTATGTTGCTATTTGTCGCAGCATTCCTTTGTTTCTTGATTAATATCTTCTCCATTGGCTACATGAATACGGACCCAATCAATGACAATAGAAACCACAGGTTCTATGCAGAATTTGTACTATTTTGTAGTGGTATGCTAGGAATGGTACTCGCAGATTCTTTCCTATGGTTATTCATATTCTGGGAATTAATGGGTCTTTGTTCATACTTACTTATTGGATTCTATTACGAGCGTCCAAGTGCTGCATACGCTGCAAAGAAGGCGTTCTTGACAACAAGAGTTGGAGACGTATTCCTAGTAATCGGACTTGCAATGCTGTGGAATATGTTTGGTTCTCTAGATTACGCAGTTGTTTTCGACCCAGTTGAAATCGCAAAAGTAAGTTCTAGTGAACTCCAAATCGCTCTTGGTATGATGTTTATTGGAGCCGTAGGAAAATCCGCTCAGTTCCCACTCCACGTTTGGTTACCAGACGCTATGGAAGGACCAACTCCAGTATCTGCACTTATTCACGCAGCTACAATGGTAAACGCAGGGTTGTATCTTGTAGCAAGAATGTTCCCATTCTTCCAAGCAGCAGATATTGGTTCGCTATCCACACTTGCAATCATCATAGCATGTATCGGTGGAATTACTGCAGTTATGGCTGCACTAATTGCCTTCGTTCAGATGGACTTGAAGAAAGTTCTAGCATACTCAACAATGAGTCAACTAGCATACATCTTCACAGGCCTAGGGTGCGCACTTTGGTTTGCAAACAATGGATACGAGGAATTGGCAACATTCGCACTAGGCGCATCACTGTTCCACCTATTCAATCACGCAATGGCGAAAGGTATGCTTTTCATGGCTTCAGGCTCGGTAATACACGAAATGCACCATGCACACCACGAGGTTGCTCATCATGAACACGATGATGATCACCACGATGACCACCATGATGACCACCACGACGACTTTGATGCTCAATCAATGGCGAATATGGGTGGTTTAGCTAACAAAATGCCAATCACAGCAACAGCAATGTTTGTTGGAAGCATGTCCATTATTGGTATTCCATTCATTGGTGGATTCTGGTCAAAAGAAGGAATTATTGCAAGCGCATGGAAAGTTGCACTGAAAGAACCAGTCTTCCTATTCCCTGCTATGCTTGTCTTAATCGGAGCAGGTATGACAGGATTTTACATGTCCAGAATGTGGTTTATGACCTTCGCTGGAAAGCCTAAGACAGACGTTGCAAAACATGTTCATGAGCAAACCCCTTGGATTCCTATACCATTGGTTGTTCTTACGTTCATGACCCTTTCAGCATTCATTCTGGCTGGAATGCATGCGGGAGCGTGGTTAGGTGATTATCAATCAGGCCATTACAGTAATTTCTTCTCTGGAGTTGGTGAAGAATTACAATATGTATTCCTAAATGATGACCCATTCTTGATGGTGTTGACATATGTCACAATCGGACTATCATTCATACTAGGTCCATCTTTTGCAATGGCGCTTTATGGTGGAAGCCTTGATGATGATGATGAAGCAAAACCATGGATGCAATGGGCTATTGATTTGTCTGCTAGAGTTAACAAGAATTCTAACTTTGATAATTCAGCATGGGCAAATTCAAGCCTTGCTTATTCCTTAGAAAAGAGACTTCATTTCGATGATTGGTACGATGCAGCAATGTTGAAGATTGTTGTAGGGTTTGCTTATATCTCTGCCAAGTTCGACAAGAACGTAATTGACGGCGTAATCAAGACAATAGAATCCACAAGCCAGGCTGCATCAGCGAAACTCAGAACTCTAACTACTGGAAGTGCGAGAGATTACATTATGATGACAGCGTTAGGTACACTGGCTATCTTCTTGTTATTATGGGGGGTGGCCTGATTGAGTGGTACACAAGCACTAGATATCAAAAATAAGGAATTTATGTTAGTAGGGGGACTTCTACTAATAGTGGCTGCGTTGATGGCATTTTTCCCATACATGAGTAGTGGCGATTCTGAAGTAGATTGGATAAGTTTGCCTCTTGTTGGTTTCCCAATAATTGTAAGTTGTATTCTTCTTGCCTTCGCAAGTCAAGAATCTAGATCCAGAAAAGAGGTTATTGCAGTCCCAATTAGATTATTTACATTAGCGGCATCTCTGATCCCTCTGGCGATTTCAACATCTCTGTTTTTCGATTGGTTAATCGCCGTAGATTGGAATTTAGGCTATAATGAATATGCATTGGAAAAGGAATACATTTGGATTGAGACAATAGGTGTCTCATGGCACGTAGGAATGGATGGGCTTTCATTCCCAATGGTATGGTTAACCACATTCCTAATTCCAGTGACGATAGTTACAACTTGGAATGAAAAAGATGGTGCAACATATCATCCGCTTCTTCTAATGATGGGCGGTGCATTAATTGGAGTATTTGTTGCATTGGACTTGTTTTTGTTCTATGTCTTTTGGGAATTAACTCTTATTCCAATGTTCTTCCTTATCCTAAAGTGGGGCGGTAAAGATAGAAGATATGCATCCCAGAAATTCTTCATATACACATTTGCTGCATCAGTAATCATGTTACTTGGTTTGATTACCTTGTATTTCTTACAACCAGAGGGTAGTGGACCTCGGTATGGAACTGTAACTAACAGAACCTTCGACATGAGGGTATTATTCACTAATGCACTGGCTGCAAACGAGGGAGATGGTGTATTCCTTGGTAAAGATATGCAGAATATACTATTCGCTATGCTAATGCTTGGGTTCCTGGTTAAATTACCAGCCGTACCATTCCACACTTGGCTTCCTGATGCGCACGTTCAAGCACCAACTGGTGGATCAATGCTGTTAGCAGGAGTTATGCTGAAGATGGGCGCATATGGAATGTTGAGATTACCAGTTGCTTTGTTCCCAGATGCACTGATCTTCTATCAGGACATCATCATGGCAATTGGGTTAATTTCCTTGGTTTGGGGTGCGATTGTATGTTTAGGTCAAACCAACCTAAAGAGAATGGTTGCTTACTCTTCAGTATCTCACATGGGAATAATTCTACTTGGTATCGCAAGCATGCAACCTATCGGATACGCTGCAGCATTATTCATGATGTTTGCCCACGGAATAATTTCTCCAATGCTTTTCGCAGTGTGTGGAGCTTTCAAACATCACTATCATTCAATGGAAATTGGAGCAATGCGAGGCATGGCAAAATGGTCTCCTTATCTTGCTGTATACATGATGTTTGCATGGATGGCAAGCCTTGGCCTACCACTACTTGCCGGATTCGTTGCTGAATTAATGCTAATGATAGCTTATTGGCACACATACGGCTGGTGGATTTTACTTCCAGGATTTGTATTAGCGATAACTGCTGCTTACTATCTTTGGTCTATGCAAAGGACAATTTTCGAAGGTGGAGATGAAGGACAACCTCCAGAATCACTCAATGGAGAAACACCTCCTGATATTACAACATCAGAGAATATAGGTATGATAATTCTAGCATTCTTTACCATTCTATTTGGAATATTCCCATTCATCGCACTAGATATGATGGGGCAATGGACGCATGAATTATTTTTGACAGTATTCGAAGGAGGGGGTATCTGAATGAAGCCTGAAGAATGCAACGAGATAGGCATGAACTGTACAGAGGCATTCAGTACAGAATTTTGGACTGCAATATCTCCAGAACTAGTAATGGTAATTGGTCTTGTAGCACTATTCATAATTCCTAACCTTGGTAATTCAAAGTTTAGAATTCCTCTTACTAAATTAAAAATTCCTTGGTTCTTGGGTGGTAAGAGATTTGCAATTACAGGATCTCCCGCAATCCCAGGAATGTTAGCTACTGCTACCATATTCGCTACATTGGGAATGATGGCAATAGACATCATTGATGGAAGTGTGAAGACAACAACAATAACTAGCGGAGACAGTATATTATTCAAAATCGATGCTTTCTCAAGATTCTTTGAAATTTTGTTCTTAGTAGCGGTTTTACTTGCTTCAATGGCCACATTAGATAGAATCCCTGCACACACTTTCAAGGGTAAGAAATCAATGGATGAAATGTATGATAACAGAAGACAAGCCGATTTGTATATTCTTCTCCTAACAACAGCTATTGGTATGTGCTTGGTTGCGCTCGCACAGGATTTATTCGTTCTATTCGTTGGTTTAGAGTTAGCAAGTCTATCCACCTACATTCTAGTGGCTTTCCACAAGGAATCCAAATCAGGAGCAGAATCAGGTGTCAAGTACTTCATCGTTGGTTCAGTTGCAAGTGGAATTGGACTCTACGGTTTGTCTCTAATGTATCTTGAATTTGGTACTCTGCAACTGTCTGCTCTTCGTGATGCTTGGAGTGGTACAAGCACCCTTGGTATTATCGCACTAGGCCTTGTATTGGTCGGATTTGGTTTCAAAGTTAGCGCAGCGCCATTCCACTTTGCAGCACCTGATGCTTATGCAGGTGCTAACTCACCAGTAGCAGGTGTCCTTGCTACTGCATCAAAAGCAATGGGAATGATTGGTTTGATTCGAGTATTAGTTGTAATCACTCTGCCAGATTCTTCAGGAACCTTATCCGAGGAAAGTGCGATTTGGCTTTACGCTATTGCCACATTATCTGTAATAACAATGACGTGGGGTAATATTGCTGCACTTGGTTCAACCAATCCGAAGCGAATGTTGGCATACTCATCGGTTGCTCACGCTGGATATATGCTTGCGGCTCTTTCAGCAGTTGGTGCATGGAGATGGGGAGAAATCGATGCTCCAGTAGACTATGCACAAGCAATTGTAGCAGCAGTTTTATTCCATCTATTTGTTCTTGTAGCATTCAAATTAGGAGCATTCCTAGTTCTTGGAATGCTTGAGATGGAAGGAGGGGCAAGTCGTTTGTCAGCATTATCTGGATTAGCAAGAAGAGATCCTTTGATTGGTACTGCAATGTTCATCTTTATGCTTGCTCTTGCAGGTGTTCCACCTCTTGCAGGATTTATGTCGAAATTCCTTGTGATTGCTGGAATTGTTTCCACAAGTGTTGGAACAGTCTGGGTTGACGGCTCTGTCTCCTTTTCGGATTTGCATTGGGTGTGGTGGCTTGCATTAGCTATGTTCCTAAACAGCGCAATCTCTGTTTTCTACTACCTGAGAATTGGAGTTGTAATGTTCTTAGATATCCCAGAGGAAGGAAGAAGGAAACCCCTTCCTTACGGTGCATCAATCAGGATGGCAATTTGGATTTGTCTCGTAGCCACGGTCATACTAGGATTATCCAGCGATACTCTGATTGATATGTGTTACAGAGCAGCAGAGAGTCTAGATTGGGATTAATCCGATATCAGCCTTCAAGTAGGAAGGGCTTTTCGGTTTACTTATGGGCCGTAGGCGTGAAGAAAGTGTAGACGAGGAAGAACTAGCTCGTCTTATGGATTCAGCAGAGGAGGAATCCTCTAAGATTCGTGTAAAAATGCCTAACAAAAAAATCAATGAGATGTTTGCAATTGCTGAACAAATTCTAGGGGGAAGGAGAGTAACAGTCCTATGTGCAGACGGAGAAACTCGAATGGCTAGAATTCCAGGTAAAATGAGAAGAAGGCAATGGGTAAGAGAGGGAGATTTGATCATCGTTTGGCCGTGGGACTTCCAAGATTCAAAAGCAGATGTAAAGCATAGATATACCAAAACACAAGCATTCTATCTTTCAAGAAAAGGGCAATTGCCAGCAGAGGTTGATATATTCGGTATGAATACTCAAACCGATGATTATGAAGATGAGGATGGATTGTTTGCGGCCAGCGATTCACCAGTCCAGGAAGAGGAAGTTCCTGAAGCAGAAGAAACAGAAGAGTTCGATGTTATCGATAATGATGAAGACGATGAGATCAACGATTTATTCGGTTGATACGTATTCCCCATTGAATGGCGGTGTTCTTTGTGACTGAGGATTGGGACGAAGAACTAGCCAAAGACACCAAGCAACGTCGACACAATCGTCGCAGAAGTAAAAAAAAGAGTGCTGACGAGATTCACATGGATTCAGAATCAAGAAAATTCATCAAATCATTAGAATCCTCAAAAGGCACTAGTTGGATGTCTGAAAAAAAGTACAAACGGATGTTTAGTGAAATCGAAAACGGATTATCGGGAGTAATGGGGGATGGTCCATTTGAATGGGTCGATAGACGAGTATTCGATGCTGTTTTTGATAGGCTTACATTGATGAGTCTATACAAATTGATGAAATCGGGGGTAATTGACACTCTAGATTTCCCTATTGCAAGAGGAAAGGAAGCCCATGTTTTTCATGGAACTGGCGAATCTGGTCCAGTTGCAGTGAAAATTTTTCACACTTCAAATGCAGTATTCAAAAATTTAGTTCAATATATTGAAGGCGATCCAAGGTTTGGTGGATTGAGAAGACGGCATCGAGATTTGGTAGACATATGGGTCAGAAAAGAATACAGAAATTTGCTTAGACTGTCCAAGTGGGGATTATCTGTGCCAATGCCTCTAGCAGTAAACAAGAACGTCTTGGTTATGGATTATTTGGGAACATCTTCAGCACCATCACCTAGATTGAAAGATGTGAAAGTTCCCGATCCAAATTCAGTGTATGAGGAATTGTTGGAATTTTTGGCTGTGACCTGGCAAAAGGCAAATCTGGTACATGGTGATTTTTCACCATACAATATCATGTGGCATGGCGACAAACCAGTGGTAATTGATGTAGGTCAAGCAGTAATACAATCTCATCCTAGAAGTCAAGAATTCCTAGTTAGGGACGTAACTAGGTTAGTTGAATGGGCAAATAAATCTGGAATAGAGGTAGAATTGGCCGAAGCGATGTTTGATGTTTTAGAAATGGATTTGTCTCATGTGCAAATTCATGAAGAGGAATAGACATAGTCGTTATTGATGTCAAATTTCAATATTGGGTCATACATGACTTGAAGAAGGGTAGGCTCACAGGGCTGGCCATGCGACAAAGCCTACCTCGTGTACCAAAAGACCGTATTGCGGTATTAATTGGTGCAAAAGGCTCAACCAAGAAAGAGCTTGAAGAAGCCGCTGGTTGCGAACGCATTATCATTGATTCAGACTCTGGAGAGATTGATGTAATTTGGCCAGATGTAGGCGAATACGACCCTGTAAAAGCAATGAAACTACCAGATGTAATCAAAGCGGTAGGAAGAGGAATGGCTCCAAGTAGAGCCGTTCAATTATTGCAAGATGATTGGTTCTTTGAAATGGTAGATTTGAGAGACCATGTTGGAAAAAGGTCGAATCAGCAACGACGAATTAGAGGGCGCATAATTGGTTCTGAAGGCAAGATTAGAAAGATGATTGAATTTCACACCAATACTGAAATATCGATTTACAAATCCACTGTAGTTTTAGTTGGAGAAGGACTTGGATTAAGCAATGCAAGACAAGCTATAGAGATGCTGGCATCGGGTAGTGAACACGGTACAGTACTGAAATATCTTGAGAGAGAAAGGAAGAAATTTAGAATGGAATCAGTATCTCTTGATTATATCGAGGTAAAGAACGATGATAACACTACAGGATCTGAATTCTCAAATTTAGTTCCTGGATTGTCCGATGTTGCTAAGCGAAGAAACCGTAGAATGAAAGCATCACAAGTAGATCCCGAAAATGAAGAGGAAGTCACTGAAATGATGATTTTAGCAGAGGACGAAGAAATCAGTTGGGAGGAAGAATAGTCTTCCTTTTCTGATAAATCGCCAAAGCAAAACCCACTATGAGTATTGCATACACACTCGGTGCAAATGAACTCACAACTCCGATTCCTGTAACCGATGCGCCTGTAACCATCAAATGGTAATTGTTGTTCGCTTCATCTCTTTCGTCAAGACTGTTGTCTGGGTCGATCACCAGTCTCAAATCCCATTGTCCTGTATTTGGGACAGTATACTCCCATGTGATTTCTTCACAGTTACATTCATCTGAAATATTGTTTGCAGTAACTATTACTGTTTTCATAGTCGTCCAATCAACATCTGCGGTTCTATCTGCAGGTGCTGCTTGAAGAATTACTTTGACATCATTAGTCCAATCCTGGTTTGCTTCCAGTAAACTTGTAATTACAACTTTACCATTTGTATCTCCTGGTCTAACCACTAATCTGTCTAGATTTGTCTCACTCGCATTCCACCACAAGTCTTTGCCTGGAAGTATTTGATATGCTGCTGGAATAGTAGTTAATTCATTACCAGCATTATCGGTAACTACTGCTCTTAACATCAAATACTGTCTAGATTTTGAGATCCAGGATGCTAGTGCAACTGAACCATCAAGCCCCGAGTCTCCGTAATCAATCCACCTTCCAGATTGGTCAGGGGTTGCTCCAACGCCGTTGAGGTCAAATCCAAATTGAATTTTTGATGAAGAATTATCTATTCCTGAACCAAGGTCTTCTGCTCTGAATGAGATATTAACTGCGCCAATTATGCTAGTGCTCAATTCAGGAACGGTCCATCCAATACCTATTGGCTCACTAGTGTCAACTTTAATGTCAACGTCTATCGGATTTCCAACATTTCCTACATTATCTACGGCTCTCATTGGGATTGTGTGTTCTCCTTCTTCAAAAGTTAAGCTAATACTTGAATCGGTTGTATTGAACCAGACATCATTTTGTTTGTATTGGACATGTGAAATTCCACTTCCAGTTCCGTCATCAGCAGCACTATCAAGGCCAGAAATTGTTACTTCTTCAGTGCTGCTCCACCCATTATTTCCTACAATTGTAGGAGAAGAAAAAGTAGGCGCAGTTCTATCAATTCCAATAAACATAGTTTTGGTTGCTGAAAGTCCAGAATTATCGTAAATCGTTAATCTTGGATTATAGGTGCCTTCCTGAATATTACCGGTATTCCAATCCCATCCGTAACTTAAATCGCTTGGTCCATCATTTGTTGGAGTCCCTGGCCCTGGTACATTCGTAAGGCTAGCATGTGATAAATCGTCATCGGTTGCAGCCCAGCTAAATGCAAGGGTTCCATTTGCAGGAATGTTATACCACGCTCTGTTTAGCGCTGTTTCACCTGTTCCGGTGCCAGTGTTTGATAGGGAAAAAGATGTGATTACTGGAACCTGATTGACTATGTTAAATTCACCAGAGGAATAGTAATCAGTATATTCATTCACATCTGTATCATATGCTTTGACCCTTAGGGTGTAGGAATCATTGGTGTAGGAAGTTGAATCTAAATAAGTTAACCAGGGAGTTGTTGTTAGATTTACAACTTCATTCCAATCACTGCCATCAGATGATATTTCAATTATCATACTCGATATAGTACCAGTGCCGGAACTTGAGATTGTTACCGTATACAATCCAGTAACATCTTCATTTGCAGTCGGGCCATTGGAAAAACTCAAACTGAGACTACTTGATGACTGAGATTTAACCAAATCATCACTGAGATAGAATTTCCCACTTTGACCAATGGCCATTATAATAACGACCAGAAGAACGGGAATAACTCGCCTCATTGATTAAGCGACGCTGCCACTCGCCCTTCAATGCTCGCATCGAAATCTCTAATTTGGCATTGGTTAGTAGTTACAATTAACGAGCCAAAAGTAAGAAATTAGTCGGTTGATTCAAGTGCTACGCCCGACCTCTTTGCAATATGGCAAGGCCGAGATTGACTCTTTTTGTTCTCGGAATAATGATTCTTGCACTGGTTCCTTACTCTGTTCAAGGAGAGGATAGTGGGGGTGTTCAAGCCTCAGCATCAACAGTTGCTATATTGCCTCAGAACCCTGTTGAAGGAGGGGAAGTAACCATCAGGTTAACCCTTTCAAACACCAATGCCTTGCCGGCCAATGATGTGTTATACAAATTCTATTGGGATGGCGTAGAACCTGGCAGATTGCTAAAAGCAGCAACTGTAGACATCGAAGGGTCTTCTACCGTAGATGTAGATATAATGAAATCTGGATTAACCGCAGGAGAGCATCAGATTTGGGTTATCTTTGATTACAATAGTGCTGGAGAGCAAATGTTCTACAAAGAAATAAATGTAGCAGGGTTGCCAAATTTAGAAGTCACAGATTTCCAAACTTCTCCGAGCACAGTCAATGCCGGCGATGATGTTTCAGTTGCGGTTGAGGTCACAAATACCGGCTCAGAAGATGCAGGTGGAAGTGAAGTAAAAATCGATCTTGGAAGTGAATCTCAAGTTGTGCAAATCCCTGCGCTAGTTGCTGGTGGTTCTACTTGGGCAAATATAACAATGACAGCACCTGATTCCGGAGATCACGACATAACAGCGATAGTAGATCTAAACGACAATGTCACAGAAGGGGTTGAAGAAAATGAATTTACTTCAGTCTTTACAGTTACTCCGCGAATGGATATCGCCCATGTCGGTGAATTGCAAGTATCAGTAGATGAAAATTCATTAACAGGTCCATGGTTCATTTCAGGAACCATAGAAAGAATCGGTGGAAACGGAGAAACAGTAGTTCCAATGCGTTTGGAAATACTTGATGAAACCCAACAATCTCTTCCTACCCAATTATTTGACGTAACAATAAACGGGGGCGCCAATGCACAAAAATCCTGGACATACCAAATCAATTACACCGACCTCGCCAATGTTAATCCAGGGAACCATTTAGTCACAGCGATTATCGACCCATATCAAACAGGCGGGTTTATCCAAGAATCGACTGACAATGATCGAGTGGATGTTTACATAGAAAAATTCGAGGTACCTGATGTTTCGATTGATGCTAATGCAATTCCTTCAAAGATACGATTGGATAGTGGAGATTCAGTTACTTGGAAAGTTGTGATAATCAACTCAGGCCAAATACCAGTAAAGGGCAAGTTAGTTTACACATGGGACGGAATAGAGTACGATGAGGGAGCATCTGGAGAATTAAGTATTCTAGCCGGTGAATCATATGTTTGGGAAAGAACATTACAACCTAATAATGAAGGATCATACAATGCATCATTCCTCGCAGAATGGTTTACTGCTGATGGTTATTATGACAGTAATCCTCTCAATTCATATGCGCAGGGAGAAGTCCAATATCTTGAACAGTTGAGGTTAGTATGGTCTAGGGCTTCAATGAGCTTGGTTGATGAAAATGGCGACAATGCAACAACTCCTTTCGATGCAGGAAATACATATACAATATCTGTTAACTCAATATCTCAGGAGTCGGGTTCTGTAAATTATTCCTGTGAAGATGAATTAGGTTCACAGTTTGAATTGATTCCTATTACCGTTGCAAATAGTGGAGAATTTGTAAAAATTGAATGCACATTTACCGCTTCAGCACCTTATACAAACGTAATTATCAAGCCAGACGACCCTGGTGTCAGCGACCCAATAGATTGGAGTTTTGATACCAAGGAAGACTCTTCAAATATCGCTGATGAAGCAGGAGATATCTCATTTGCAACCGCTGGATTGATTGCAGTAATTGCACTGGTAATGATTGGAATACTAGTTGCAGCAATTATTCTAACCAGAGATAGAGAAGAAGAAGTTGATAGAGATATATTCGACTATTGCCCTGCTTGTGATGGACAATTGGAAGGTTCAGAAGATAGATGTCCATATTGTTCTTTCAACCTAAAGAAAGCTAGAAGGCAATTCCACGATTGTGAATCCTGTGGGGAATCAATACCAGACCTGTTAGAAAATTGTCCGTATTGTGGTGCAGAACAAGACACAGGCAAATATTTCGAAAGAAGAGAGAGAAGGGTTGTGGAACGTGAAGAAATTGCTCTCCCTGAGGAAGAAGAAGAAGTCGATCCTGAGACAATACACGCAACAGGATACGAAGATTTCGATGAAGCAATCAAAGAATTCGGATATGAATCAGATGACCTAGAAGGCGATTGGGACGACAGTATTGCGCAAGCCGAAGCAGAAGTTGAGGCAGCATATGATAGAAGAATCGCAATCGAGGAATCTCAAGATCTTGATGACGAAGAAGCCATGTCAATGTATACAACTACATTGAAATCAATTGAAGAAACATTCGAATCTCATGATATTGATGCAATATTGAAAGATAAGGATATTCAAACACATGATGTCGAAGATGTTGATGATTTATCTGCAAGTGACGCATCAATTAGGGCAAAACTGTACGAAATAACTGGTGAAGAAGGGGTTATGCCCGGAGATGATGTGATGATTGGAATGGGTATCCAAGATCGCTCTCTTGCAGGTAATGCACTACCAGAGGATGCCATTGACTTCTCATTCGATGACGAAGACGACCAATTGAATCCTGTTAAATCAGCGACTGAAGAGAACACAAGAAGAAGAAATTTGAGAAGGCGTTCAAAGAAACCAGAAGTGAAAACTGCTGAATGTGGCGCTTGTGGTTCAGAGATTCCAGTTGACGCAAAGGAATGTCCTGTTTGCGGTGCTAAGTTTGAGTGAGATGCCTGTCAGTACTCATAGGGTTCGTCATTGCGTTAGCTCGGCTGACCCTCTTGACTTCATTCAGGCATTGTCCGCTAGTTGGCTCGTTATTTTCAAACCATCGAGCCGTTTTATTGATACATGTGAAAATGGTGGAGGTGTTCGATGAGACCTAAATATGCCATCAGGGCTTTTGTTCTGTTGGGTATAATTCTTGCATCAAATATTGGATGCATTGGGCTTGTTCCTGCACGTGAATTTATGGAAGATGCTCGTGGAGAACCTGAAGTCAAAGACGTCATCGAGAAAATCAAACTAAATCATACATTTGTATCTGTATTCCCAGATATCTCATCAACAGTTTATACTCACCAAGAAAGATTCAGCGTAGATGAGAATGTCAACGAAGTGAAGGTATACATTGGTGTTGCTATAGCAGGGCCTGATGACTTATTCCCAGACCTTGGCGCAGATTACCGATTTGTTGAAGCAACTTTGACAGATGCTAATGGTGATGTTGTGTGGAGTCAAAAATGCCAAAAAACCTGCAATCCGGCAGTATCTACTTTTCAAGAACCACTTGCTATTGGAAGTTGGACTATGACAATTGATGCGAGAGGGTATGGAGAAGATCTATTTTCTACATACAAAGATTCATTCGAACTCTATGTGCACTTATTCAAAGAGTGTACAGAATATCCAACTGAGGGTAAATGCTCTTTTGATTAAGCAAGACTTGAATCACAAGCATACCTTCTCGAACAGTTTTGACATTTGCCTATTCGTTCATGATTCCTTTTAGCCCCGCCTTCAACCATTATTCTCTGAATCTCTTTTGTCATATTCATTAATAGATTGTAATTTTCCTCATCCCAGAATATCTGATGGATATTTTCATTTCCATATTTGATAACACCATATGGTGGTTTTCTTCCAGTTGTTGTTTCAACAAGATGGAGATATGCAAGTAATTGCATTTGATGTGATTTATGTGGCTTGTCAGGAACTCTCCCAGTTTTTTGTTCCATCGGAATAAATTCTCCATCAACAATGACTATCTGATCAGGCCTACCTCTTAATCCGGTCACATCATCCTTCAACAAACCTGCAGATTCCTCATCATCAGAATATGCAACGTCCATCTTATCGTCAATTCCTGCATCTAATTTTGCGGTTTCTAATTCATTATCTGCAAGAAGAGCTTTTTGTAATTGCCAAGATGCAAGTAATGTCCAAATCATCGCTAAAACTGCTAAAATAAATCCGGCCTGACTACGATTTTCAGCCCATGTCAATCCAATGGCGTGAAGCATACAAATCATAGCGCCAAATAATAATCCTGCCTCTACTCTACCTCCTTCTCCCCAGCCACCTAAGAATCCTAAAGGTTGGAAAGTAAATGGTATCACAGTCTCATCGAAATTCTTGATTTCATTATACTCATCAATATTTGAACCAAATTCTAGATATTTTCTCCACGGTAGGTATATTGCTAATATTGCAAGAATCAGCCAAGTTAAGGCTAGCATTGTTAGGTATTGAGAAACACTTTCCAGAGACCTAGTTTCTTTGTCTAAAAGATAGAATAAAATTGCGTCTGAGACGAAAACAAGTATGATAGTAAACCACCATGACCAAATAATTAAAGCTCTTTTTAGTTCAATTTGTTTAGCTTTGAATTTTTGAACTCTTTGATGAATCTCGGCATGCTTAATTTTCCCTTTTTCTATCGCTTCGCCCTTACCAGTTGCACCTTCTTTTGCTAGCGCCCAAGATAAAGGGCAATACGTATATCTTTCCAAATCTGAAGCGGATACATTTAGTGCTTTTTGCTTGTTATCAATCCAGAAACCATCGCCATTTGGTGACGCAAATGACTGTCCCTGAATGGATTCCATTACCAAAGTGCACCCAAGATTACTCAGAATGTTTATCATACATAATAGCAACTATATCCTGAATCATGTCATGAATTCTAATTAACAGCGGCTTCATTCATCGACGAAGCGGTTATTTAGGGGGGGTTTGTGGCGCAAGTGCTGGAGTCATAACTATGACAGAATTATTGATTGACCGTGAGACATACGAGACCAATGCAGTTCACATTGGTACTCAACAGAAGAGTGCAGATATGGCACAGTTCATACAAGAGGTTCGCTCTGATGGACTTTACCTAATCGACATTGAAATTACGGACAGTCGTATTCGTTCCATTGCTCAATTCATTACTAAATATAACCCAGCAAATGTAATGGTAGTAAGTGCAAGGCAATATGGTCAGAGACCAGCAAGACTATTCGCTGAAGCAATTGGTGCTCGCGCAAGTGTTGGCAGATTCATTCCGGGCAGTTTGACAAACCCTGCTCTACGTTCATATGTAGAGCCAGATATCCTGTTTGTAACCGATCCAGCAGCAGACCAACAAGCACTGAAGGAAGCAGTAAATTCAGGACTTCCTATCGTAGGAATATGTGACGCTAACAACAATTTGAGAAATGTTGACTTGGCTCTACCTGCTAACAACAAAGGACGAAGATCACTCGCTCTTCTATACTGGCTTCTTGCCAGGGAAGTCCTGAAAGTCCGTGAAGAAACCACAGACGAAGATTGGGCTAAAGATAACGATTTAGAAGAGTGGGAATCCACCTTCTGAAGTTGATGTAAAATGACTAGTTTCATCTTGCCCAAATTTGGCGAATGGCAAGGCGAACAAAGACCGTTGTTCTTAGCCCCCATGTCAGGTGTAACAGACCTTCCATTCAGATTACTAGCAAAAGAATGCGGAGCAGACTTTACAATAACTGAATTTACCAATTCTACAGCATTAACAAGAGATGCTGCCATGTCTTGGAGGAAGATGGAAACCTGTGATGATGAATTACCATTTATTCCACAAATATTTGGAGGAGTAACCGAAGATATGGCAAAAGCGGCTGGACTTCTGGAAGATAGTGCGGATATCATCGATTTAAATTTCGGTTGCCCAGCTCCCAAGGTCACGAAAATTTGTGCTGGTGCTGCCCTGATGGGAGAACCTCAGAACCTAGTATCCATGTGTGAGGAAGTAGTGAACCGTGTGAAAATTCCAGTTACGGCCAAAATGCGTCTTGGTACAGGACCTGATAGTTTCAACGCAAAGGAAATATGCCAAGATTTAGAACAGGTTGGAGTACAAAGGCTATGCGTCCATGGTCGAACATTGAAACAGCGATATTCAGGAGTTGCAGATTGGGAGTATATCTCTCAAGTAGTAGATTCTGTTGAAGTTCCTGTCATTGCAAATGGAGATGTTGTTGATTCTTCATCTGCAACAGCGTGTCTCGAGAAAACTCATGCTTCAGGATTGATGATTGGTCGTGGAGCGATTGGCAGACCGTCTGTTTTCGGTGAAATCAAGGTAGGATTGGGTTGGATGGCAGAGGATGAATTGCCATGGATCAAAAGTTTCGAAGGTAATTGGAATTCACTTGATGATGTTGAAAAACAATTTGCTACTAGAAGATGGTGTTGGAATCGATATATTGAATTGGCAAGACAGACAACAGGTTTGAACATAAAATCAATGCGTGGGCATGCGGTTTCATTCACTAAGGGTTTACCAAATGCCAAACACATCAGATCCATAATGCACGGCAAAACAAGTAGAGAGGAATTTGCTGCCGCAACAAGTGAATATCTTGAGTCATACTGAAATCAAATTATTGATTTTCTAGTTCAGAAAGTGTTTTACCAACTCTTTCTATTCTCCTAAATATTCTTTCTAAATCATCAATAGATTTTCTTTTTAGTAAATCAACAGTAGTTCCAACCAACCGGTATCCAAGCGGTAATCTGCCTCCAAGGAGGTTGAGAAGTAACATCTGATCTCTTGGTTCAAGTGACTTTAGTGTTCTTGAAATTATTTCTGGAGAACAAGTATTATTCTTGAGGTGCTTTAGAATTGAGTTTGGAACTGAAAGTCTTTGGAAACCACCTTTCTTTAGTAGCCAATCTTCTCCTCTCCGCATATGTTGTGTAGTCATTGCAGACCATAATGCAGTCGATAGCCGGTCGGTTCTTGCAACTCTTTCAACCATTCCCGTGCCACGAAACCTCTCAAGTATTCTACCAACTCTTGGTTTCGGGCCTTCGCATTCTTCTGCTGCTTCATCAATCGAAATTGGTGAGCCTGAATTTAGTAGCATTTGAAAGACCTTCACCGAAAGAGAATCTGATTTATTTTCTCTTCCAGGTCTTTCTCCTAACAAACCTATGTCGGCCATAAATCTAGAAATGTCGTTTTCATTTTCAAGCAATGGACCCCATTCTTTTATTCTGATTAGAGCACTCGGTTTTCCATCAGGTGGGAGTTCTATTTTCATTGTTGTTTTCTTACCTCTATTCCACAGGTCATCGAGTATCTTTATTCTCTGTTTGTGAATAATCGTTGAGCGCGACTTCATATTTTCAATCGCATTTGTAATTGAACCTCCTACGAGGTAGTATATTTTCCATCCTTTTCCTGAAGTTGTAGATATTATTCCTGCAGACACAAGTCTTGCAAAATGGTGATGGATTGCAGCAGGCGTTAATCCTAGTTCTTCAGCTAATTCCCTTGTTTCAAACCCTTTATCTGGAAATTTGAGTAAATGTTCACTAAGAATTCTATGAATTGGGGAAAAGGTCCCTAATTCATCTGATGCCGAATCTTCACGTCTTCTGTGTAGGCATAATGTGTCGATAAGCCAAGAAATTAGATTGTCTCTATCCTTCTTACCTGCAGGTAATGGAATTTCTTCGAGACGCAAATCGAACATGACACGTTCCGATAGTTGAAGGGTTTTGAACAATGCGCAATAAATGCCTCTCTAGAGACGATTATTGATTCATCTTCGGTCATCGGACCATTCATAGTCAATCTTTCTGTTTCCAATCCATAAATCAGAATCAGACAGATGCGGTGCGAGTTCAATTCGATCTTCTCTAAGTATTCCTCTTCTCCTTAGAACTTGAACCGCAGAGTGAACGGATGCTCTAGATCTACCAATACGTCTGGCAAGTGCAGCCTGTGACCTTGGTATTCCATTCACTTTAATATCCTCAACAATTGTTTTCTGAACAAGAGATAATCCAATTGGCATTTGTCTTGCAGCCTCATTCTCCCCAACCTTCATGCCCCTTAGGACCTCTACCTGGCTAGGAGCGCCTGCAAAGTAACAAGTTCTTCCGTTAACTGAAATTATTGTAATGGATTTTCTACTTGATAATACATCAAGATGGTGTCTTAATGTGCCGTTTGCTGCAGACAGATTTGATTGCAACTCTCTATAACAAAGTCCTGGATTTTTTTCGAGAGTAAATAGGATTCTTCTTCTCAGCGGATGTTCAAGTTCCCGTAGTTTTGTATTTACGGTTCCTCTTGGGAATGCTAATGCCCCAATTTGGGCGCCAAGCCCTAAGATTCCACCTGTAGCACCAGTGATGCCAGCAGCGAGCCAAGGGCGCTGGCTTATCCACTGTTTGATTAGTGCCATAGATTAAAATTATAGCAACTCATTTGTAATAGATTCGGTCAGATGTGCGATTATTTGCTTCTCACAGAACCTGTTTGTATCTTTAGGTGTGCAACCAAAGGAGAAAGTAGACGTCCACAAGTGACTCCATGCTCAGACAATACGTAATCTACTCTAACAGGAGGGCCATCAGTTACCTTTCTTTCAACTAAACCTTCATCGGTTAGAAATTTGAGTTTGTCAGATAATGTTCTTGAAGAAATTCCTGAAAGGAGAGACTTCAGTTGATTGAATCTTCTTGCACCTGCAATATACAATGTCGAAAGGATTTCTATTGTCCATCTACTACCAAAAACATGTAATGCTTCTACAGCTGCTTCAACTTCCCAATCTGTATCCCATGGAGCACTACCAGAAAATTCTGCGAGTTGAGCCCTAATATTGCCGCCATTTTCGATAGTAGCCTCGATATTTTGTTTAATGTCCCCTATTACTTGATTTGGTAAAACTAGAGGAGGCTCGGGCATAATCCTCGGAGTAGATGTCGGTGATAAAACATAGTGTAGGAAAAACACCATCATGAATTTGAATATGTGGCTTTTCTACCCTCAATTAATGCGCTTAAACCTTCCAATGCATCATTTGTTGAAAATATAGTTCTAAGACTTTCAAGTTCAGATTTCAAGCCTTCTTCCAAATCAGTATCTTCTGCGAGATTGATCAGATTGCTAGCTAATGAAACAGCAATAGGCGCAGTTCTTGATAGAGATTTTAATTGTCTTGAAACCAATTTATCTTCAGAATTAAATCCATCAGGACATAGTCCTTGAAGTATGGAAGATAGGTTGTCATCACTGTAGAATGATTCAGCGAATTTCACAATCTTCGATTCGCTGTTTGCTGGCATACCTGGATATTTGTTAGCTGGTTTACCATTAGCAGATATCTCTGAAATTGTATTATCAACATCGGCTACACCTACAAGGTGAGTGACTAAACCTAAATCTGAAGCAGTTTGAGCATCCATGAAATTTCCAGCGAGTATAGCCCATCTGGCGCAAGGAATTCCACATATACGAGTCGGTCTCTGTGTGCCTCCCAATCCTGGATAAATCCCAATATTTGTTTCAGGGAATCTGAATTGAGTTTTTCTTGTACCAATTCTATAATCACAAGATAATGCTAGTTCTAATCCGCCACCAAGAGCAAGTCCAGTAGTCAGTGCGATGGTAGTCTTTTCAGAATTCTCTAACATGTTGAGGACTCTGTGTCCGTTAGCAGTAAAGTCGTAAATATCTGGGAATGAATCTGCTCTCAACTTATCAACAAAGAATTTGACATCTGCTCCAGCAATAAATGCTTTACCTGCTCCATCCAGAACGATTGTATGAACAGAAGAATCTGAGTTCACCATGTCAATAACATCTGAAAGTTGGCCTACAACTGTCTCGTTCAATGCATTCATTGCTTCAGGTCTGTTGATTGTAATCGTAGCGATACCATCTTCTATACTCGAATCAACGTAATTGAAAACAAAGTCTTGGCTTCTTTCCCAAACACTTGGGGTTTCAAATCCAGCGAGTTTTGCGTAATTTTCAGCCATTGTTTTTGCATTATCGATTCCGAGTCGATTTGCAATTTCGAAAGGACCTCTTGCCCATCGTAATCCTACCTTTGCCCCTCTATCAACATCTTCAAGGGAGCAAATTTCTTCATCAACAATCTGTCCTGCAACTGCAAATACCTGCCCTAGAAGCCTGTTTCGAATTATTTCCGCTGCTTCATCTGAACATTCAGTGTCTTCACCGATATTCCATTGTTCACCTGCTTCAACCATGTCACGGAGGTTTTGAGCCCCAACATATCTTGGTGTAGCCAATTGCTCGGCTAAGTAATCTGTTGAATGAAGAGCAATTGGGGGGCCGGTCAAGTTCATCAATGCAAAAGGCCCCATTCCGATCTTGAATGCTTTCATAGAAACAGCATCGATTGCTGCAGCACTCGCAACTCCTTCTTGTAGGAGAAGACATGCCTCATTTAACCAAGGTACAAAGAACCTATTTACAACAAATCCAGGTCTATCTTTGCATAAGATTACTACTTTTCCTAGACCTCTACAATATTGGACTGTTCTTGCTATTGTCTCATCAGATGTTGTTTTTCCCGGAATAACTTCTACAAGCCTGTTCTTTGCAGGATGATAGAAGAAGTGTAGTCCGACAAATTTCTCAGGTCGACCTGATGCAAGTGCGAGTTCGTCAACCGACAAAGATGAGGTGTTTGAAGCGAGAATTGTATTTTCTCCACACGCTTGATTTAATGCGTTAAAGACTTGAGTTTTGATGTCAAAATCTTCGAATACGGCTTCGATTACTAAATCAGTATCTTCTGCTGTATTTTCAGTACCTACAACGCCAGTTATCCTTCCTTGGATTTCGGATACTTGTTGCGGTGAGAAGATTCTTCTTTCGACAGCTTCTTGCAGGAAATTGGAAATTATCGCCTTTCCTCTTTCTACCCATTGTTCCTCTCTGTCAACCATTTGGACATCAAATTCTTCTTGTGCAGTTTTCTGTGCAATACCTGAACCCATGTTGCCGGCGCCTATGATTGCTACTTTGTGTATTGGCTGCATGTTGGGTGCCATTTCAAACACCTCCATGAATTAAACGGCTGTATATACAAGGCTAAAATAACGAGTCATAAGCAATTTTCATCCTTTCTGACCACTTTTCTTTCGAGAATTCATTGGCTCTATGTCTTACTGCATCAGGATTGGGCTGAAGATTACTTATCGCATTCCTCCACGCTTCAACATCATTTACTGGAAGTATATGTTCCTCGAGAGGTATTTCGTTGTGAGCAGGAGCATCCGCAACTAGGGCAATTGTTCCAGAAGCATATGCTTCTAATGGGGGGAGGCCGAATCCTTCTGCAACAGAAGGGAACAAAAGAGCGTCTGCATGTTGTAGAGCAGCAATCATTTCATCCGTTTCTAATCTTCCAACCCAATTTAATTTACAATTAGATTTCATGGCAAGAGAACACAATTTTTTCTTAGATTTTTCAGAGGATTCTGCCCCAATCTTATGCAGAGTAACATCTAATCCTCCACATACCTTGATTGCAAAATCAACTCTCTTTCTTTCTTCTTCACTACCTATAATCAAGAGGTTTTTCCCTTCGCTAAACCAATGTGGCCTGGTGGTCTTAATGGAATATTTCTCGATATCAATCGCGTGTGGAACATATGCAGTAGGGATTCCGGGAAATCTCATCTCACACTCAATTTGGGTATATTTTGAGATACAAATTAACATTGAAGCCCTTTGGATACCTTGTTTTATTTTTTTGAGGTCTCTTTTTCTAATTAATGAAGGGGAATTGTCACCTATCTTGACTCCATCATGTTCGAAAGGAAATACATGGAATAAGTCATGAATTGTAATAACAGATTTACCATCAACCGGGCAAAGAATTGCCTGTTCTTGGTCAGTAATATGCGTAATATCGTTATTTTTTGACATTAATGCAACATTTTTAGGCCCACTAAACCATCTTTTCCATATTCTCGAGAGAGGGTTTCCAGATCTCTCGTATTCGTGAACTTCGTTGACTTTATATCCTTTCAGCGAACCACTTTTCAGAGAATCTAAATGATGTTTATGTGTACTTCCTAAGCCGGAGAATGAGGACATTTTACCTCCTCTGGCAATTAAGATTTTACGCAACAAACCACCTATTGAATGACTTTGAGATGTTTTACAGGGTCAGCCACACCCAAATCTTCGGGGAAGAACATTGTCGCTTCTGGAAGTGGAATTGGTACAATTTCTTTTCCGACGAGAGCAACTCTACTTGGCGGTGAATCATCCAATAGTTTCCTGTCAGTGAGTGGCGCTAATGCATTTGAAAATTCCAATATGTCGTCGTGGAAAGGCATATTTTCAGAGGTAAGGTTTTCTCTAGAATTTCCAACATGCACATATCCCTTACATTCTATCCAATCAGGATCGGCACGGTTGTCTAAAGCGGCATATTGTGGAATGTGTTCCTGATTCATATTTTTGCCTTTGATCAAAGTGTGACGGCAGACAATCCGAGTGTCAAGGCTTGGCAAAAGGTCAATCGTTTGTTCGAATTTATCCCAAGCTGCAGCATTCCATTTTGGCCTGCATATCTCATCAAACACTTCCTTATTAGGAGCATCAACGGATACATACAATTGAGTTGGTAGAGTATCCAGTTTTTCAATAACTTTAGGCAGTGTTCCGTTGGTGACTAACATTGTTGTCATACCGTGAGAGTGACAAAGTTCCATGTATTCTGATAGGCGCTTGTATAGCGTAGGCTCCCCATTGAGTGAAATTGCAACATGCTTTGGGTTTTGTGCATCAAGAAACTTTTCTCTTGGTACTTTGGGATTTCCACCAAACCCAGAAAGTAGTCTCCTTTGGGCTCTAACAGACTCATAAAGCATCTCTAGAGGGTCTTGATCAGATAATTCAAGGGAATCCATGTGTGGCTCTCTCCAGCAATAGGAACATGCTAGATTACATTGGTCTACTACGGGAGACATCTGCATACAGTTATGACTTGCAACCCCGTAGAATTTACCTTTGTAGCATTGCCTGTCTCTAAGTAGAGATTCCTTGGTCCAGTGGCATATTTTGACCCCGCCGTGATCTCCAACAATGTGGTAACGTTGCTTTTGCAACTTCGACTTTAGGAGGGGGTCCATCAACTTAGCGAAATCACAATCTGTTTTCAAACCAACGGATATGTAGTTGCATATTATACACTGTCTATGCAAGAAAGGGTGGAATCGTGGGCTCCATAGTTGCCTTTCGGCTACTACACTATGTTTTGGATAGCATTAATTCCTCCTCAGTGGAAGGGTTTAATGAAAAAAACAAATCAGAAATCTGTAGAAAAATCGCGTCGAGTTTAAGTGTTTCTATATACACTTAGTGTAAACAATACACCCAAAATCCCTTATATTATCGGTGCATAAAATAAACTAGGTGAGAAAAATGGATCACGCACTAGAAACCTGGGTTGAAGAAGTAATGGACAGACAGAAATACAGAAACGGTATTTTCGCTAAGAAAAGCTGGACTTCCTGGTTCAGGAACTTGACCTTCGGATCAAAATAATGAAATCAGTTTGAAACTTCTTTTTCATTATCTGAATTCATGTATTTCCGTTCGACCCAGATAGGGCCTCCTGGTGGAATCGCTGCTGCCATGGCTAATATTGCTAAGTTGGCAGAAATCCGTCCTTGTCTCTGTTCCCAGTAAACTAAGACAACATACAGGATGAATAGACCACCATGTATTGGACCAATTATCTTTACCAATATTTCGTTGCCACCAATATACTTTAGTGGCATTGCAATGAAAAATAATGAAATTGTTGAAATTGTTTCTAATATCCCACTGATTCGAAAAAAATTCATGATTTTGCCTCCACCATTGGTCTTGATGATCCACAAGAGGGGCACATCTGGTCATCACTATCTCCATATTCGTGCTTACATGCTGGGCAAGTTTGGGCAAGTACCATCTTGCCGAGAGATTCAACAGACTCTCCCTGCAATGAGATATATCCACTTGACAAGTTTCCAACTGTATATCTTCCTGCCCCTCCCAATCTGACAAGTATGTCAGGCGGTAATGTGACTGTACCTGTATCATCGACAATCAATTCCCTATCCCTGCTAAGGTCTTCCACATCGACATTTTCTCCGTGTTCTGCAACGAACCTACCATCTCGTAATTCTAATGACCTATCAGCAAAAGCTGCAACTTCTTTGGAGTGTGTAACAAGTAGGAATGAAACTCCATCATTTTCATGTAGGTCTTTGAACAAGGCGAGCACTTCTCTGCTAGTGACAGGGTCTAGTGCACCTGTTGGCTCATCTGCTAAAATTAATCTTGGCTGAGTGATAAGCGCTCTTGCTATTGCAACACGCTGTTGTTCTCCTCCACTTAGCATGGAAGGCATTGCGTGAACTCTGTGTGCCATACCTAGTCTAGTTAGCATTTGGTCGGCAATTGCAAGAGCCTTTTTCGACTTAACTCCTTGATGCCTCAGAGGCTGGGCAACGTTGTCTCGAGCATTTAGATCGGGGAGTAGGTTACCTTCCTGGAAAATGAAGGAAACCGTTTTTTGACGTAATTCAACTAATTCATGACCAGTTAATCTTGTCATGTTTTTGTTTACCAAGGTAACTGAACCTGCACTGGGTTTCATCAAACCGCCTAAACACTTCATCAAGGTAGATTTTCCAGAACCAGAAGGACCGACAACAGCGATTGCTTCACCTTCTTTCATGTTGATATGTAATCCTCTTAATGCCACGACATTTCCATCTTCAGCCTTGGATTCATAAACATGGTACAAGCCTTCAGCTTCTAATATTGTATCCGCCATTTTCACTCCCCCTTCAATACACTAGACAAGTCAGATTTCAATGCCTTTCTAGTCGTTACAAGCAGTGCTACAACTACTGCAGCAAATACAGCTAATGATACTAGAATAATCTGCGTCCATGGATAGACAAGAGTCCTATCTATGACCGTAGATGAACCTCCAAATATTTGGAATATAAATCCGAAGATATCGAAGAATCCATTGAATGATAATGCAAGTCCTACCCCTAGGACAATTCCCAGTGCCATTGAGACAATTACTATAGAAAGAATCTCGAAAAGTACTAGCCTAATGATTTGATTAGGGGATGCTCCAATAGCCTGTAATACAGCTAACTCCTTTTGTCTTTGGCTCAGTACGAGTGACAAGAATACGAAGCTAGATGCTACTGCTGCAACACTCGCAACAACGAATTGTAGAGATAACAACCCCGGCGTTCCGAATATGAGTCCGCCGTTTCGTTCAACTTCCTTGTGTGCCGTAGACCAATCAAGAACGCTTGCTACACTGGCATTTGCTTCTATTTGAGAAGCCAATGATTCTAAATCTACACCTGTAACGCCATCTACTCTAACTATCCAGGTTTTCGAACTATAGTTATCAGCATCACTTTGTACTAATTCTCTCCAAGATGCCTCGCCGATAATTACTGCAGAATCGATAGTTGCGGCACCAACTCCAGGTATGTATTCATGGACTCCCATGTAATACATTGATGTGGTATATGGCGTTACAATTAGAACAACTCTTGTATCTGCTAAAAATAATTCAGCAGCAAGTGGTGGTGGTAAGTCTGTTGAGCCTGAAGCACACAAAGTGTCGTCACTATTCGTGCCATCAGGACAGATAGTATTCGAAAGGATTGCAGAGGAAAGGTCGAACAGACCAAATGCACCTCTCAAATTAGCATCAGTGAAATCAGTTCCCTCTAAATCTCCACCTTCAAAATTAACAATGATTGTATTATTCAAATTCGCTCCTGTAAGGTCTGTGTTGCTAAGGTTTACGTTAAGCAATATTGATTCACTCAGGTTAGTTTCAGACAAATCAGAGTTTGCAAATGAAGTGTTGCTTAAATCAACAAGGCTAAGGTTTCTACCCTCAAGGGTTTGTCCTGATAAATCAAGATCTGACCAATCACCATTCATCAATCTAGTATATTGTCCGAATAAAACTAATGGGTCTGATTCGTTACTACCTCCAGATGAGAAATTGAATTCAATATCCTCCCACACAAATGTGATTTCTTCTGACTTTGAATCACTTGGTTTCAATAAAACATCATCCAGTTTATTTTCGTCCCCTCCTCTGTCAGAACCCGGTAATCTCAATGAGTAAGCAGCGTCTCTGCCGGCGCTGAAACCTCCGTTTCTATATGCTTTCATAGCAGCATCAATGTCGTCACCAGGTATTGATTGCTCACTCCATTTGAGAACCTCATCATTGTCATCAAACAGAACGAAGGTTTGCAATTTATCTCCTCCTTGTGTATCTGCTAGACTTATTTCAGGAACAGATGTTGCAATAGGTGTCGTTTCACTGTCGGTAAATTGACTCATAAATGAAAGCAAAGTTGCTTCATTAACGTTAGATTCCATTTCAATTTGTAGGTCAGAACCTACATTTGCATCTGCAGTTTTTTCATCTACCAATGTTCCCGTATATCCTTGGACTGCAGCGAGTGTTACAATGGAAAGTGTAAGCAGCATAATTACAGCAAGGCGGTTAACAGATTCTGTGGAACCTGAACCTTTGAGGCCGCGCTTTACGTCCTTCAAAATAGGGCTTCGGCCAAACAGCAACTGCATAATTTGAGGGCCTTTTGCACCTATTCTTCCAAGCAATAATGCACCACCAAGCCAAAGTCCAAATGGTCCAAATATACCTAGTAATCCTTCAATGAAGAAGTTTGAATTTAAACCATCCTCACTACCATTCATTTCCATCCATGAATCTATTACAGCAATCATTCCGAAGATGAAAGCAGTCCAGTGTAACCATCTCTTTGGCTCCGCCTTCTTTGTAGTTTTTCGAACACCTTCTTCGATTTCCAATTCTATAAATTCACGAGTGCGACCTCTACCAAAAATCATTGCTAATCCTAATGTAGTGATGGCTGTGAAAAGCGTAGAACCGATTCCTAAAGTCGGATTTACATCAAAATCACCAGTTCTGAATTCCATGAATCCTACAGCGGATAAAACGATAGGAACTGCTAGTAAAGCAAGAACATAACCAATCAACCAAGCCACTGATGACATCACAAACAATTCGAGTAAAACCATACCTTGCAGACTTCCTCCATCTGCTCCTATCACCCGATGAATACTCACTTCTCTTCGCCGTTGTTCTAAAGATAAGACAAGACCATAGATGAGAACAGAAATTGACAAAATCACGATTGGAATCATGATGATGTAATCAAATATCTGGATAAGACCAAGGAAAATCTCCAAGAACAGAATTGTTCCACTCACGATGTCAGTATAGTACAATTCAACTCCTTCGTCGGTATAATTACCATTTTGCACTCTGGTTCCTAAATCTTCTAACCACTCCGCAGCATCATCAGTAGATGTTGTTGGTAATTGTCCTCTGTCAATTGTTACTCCAAGATACATGTGGTCGTTATCCATTAGAGTTTGACGCTGTTGTTCATCTAGCGCTTTCCATGTAGTAAAAATAGGGTTGAATGGTAATGTTGGATTGCCGAAATCCCATGGCTCGTAAATTCCCATAACTGTCAAATTCTTTACACTCATCGACATTCTGCAATAGATCATTTCATTATTCTCAGGTGTAATTTCGCCAGCACAATTGTCTTCGTTGATATTTCCTTCAATAAGAGTAGATTCGTCGACAACATAAGCAAATGTCAATTCATCTAGTACGTCGCCAACTTCCGCTTGTGCTTCACTTGCGATATTTGATGGAAGAATAATACCATAAGTGCCATTTGAGGTATTAGCCATGTTTTCTGGGGACGGCCATTCACCTAGTCCTGATATTATGTTAGCGCCTAATCTATCTGCTAGTTCTCCATCAAAAGCTCCTGGCCCCAGGAATCTAATTGCTCGTTTGTCTGATATTGGAGGACCATTTGCATCTGCTTCAGGGTAATCAAATCTCATAGTTTCCCATAATGGATTTTCGTTATCTGAAATCGATTTCATCTCTAGGGGCTGAGCAATAACGAACTCAGCGTTGAATAAACCACCGCTATGTATTCCTTGTCTACCTAGAACTAGAGTGCAGTCATTAAACTCACTAAATTCATCCAGTAATTCATCACATACACTTGTCATAGTTGTGGTGTTGTTAGACCATCCCGATGCGTTCTCTATAGGTGTTCTAGCATACTCTATTTTCGCATCAAAA
>PAMN02000055.1 GCA_002707335.2 Methanobacteriota archaeon | reverse complement strand
CACTAGTTACAACAACAACATCGCTTCCTGCAATGTCATTATAATCGGCAGTTCCCGTAATAGTTCCATCATAATTCAATACGTTGCTATTCTGACTCATGTCCAGAGCCTTGCCCTTGGCAAATCCTTCAAAAATATCCAATAAAACAATATCTGCAACTTTCATTTGTGCTAACACAAAAGCACATGTTGCACCAACATTTCCTGCTCCAATAACTGCAATTTTTCTTCGTCCCGATGTCATTTGAAACACTCCGACATTCATCCGCAGCAAAAGCCCATCCATAAGGATAGACGGTGTAATTTACAACATCGAATTTCGGAATTTTGACCGAGTCGTTCAAGAACCGGATTCAGGTGGGCACAATCATCGCGTGCATTGTGTTGCACAAGAAGGTGATAAAATGAAGATTGGAGTACCAATGGAACCCGAGGGTGAAACTCGAGTTTCAATAGTTCCTGGAAGCATGAAAAAATTGCATAAAGCTGGATTCGAAGTTTTGGTTGAAAGTGGTGCAGGAGTGGCAGCAAATTACTCTGATAGTGAGTACTCTGACGCTGGAGCAACTGTTGGAAAAAGGTCAGATGTAATGTCGTGTGAAATTATAATTTCAATTCGAATGCCAGAGGCATCAGAATTATCGAAAGGTCAAATCGTAGCCTGTGTCGCTGATCCATTCCGTCATCCTGAAAAAGTCAAGTCATGTATTGATAGTGGCATCACTCTAATGAGTATGGACATGATTCCTAGACGACTTTCAAGAGCACAGTCAATGGATGTAAACTCTAGCCAAGATAACCTAGCAGGATACAAGGCAGTACTATTAGGGGCTGCTGAAGTTCCACGTGGAATTCCAATGATGACTACATCAGCAGGAACAGTACGCCCAGCAAAGGTAGTAATTATGGGCTCTGGAGTTGCTGGACTTCAAGCGATTGCTACCGCAAAGAGACTCGGAGCAGTTGTTTATGCTTCTGATGTAAGGAAGTCTGCTGCTGAACAAATCGAATCTGTTGGTGGGCGATTTATCGAAGTCGACGGAATGGATGACTTTGAGGACGAAGCGGGATATGCAAAACCACTGACACCAGAATTTATTCAGAAAGTGAATGATACAGTTTGTGAAGTAGCAAGTGATGCAGATATTATAGTAACAACTGCACGTATTTTTGGAAGGCCTGCTCCTATTACAGTGCCTGCAACAGCAATTAAAAATTTCAAATCTGGAGCTGTTGTTGTCGATATGAATGCTGATGTTGGAGGCAATTGTGAATTAACCAAGGCTGGAGAAATTCACATTACCGACAATGGAGTAATTGTTGTTGGAACCTCAAACCTTCCCGGAACACTTGCAAATACTGCATCGATGCTTTACTCAAACAACTTGACTACATTCATCACCAGCCTTGTAGACAAAGAGACTGGTTTCCAAATTTCCGAGGAAGATGATATTCTAGTCGGAGCACCCGAAGGAAATGATTTCCATGTCCCTGGAATGGGAGGAGTTCTCCTCTGTAGTGACGGGAAACTACATCCAAAGCAAACCAGATTAGGAGGGATTCTATGATTACGCCTGCGCTATTAATTGGGTCAATAACATTATTTGTTTTAGCTATTTTCTTAGGTTTTGAACTGATTACAAAAGTTCCATCGATGTTGCACACTCCACTGATGAGTGGTGCAAATGCCATATCGGGAATCAGCGTAGTTGGGGCAATAATCGGTGCTAAAGTTGCCAGTTCAAGTGGCGATTACATGACTTCGAATATTCTTGCATTTTGTGCAATAGTCCTCGCTATGATCAACATTGTTGGTGGATTTGCCGTAACCAATCGAATGTTGAATATGATTGCCGGCAAGAAAAACAGGAGGGCTTGATATGGACGAAGCGTATCAGTGGATTGAATTTGGTTATCTTATCTCTGCCGCTCTATTCATTTTTGGATTGAAGAAATTGGGGCATCCAAAGACTGCACCTTTAGGTAATATGTACGGCATGGCTGGAATGGCAGTTGCAGTTATTACTACACTGCTATCAATTCATTTCAACAACGAACATGGAATACATTGGGGAATAATTGTTGGAGGAATTGCAATTGGTTCCATTATTGGTTATATTATGGCAGTTAAGGTTGAAATGACAGGTATGCCAGAAATGGTTGCTTTGTTCAATGGTTTTGGTGGAGCAGCATCTGCTCTTGTCGCATTGTCAGAAAGCTGGAAATACATCTACGAAGGTGACAAATTACCTGTCGGACTAGATTTAGGAGTAATTTACACAGCCGCAGGATTGTCTGCATTAGTAGGGTGGATGACACTTAGTGGTTCGCTTTTAGCAATGTATAAGTTAAAGGGTGGAGTTGAAATATTCGGAAAATGGTACAAGACTCCAACTTGGGGNCCATCATGGTTAAATCCTATCAAGGGGTTCATGTTCTTCGCAGTCATTGTTCTAATCGGNCTACAAATTAACAACCAAACCAGTGAATTATACATGTGGTTGATAATTATCATATCATTTATTCTTGGTATAATAATCGTGTTACCAATTGGCGGAGCAGATATGCCGGTTGTAGTCTCACTACTCAATTCCTTATCTGGAATTGCTGCTGCGTTCACTGGCTTCATAATAGGAAATAGCGTGTTAATCGTTGCTGGAAGTTTAGTTGGTGCTTCTGGTTTGATTCTCACATTTATCATGTGTAAGGCTATGAATCGAACACTAGGGGATGTATTATTCAAATCATTTGGAGGAAGNGAAAANCAGTCCTTAACNAGAACCAAGGTAGGAAGCGATCCAGAAGAAGTCGCAATGATGGCGGATGGCGCTCAAAAGATAATCATAGTTCCAGGATATGGNATGGCGGTAAGCCAGTGTCAACATCAGGTCAAAGAGTTTGCAGACTTAGTATCAGAAAAGTTTGACACTGAAGTAAAATATGCAATCCATCCGGTAGCGGGAAGAATGCCTGGTCACATGAACGTGTTGCTGGCTGAAGCAAACGTCCCATATGATCAGCTTATTGAGATGGATGAAATTAATCCTGAGTTCCCAGAATGTGACATGGCATTGGTAATTGGTGCTAATGATACATGTAACCCTGCTGCAAGAAGTGGAGAGGGCCCATTAGCAGGAATGCCAATCATAGATGCTGACCAAGCAAGAACGGTTGTTATCATTAAGAGAAGCCTTTCAGTAGGATATGCTGGAGTCGACAATGATTTGTTCTATGAAGATAAAACAATGATGTTATTTGGTGACGGAAAAGCAATGATGACAGACCTGAATAATGCAATTAAGGATTTGTGAAACATATTTTGCAGAACTGCATATTGTGACAATATTCAATAGGGAATTTCAAGTCGGCTAAACCAATGTCAAGGAGATTCTCGTTCATCCTGGTGGCAACCCTGTCAATTTTGCTTGCAGGACCTGCTATTGGATGGTCTGAGGGACCNCCTTGGATNCAAAATAACAACATTGTTCCAGAAGAAGGNTGTATTTGTCATGGAGCGGGCAACGCACCATCATCTGAAATCATATTGTCTGTATCTGGTGTACCTCGCGTTTACGAAGTTAATACCCAATATAACTTCACAATCTCACTGGCACATTCCACCTATAACGCTGGAGGTTTCATGATTTGGGATTACGGTGCTGGAAATTTCACTATAGTTGACGGAACAATATACGTCGAAGATTCCGGTGGAGCGGTATCACAAAATGCAGTCGGTAATGACTGGGTTATTCCATGGACTTCACCAGCAGAAGACATTGGTGACATCAATTTCGCACTTGCAGGAAACATTGTTGATGGAAGTGAAAATGCAGATGCAGGTGACCATTGGACTACATTGTCTTTCATGATAAGTGCACCAGGCACATCAACTCCAGATGAAGATTCTAATCTAAGGACGATAAGTGTTGGAGATTATGATTCATTGTTTGGTCAGAAGACTGCAGAAGAGATTGAGGCTGAAAGACAAGCAGATATTGCTGATGGTTACTTTACACAAGGAAACCTATACTTTTGGACCACCCTTTCAATCATTATCGTAGCAGCTGTGATTCAAGGTGAGTTTTACGAGAGAAAGTTTGGTGGAGGGCCACCTCATTTGGATAAGAGTCTAGCAGTTCCTCAAGGAATCAGAAGAGGCGTTTTGGCAATTGGTATTGCGATTGGACTAGGTTGGGGTATAGATTCAGGACTACCTTGGGGTTACAATCTAGTAATTGCTATGCTAATGTTATGGTCAATATTCGGCGTATACCGAACAGTTGTTCAGGCAAGAGCAGAGGCAAAACCAGAAGACCAGGTATGATAACATGAATGATTTGCATCTGCCGTCAGATGTCAAAGATTCATTTCAATCTCACTTAGACGAATTGTTTCGCCGAATTAGCACTATCGTCGTTTTAGTCGTAATCCTAACTGGGATTTGGTCATTATCAATCGATCAAATTCTCAATCATTTACTGACTAAATTAGATCCTTGTGATGGCTCTTGTGTGAATATTTTCTCTCCAGAAGAATGGGCAGGAACTAGATGGTTGTCTGCAGGATTACTAGCAATTTTTACCGCTGGTCCGTTTATCATAATGCAAATTTATTCATTTGGAAAAAGTGGTTTGTTGCCAAGTGAGAGAACAGCCTTAGTAAGTTGGATGTTTGTGATATGGATTTTATCCATAATGACATTGTATTATACATCTACATCATTACTTCCGAATTTGTACGAATATGGACATTCCTTCAATGAAGATACTGGCTTAGTGGGTAGATACGATGCTGCAGAAATGTTGAAAATTTCTATCGCTATTACCTGGACATTAATTCTCATTCTAGCAGCTTCAAGTGTGATAATCATTTCTGGAAAAATGGGGCTACTGTGGGAAGGAAATTCAGAATGGTGGAGGCTAAGAGTTCACGGTATGATGCTAATGCTAATCTGGCTGATCTTGCCAAATTCCCTCCCAGGATTATTCGTGACTTTGACTGTGTTAGCCACAGGATTTGTTGAGTTAATTGGTTTTAAACAATTTAGAAAACCAATGCCGATTGGATATGGGTTGAGAGATTTATTAGACAATGAAGGGAAAGAACACAGAATCCTATACGCTAATTGTAGTTGTTGCGGAACCTCACCAAGTGTTGAGCCATTGTCAGGAATGGGTATAATGTCATTTGACTCGGTATGTCGCAGCGTTAGTGAGCAAAACTCAATCATAGATTCTGTCAACAGATTTAATGTAAGCAAGGTAGTTTTCTCTGGTTGTGTGATAGAGTCATTTCCTCCAGAATTCCTCGATAATCTTAGATTCCTTGGTTGTGATTACCAAACATTATCTCTTGCTTATTTGAGTAACTTGCACACAATCAATTCTAATGTCGATGGCGAAATGGCAATGGCGTTATTGACAGATCCATGGAGTGAAAATCAAATGATTGAAAGATGTTTGAATGTTTTATCAAAATATAAAATTACGAATGTAAAATATTCTGATGAACTTATTTTTGGACTGATTTTGCAACCTACAGAGGTATGGATTCAATCACCTACGCTAAATCTTCTCGATACAATTAAAAAAAATGGAATCTCTTTGACTGATATTAGCAATTGATTGATACACAATTAACACTTCAGTAATAGCAATGCGACCCATAATAGCCTGGCCATTGGCTCTGCTTTTTGCCTTCATGGCAATTGGTGGATTCATTAATGGTGAAGCAATTAACGAATGGGTGGAAAGTAATTCCATAAAGCCAAGCGAAGAAAAAATTGGAGAGATTGTTGAGGTGCAGGAGGAAGAGAAATGGTTTGTTGTGTTAATCGACTTCCCAGACCAGACTGAATCATCAAATTGTAATCAACAAAGAGCATCAACACTGATCGACCAATCTGCTGCTAAATATTTCAATCAAAGTGTGCACTCAAATAGCAGTCTAGAAATCTTTTACCATGATAGAATAGTTACAACGAATTATGGAATGGCAGATTATGGACATGATGCTAATGGCCAAAACGATGTAGGAAGAAACGGCGTAGATCCACATACATTGGCTGAGGAAGTCGCCACTGCTGTCTCAGATGAAGTAGATTGGGAGATGTTCGATTTGAATGAAGATGGATGGGTTGATAGATTCTTAATACTTCATTGCGTAAAACCTCAAGAAGACGGAGGAGGCTCATCAGCGCGTATTTGGTCTCACTTCTCAATGGCTGAAAATGTAGTAGAACTTCCAAATAACATGCAATTGGCCTATTACAGTATCGCAAGTCAATATAATTCGAATAATTTTGGAACGATAATTCATGAAATGTACCACCAGTTTGGCGCAGCAGACCTTTATCCTGTTGAATCTACAACTGTTACGCAATCATGGAAAGGTGTTGGCAATTGGGACATAATGGCTAGTGGGAATTGGAATGGAAACGGTGCTTGGCCTGCTCTACCGACGTCACCAACTATGGAATTAATAGGAGTGGACAGATATCAATTGATGAATCTAAATTGGTTGCCAGGGGAATCATGTTCAGGACCTGAAGTAGAATTAATCGGGCTATCTGAAGGAGGCAAGTCTCTCAAAATTCCAATCGCTGATAATGAATTTATTTGGATTGAATATCGTAGCGACTATGGCTTTGATTCTCGCCTTCCTGGAAATGGGATTTTAGTAATGCAACAAGATCTGAATGTAGGTTCTGTTGAGGATAATTTAGTAAATTCTCATCCAGATAAACCTTGGTTAATCGTACTGGAAGCTGACGGCAATCAAGATTTAGTGACAAGTGCGAACGAAGGAGAGCAATCCGACCTTTATTGGGATGGAGATAAATTTGGATACGAGGGAATTGAAATTAGAAACCGTGATGGCATTTTAGTTGATTGGGTAGGAACAGTAAATGTGAACGGAACCAATGTTAGCATTGAATTTGAGTCTGAAAATTGCGGGCATTTAGCGGATGTTGATTTCCCGGACTATACTTCTGTTCTAACTCCCGATGGGTCAATAGAATTTTCAATATTGAGCACAACATATGGAGGTTGTAGTAGTCCAGAATATTATCTAACTAGTTCTGATGGTAGAACAATTACTGTTGAAAATAATAAAATCACATTTCAAGAAAGTGGAGTTGTTGGTGTAATCGGTGTAATTTCAGGAACTATCGAATGTGATTCTGGAACTCCAATTAACCTCAGACATAATTTCGAAATTCTCGGTAATGTTCCAATCGAGTATGATTTTGAATCCGATATACCTTATGATAAATCATCTGTTGTCAAAATTCCCGTTAAGGCATTTGGCAGTAGCCAAGAGACATGGATAGTAGGTGTAGAAGGCGCCTTATCTAGAGTTGCAACCACAGAACAGGTTCAATTAATCAGCCATGGCTCTGTGATTGAATTGAAGATTGATCCCGGGGATTTACTTGTTGAAAATATGCTAATTCGAGGGCAAGTTGTATTAGCGACTGATTCTGGAGAGAATTATTACATCGATGTAGAATTAAATGCGATAGATGAAGATAAAAAATTCAACGAATGGAATGAACCTGCAGTATTAGTTCCTGTAGCGCTATTATTGGCATCTTTATGGGTAATTTTAGGAATAGACTCATCTACCAGGCAAGTGTCTTCGGAATTGGATAAAGTTCCAACCGTCCCGCTTGAAAGCGATGACCCAACTTTTATTGACGCCTTCCGCGAGCCTTACAGATAAACACACACCTTCCCAGTTAGATGAAACGTCTTCGGACATTTGCATTAACCACGGAGCGTGGTCTTGTTCAATTGGAGTTGAATAAACACGCCACCTACAGCCATATTTGAAACCTGGACGGACGAGTAAACCTCTAGAATTCAATTCAGAAAATAATTCGGTTACGCTACTTTGCGAATCATTCATCCAATCTATTTCATCGTCTCGGTAGAAGACTCTTGATAAATGTTCAACACCTAGATTTGGGTGATTATCTTTGGTAGACGGGATAAGTTCCCCACTTGGGTCAACTACGCTAACCCTATACATTGTAACATCCATTTCCTCATCTACAATGGCTATATCAGAATTAACAGAATCTTTTAGACTTACAGTCCAATCAATAATTGAGTCTAAATCGAATTTATCTTTAGACCTGAACCATTTGACTTCAGAAGCATGAATACTATTCGAGGGATGATGTTCTCTATTCCAAAGATGCCAAACTCCATCTTTGCTGACCAATTTGTCCCCAGAACTTCTTATTGTATCATATGCCACGATTTGGTGAACAAAATTCGGTTCAGAATTCAATTTGTTTTCAAGCCAATTTTCCGGTAAAGGCAAATGTCTATGCCAATGGCAAAACATTAATTCTTCATCATTAATTACAATCCCACCTTCAGTTGGAACGCCGATTGCAGATTTTTGATACAGTCTACCAGCAACTGGTTCTTTGACAAACCAGCCATTTTCTAATTTTTCAGGTACTGGAATTTTCCTTGAGGTAGAGTCTGCATTTTTCAATCCAATAGGACGTTTGTTTCTGACCCTTGGTTTGCTCTTTCTCCCCCCTGCCATGGTTTGCCGTAGGCGACCACTCTTATGTGCCTCCCCCTCTTACATCGTATCAGTGAGACCATGGTAGATGGATATCTCGGAACGATGACAACAGAGGAAAGGACTCTGTTGCATTTATTCGATAACCCACTGCCTGAAGGACATTGGGAAGCACCCCCTGCGATAACTCAAGCTGGTATATCCGCTGCCGTTCATGTTCAAAGGAAACATGTTCCAAGGACATTAAAGAGACTCGAGAAAAATGAGGAGTTGATTTCGAATCAACGTCACGTCCCTGGTGCTAAGCAAAGAAGAATGGTGTATGGACTCACTCCAAAAGGATTGAAGCGAGCAGGAAATATTCGAGAAAAAGTCCTCTCAATCACTGTATTCAAAGATGGGGATAAGGTTGTTTTAGGAACCCTAAGAAAAGGTGGGCAATTTACATTAGAATTACTCTCACACTTAGATGAAGGTCTTGTATTTCATGATAATCCAGTAACATCTCCGATATCTAATCCGGAGGGAACTGCATCGCTAGATGCTCAAGCGGGCGAAAATCTTGTTAGAAGATTATTTGCTAGAGCTTGGGAAGATGGCAAAATAACAAGGGATGAGCAATATTTGCTAAACGAAGTTGTTGATTTTATTGGGATGCATCCTAAACGTGTGAAAAGGATTTCAGAAGAAGCACGTAAAACACAAAATGCTCCCCCTCCTGAGGAGGTTTACCTTGATATGTTGAGACAGGCATTGATTGATGGTGAGATCGTTGATGATGAAATTGCATTATTGAAAACTATGCGTGATTCATTTGGAATCGATGATGAAACTCATCGAAAGTTGTTATCTGATGCTAAGAAAGAACCGATATTGGATGAAGCGACTAAAACATACAAAAATACACTTATTACAGCCTTGAATGATGGCATGATAACAAGCGATGAAGACGCTATGTTAGCAACATTAAGAGAAAGCTTAGGTATATCTGAATCGATACATGCGTCATTATTAGCAGAATTATTAGACAGTAAAAATTGATTGGTGAAAACATGGGAATGAACGACGAACAACATGAAACACATGACAGGCTAACTGGATTACAGACTAGCGTCAAAAATCTATCAGGTAATGTGGTTTTGGTGGGAGATATAATGCTAGACAGATACATACATGGTTACGCAAATGACCTTAATTCTAGGGCGCCAGTTCCTGTCCTAAAAGAAACAAAGCGATATGATGACGTTGGTGCAGCTGCACACGTAGCCAGAGGTCTTGGAAATATTGGATTAGATTCAAAACTTTTCGGAGTTATTGGAGGAGATGAATCTGGAAAGGCAATATTGTGCGCTCTGAAGGATGAGCATGTAAACTGCTCTGGGATTATCGAATTAGATGGAAGAACTACAACTGTTAAAACAAGATTAATCGCAGGGAGAGAATATCTAATTTCAAATCAGCAATTATTACTACGATGGGACATTGAAGATGATACTCACATAGATACTGAAGTTTTGAATTCTTTGACCGACAAGGCCGTTTCAGAAATACCAGATTCCGATGTCTTAATTATCTCAGATTATGGACAGGGAGTCGTTACTGATGAAAATGCGTTGAGGTTAATAAAAACAGCAAAATTAGCAAATGTTCCAGTAATATGTGACCCTAAATTAACCGGATTACATCGAACTTTTGGAGCAGATTGGGTAATTTTCCAAACGCGTGGTCTGGATTTGATGGCAAAAAGATTGGCGTTCAATGACTCTTCTGAAGCCGCTAAGATGTTAATCAAGGAAAATGAATGGGGGCATCTGATGGTTGTTCAAGGAGAACATGGAGTAACAGTGTACACAAAGGATGAGGAAGTAATATCCGTTCCATGTACATTAGCAGAGCCAAGAGGCGTAATTGGCATCATAGATGCTGCCGCTGTTGCTGTTGCGGCTGGGGTTAATTTAGGAATTACCGTAAAGGACATTGCTCATCTGGCAAATGCTGCATGTGAATGTATTATGAGTGGAACCCAAAATTTCACATTAACAGCAAGAGACTTAGCCAATAGGCTTGGAGAAATCGCTTGGAGCCTACAAATATCACAGAGGTGAATTAGTGAGTTATTGGCAGCGACCTACAACCGCAGATATTGGAATAAGGGCTTTTGGACTTAATCAAAATGATCTGTTAAGGGAACTTACCTTAGGTATGCAATCTATTTTAATTGAGAAAGATCAAGATACTAATTCTGTGACTAGGAATACCCAACAATGGGAGGTTAATCATGATGGTGACATTGAAATATTGGTAATCAAATGGTTAGATGAAGTTCTCTTTCATTTGGAAGTCAATGATGTTTTTTTAATCGATTGCCAGCCAATAATAAGAGATAACAAAATCCAGGCGCAAGTTTCGACAATCCCAAAATCCGAAGTTCAAATGGAAATTGAAATAAAGGCCGTAACTTCTCATGAATTTTCATTTCGTAAAATTGGAGTTGGTGAAATAATTTCTTCAGAATGGCCGGAGATTCCAACATTTGAAGGACCAGGATGGTACGCTGATGTTGTATTCGACATCTAGTCCAATTTGTACTCACCATTGCTTGTCGTAGTCAATACGCCGAGAGCTAAGCCAATAGGGGCAACCATCATACAAAGAAACAATACGGGCATAGAATGGTAGATTGGTTTATCCTTCTCAACCATGCGTAACCAAACATATCTGCCCGCAAAAGTGTCCATCACCAAAAAGTGAAGCCAAGCAAGAATAATCATTTGTTCATCTGAAAATAAGTCTATCACTATTTCTGGAGTAGGCATTTTAGAGCCAAGCGTGATCAAAACATTCAGTATGTTTGGTGTTAGTAATATGGCATAAGAAATCGCTAGAGGTAGCATGCTGAATCGCAAATCTCCAACAATTTTTTTTGTATTAGCGTGCTTCGGGAAAAACCACATCATAATCCATAATGGGAAAATCGCAACAGAAGAAAACCAAAAAGTCGCAAGTACAACCGTATCCATGTTTATCAATTTGTAGGCCAGGATACATAGTTTTGTTTATCCGAGTGTAGATAAATACAACAAATTAGAGCATTGATTTTGCTTCTGGAGGAGGTGGGAATTCCAAAGGTGGAATCTCGTACCCATGAACCAAATCTACAGACTTTCTCCATCCCGTATCCCCACGGCACCCATGGCCCCAGGTAGGGCTGCTCCGTTCCCGGCCTGACCTGTTCCCCCGGTTATCCATTTCCCGATTCCTTCCGGCTTCGGTTCGTGACACCCGAGTCACGTGGGGGCGAGACATCAACGTCCGCCTGTAGGAATCCATGAGCCGGCTGAGCCGCCCCTTGGCTTTCGGACCGCCATATGCGATTTGCGGAAGAGGGCACGCAAACTCCCCTCCTATCCCATCACGCCGTAAGGCCTTACCATTTTGAACCCACCGAATGAACTATTATTCGGCTTCTTCATATTTTGACGGACAACTAGTCTTGATTACTTCGGCCTCAAATATCCAAATTCCGTCTGAGTAAACCAAAACTCCTTCGGCATACACAGTCCTGTTGTTATCTAAACCGTTTGAAACACTAGCTTGGCTGAAATCAACAAGCAATTGAGAATCCTCACCATGAATGATGAAGGTTGAATTAAATTCATCTATACTGTAATCGAGAACTTCGCCTCGAATTGCGATTTCTTTTCCTTCCAGTTTACTTGGTGATTCCATTACCTCATCTATTGATCTTGTTGCTTCTGGTGTTTGTAACAACAAGGTTGCACCTAAAGCAACTGTAAGAATTCCCCCAATCAAGAGTAATCGTGTTCTGTGAGTTAACATAAATCACGACCTCGCCGAGCCAATTAAATCGGGTAAACTTGCTATTCCTTCTTTTTTCATTCTCTTGTCTAAGCCATTAACGATTTGTTTGATGACAGCTGGCCCTTCGAATACTAATGATGAATAGATTTGTACTAAGCAAGCCCCATTTGATATCTTGTCATATGCATCAGAAGCAGATGAGATTCCACCAACCCCGATTATAGGCCACTGGCCGTCGGTATGGTCTGCAATCAGGCGAATAACTTCTGTTGATCGAGATTTTAGTGGTTCACCTGATAATCCACCAGTTTCAGCCATTATACCGTTATTGTTGGGTCTTGATACTGTTGTATTCGTTGCAACTATACCAGCACAACCTAAACCCTTTGCTGTGTCAACAATGGATTTTATCTGCATATCTTCCAAGTCGGGTGATATCTTTACTAATACTGGTTTTTCTCCTGAATATTTTTGAACTTCGAGTATTATTCTTGCAAGGTCATCGTCTTTCTGTAATTCCCTAAGGTTCGGTGTGTTTGGTGATGAAACATTAATGACAAAACCATCGACATATTCGAAACATCTTTCAACTGTTTTGGCATAATCAAAATGCGCATCTTCAAGACTTGTGGTCTTGGATTTACCAAGATTGAGGAAAACTGGAACTGAAGGTTTTTTCACAGTTTTTAGATGCTCACTCATTTCAACGCTTCCAGGATTATTGAAACCCATTCTATTCACCAATGCAAGATTTTTTCCGTCACGGAACATTCTGGGTCTGGGATTTCCATTTTGTTTTTGCTCAGTAACTCCACCTATCTCAATAAAACCAAAACCAAGTGTTTCCCAACCAATCATCGCTTCGGCTTTTTTGTCCATACCTGCCGCTAATCCAAGTGGATTGTTAAAATTTAATTCAAACAATTCTGAATCTATATTTTTTGGTTTGTAAAGTATCCTAAGTAACATTCTCCCGATAAATGTCCAAGCAAATAATCTTAGCCCAATCAGAGATCTCTTGTGTGCTTTCTCACTGTCTTGCAGAGCAAGAATCGGGCGTGCAAAAAGTTTGTACCCGATCCCCATGATTCTAACCCTGAAAGCCGTATTCTTCAAATCTTGCCCAAACCTGGATTGATATGTGCAGATAAATGACCTAAGGTGGCCATCGCTGAGAGAAGCCGCTCGTAGATTCCTTAGAACAGAAGGATGCAATATGCGTGTTCCAAAAGAACATGAAAGTGACGCGCACAATATAGTTCAATTAATTTCAGACTACATTCCTGAAAGATTAGAATTACCAATTATAAACACAGGAATTCTGTCATCTGAAGGACTTTTTCAAATCGGTGGTTTAGAGCCAGACATTGCAACATGTTGGGTGCCGGAAGCAACCTGGTCTGACTTTGAGGAACAGGTGGTTGAATTACTCCAAGCGGGTTATCCTGGTTGTGTGGGCTGTGGAGGCCCGGGTGCAGAGGGGGAATGGAATGAAGTCCTCCGTAGAAAAAAAATGAGTGGAATTTAGAATATGTTTTTTCTACAGTTACTAAAGTAACTGTGACAAAACCAATCAAAACGAGACTTCAAGTATCGCCGGTTTTCCCCCTTAGAAACATGCCAGCGGTAATTATCGCCGAAAAACCTAGTGTTGCCGCCGACATAGCACATACTCTCAATGTGAAGAAAAAAATGGATACACATTGGGAATCGGATGAGATTATTGTTACTTGGGCTGTTGGACATTTGTTGGAGTTGCGAACACCAGAAGAGTATGATGAATCTTTCAAAAACTGGCATAAAAGTTTGGACAAATTACCTTTTATTCCCAGCGAATTTCAATTAAAACCAATTGGGGGGAGGGGTTCAAACAAAAAACAACTTACAGCAATCAAGAAAATAATAACTGCAAAAACTTGTACTGAAGTTGTGAACGCCTGTGACGCTGCAAGAGAAGGTGAACTAATTTTTAGAAGAATCGTGCAACATGCCAAGATTAAGGTGCCATCATCAAGAATGTGGTTGCAATCTATGACAAAAGATGCTATCCAGAACGCTTGGGATAATCGAAAAAGTTCAAATGATTATAACGACCTAAAGGACGCTGCTGAATCAAGAGCCGAAGCAGATTGGATAATTGGTATGAACGGGTCTCGTGTTGCCTCAACCTTACTTAGAGTTGGGAGGAGGGACAAGAAATCACTCTCTTTGGGCAGAGTACAAACTGCCACACTAGGAATGATTGTAGACCATGAGATGAAAATTTTGTCGCACAATCCAGAACCTTTTTGGAGTTTGGAAGCTAAATTTGCAGCAGATGATGCTGAATGGTCTGCGAGATGGGAGCGAGTAGGTCATAAAGACGATCCAGCAAGGCCTGAACTAAAATCTCACAGAATTACCGATATTTCTGAAAAAGAAACTGTAGAAAAAATCTTGGCATCCAAAGGTAAGTTTTCGGTTCAGCAGAAAAATAAAGAAAGCAAAGAGAAACCTCCTTTGAATTTTGATTTAACAAGTTTGCAAAGAGAAGCAAATAACATGTGGTCATGGTCGGCAAGAAGAACATTATCTGTTGCTCAAGAATTGTATGACACATACAAGCTGACAACATATCCACGTACCGATTCCCGGCACTTGCCAGAGGACATGTTAGAAGAAATATCGAAAATTGTCAGGCAACTTGGAGCACAGGATTCTCTTGAACCACATTCAAAATTTTTAGTCGATAATGGTTTAAAAAATTCAAAAAGAAATTTTGACAACTCTAAAGTTTCAGATCACTTTGCAATAATCCCAACTGGAAAATTACCTGACAGTAATCTTTCAAGTGATGCTGCTAAACTCTATGATTTGATATCTAGACAATTCCTTGCTTCATTCCATCCAGAAGCAATATGGACTGTTCAAAAAAGAATTGCGAGTAAGAGTGGACAGGAATTCATCAAAGAAGCAAGAAATATCAAAGATCCGGGCTGGAGGGCTGTTAGGCCAAAGAATCAAAAATTTCCGGAAGGTTGGGGAGAATTGAAATCTAACCCAATTGATGCTGAAATTTTAAATCATGAATTCAAAGAAGAAAAAACCAAACCTGTTGGAAGGCTGAAAGAGGCCGGTCTGTTACGACTCATGGAAAATGCTGGAAAGGACATTGACGATGAGGATTTATCTGCAGCAATGAAGGATAAAGGCCTTGGAACTCCTGCTACTAGGGCTGAAACAATTGAAAAATTGATTTCAAGAGAGTTCATTTCAAGAGGAAAGGGTGGCTCAATAAGAGCAAATCCGCATGGAATTAGATTAATTGATATGCTTCGAAGAATTCCAGTCGAGTGGATAACATCTGCCGACCTAACAGGAGAAATGGAATCGAAATTATCAGGAGTCCAAAAAGGAAACGTCACCCGTTCAGAATACATGGAAACAATATCCTCTTTAGCAAATGAATTGGTTGAATCTATTAGAAACCATGATAGAAATCAGTTTTACGTTCATGAAAATAGTGTCGGTTGTTGTCCTGAATGTAATGCGGGAATGAAAGAAACCGTAATGTCATATATTTGTGAAGAAAATAAGGGTCGCGATTCAGGATGTCCTTTCGTAATTTGGAAGGATTCGAGTGGCCGTTGGTTCGATCGAACCACTGTAACTAAATTGCTAGAGCAAAAAGAAGTAAAGAATTTGCATGGTTTCTATTCCATGAGTGGAGAAACATACGAAGCTGATGTGAAATTGGTGAAAACCGGCATATCGGTTGGAGGGAATGCTGACAATGCCGTAGGAGAAGATGATGAAATCCTATGTGAGTGCCCAAAATGTGAAAGTGGTAACATCAGAATAGGCGCTTCATTCTACTCTTGCGACGGTGAAGATTGTAAATTCCGTGGCATTGGAAGAGTAATTTGTAAAAGAGAAATTGGTAAAGAAACTGCTAAACGAATTCTCACTGAAGGAAAATCCGAATTAATTGAGGACTTTACATCAAGGAGGAATCAACCGTTTTCTGCATACTTAGTTCTTGGTGACGTCAAAACTACATTCGAATTCCTGCCTAGAGCAATATCCCCAGATGCAAAGAAATTTGAGGTAGTGGAAGGAATAGTTGGTGTATGTCCAAAGCATAATGTTGGTGTCATTGAAACTCCGACACATTACCAGTCTGAGTCCAATACAAGCGGATGTAAAATCTCAATTGCTAGAGAGATGAGCAAAAGAGAAATCACAAGGTCAGAAGCAAAAGAAATGATTGAGAACAAGAAAATCGGTCCTTTTGACGATTTTGTATCAAAAAAATCTGGCAAACCATTTACTGCAATATTGTACATGAAAGCCAATGAATCGATTGGATATCGCTTTGCCAAGAAATAAATTTACACAACCTTGACAATGGAGAAACTTCACGGCGTACTAATGTACCAAGTGGTAATCATAGGGGCTGGGCCTGTTGGAGGCAGATTGGCTACCGAGTTATCATCAAGAGGAATTAGTACACTAATGATTGAAGAACACTCGGAAATAGGTAGACCATTCCAATGTGCTGGACTAGTTAACCCTCCTGCAATGCAAGCTGTTAATCTACAAGATACGATATTGCAAGACATTAATGGTGCATTGATGCACTCACCATCTGGAATTCAAGTTCCGGTAGGAAATGATGAGGTAATAAGAACACACGTTGTTTGTAGGAAAAAATTCGACCAAGGAGTTGTAAGGCAAGCTATGGAAGCAGGTTCTCACCTTTGGCTAAAATCGAAACCAGTAGATGCTGAAATTACTAATGAAAACGTAAATCTTACAGTTGACCATGATGGTGAGATTGTTAATTTAAAATGTCAATTATTAGTTGGAGCAGATGGTGCACACTCATGGACAAGAAGGAAATTCCGAATGGGTCGACCAAAGGAAATGATGATTGGTTTCCAAGCGGATGTTCAGGGATTAGAAGGAAAAGATAACTGGCTAGAGATGTATACTGGAAGAAATATTGCACCTGGTTTTTTTGCATGGGTGATACCAACGGGTGACTCTACTCATAGAATTGGAATATGGTCGAAAGCTGATCTTTTGGACGGTAAGAGCATGGAACAATGCTATAATTCTCTCATAAGTCATGAATTATGGAAGGACAGGTTTGCAGATGTCAAAGAGATATCTCGATATTGTGGTCCAGTTCCTTGTGGCTTGATTAGAAAACCCTTCAAAGATAGAGTGATGGTAATCGGAGATGCTGCTGGAATGGCAAAACCAACAACAGGTGGAGGTATTGGACCTGGGTTCAGGCAAGTTGAAGCAATCATTGAAAAATTGTCAAAATGTATCTCAGAAGATAAATTGAAGTCAAGTAATTTAGCAAAGGTATGCAAACCATACAAATCTCTTAGCAAAGATTTAGACCGTGCGAGAGCTTTACGAGATTTGTTAGTTACGATTCCTGACGACGAAGAATTAGATTCTCACTTTGCGATGTTCAATCGGCCGGAAATATTGGAACTCATAAATGAAATAGGGGATATAGAGCATCCTGTTCCATTAGGATTAGCCTTACTGAAAAGGGTTCCAGAATTTAGAAAGTTAGCTCTTAGAGCCGGCGTTAAGTTACTATTTGCATGAGGGATAACATGGTTAAGGTTAGACATCGTGTCAGGTATCCTCCCTTTGAATCATCAAAGATGAATCCAGAGGAAATCCCAATTGCAGAGAATTCTTTCGAACTCAAAGGTAATGTTGTTCCACCATTCAAATTGGGAAATGAAAATTCATGGCTTGTAGAACGAATTGTTGAAGGCGATTATCAATTTGACTCAGATTATCATGGTGAAATTCCAACCGCTATTGAAAAACAAAGGACAGGATGGTATATACTTCCAAATCCCATCCACTCAAAGGCAAGAAAGTTCATCAACATCGCAGTAATAATAATGATGACTACTTTGTTTTATCTATTCACAGCACCTCTTCAAGGGTCTTTGGGAATTCCTACTTTTGGAACTGGTAAAATTCGCCTTGGATTACTAGATTATCCAGTTTTAGCCGTTTTTATTGTCCCTCTTCTAATAACACCCATCGTGCTACGCGTCGCAGCAAATTTAAGTGATTTAACTCGGCAAAAAGAGTTCCTTTCGAATGCTCCAAAAAGTCCAAAAATAGAATTTTACGAAATTCAGAATGATTCAAATCTAAAGGGTAAAGTGATTTTTGACCAACTGCCTATTGAAACGAAATCAATGAAAATTACGTGGCGTGTAGGAGTTTTACCACCTGCTCGACACCGATTATTTGCCGCGTTAAATTTAGATCCAAATGGACAACCACCACCTGGCCTTACAACGGCTCTTCCACATCACTGGGAGGAAGGCCTTGATGACGGAACAGGAATGGGGGAAGACGCACCCATGGAACGGCACGATGTCCCAGGTGGTATGTTTCTTAGACCTATGAGAATAATGAGTACAGGAAGTGTAGATGAAATAACCTTGGATGATTCGGAATTTACTCTAGACCCACCAGAAGGCGAATGGCCTGGAACTGTCTATGGAGACTTGATACGTGTTCATTGGGAATGCATTATCACATTTGAAAGGGAATCTGGTGGCCCTTTAATGTGGGTTCAACCATTAATCGTATCACATTCAGATAACGAGATAGTAAATCCTGATCTCATAATTCAGGATGGTAGAACAGAATCTGATATTCTTTAGAAGAATTCATTTGCTTGCCTTATAGTGCGCAACCATGAAGGGGCAAGTGTTTCAGGCGACTTTCCTAGTAATCTTGATGCTACTTTCTGGTTGTTTATCATCAGATTCCGTAACTGAAGAAGTAAGCAATGACAACGAAAGTGATGAAATTACAGCTTCATTTACTCTTAATCAATATCCAAATATAGCGGATGTAGGGGATATTGTAATTATATCTGGAAATATCGATATTAGTCCAACTGATGCAGAAGTTATGGTAACATATGATATATTAACTCCTAGTGGTATAAGAAACATAGATAATTCAATGATTTTGGATAAAGGAAATTTACAGATTATATTGTCCCCAGATGAACCTGGTGAGTGGCTGGTTATTGCCAAAGCATTCGTCGAAAGTTTTGATGATCCTCTAATTAGTGAATCTCTATTTATGGTCAAGATCCCTGAAGAAGGGGATGCCGTCATTACAACGCAACCCATTATTGAGTTGAATGAAATCAAGGATGTTATGATAACTGGTAGCGTTTCTCATAGCAATATAGAATCTTGTAATCTTATTGTTGAATCTACAACATACTCCATAGAGACTAATGGTGAATTCATTATATCACTCGGAATAGTAGAACAAAATCGAGAAATTACTATCTCAACAACATGTGGCATATGGACAAAATCTTACGATTCTAAATTAATTCAAATTATCGTATCGAATCAAATAGATACTGATGGTGATGGAATCCAAAATGATGCGGATAGATGTCCTGACGGAATGGGAGAAGAAGAGGGATGGACTTCAACAGTTGATACCGATTATGATAGAGATGGTTGCGAAGACTTGACGGAAGATATTGATGACGACGGTGATTTTTTACCTGACTTTGATGATGATTGTTTATCAGAATTAGGTTGGATAAGTAATGAAACCACAGACCACGACAGGGATGGTTGCTCAGATAATTTGCAAGATGATGACGATGACAACGATGGTGTTCTTGACGTGAACGATGAGTGCCCACGAGGAGAGTTAAATTGGGAATCAAAATCGTACTCTGATTATGATAACGATGGTTGCAGAGACCTCACTGAAGATTTTGATGATGACAATGACAATGTTTTAGATGTCAATGATGATTGTTGGAGAGGTTATATGAACTGGGATAGTATTCCTGAGTATGATTATGATGGAGACGGATGTCATGATTCTACAGAAGATGCTGACGACGATTCAGATGGTGTAAATGATGTTAATGAAACCGGAGTGGTTTTGGATTTGTGTTCTAGAACCCCGCTGAATGCCACTGATGTCGATGAGAACGGATGTGATGCAACAGAACGTGATTCTGATAATGACGGAGTATCCGATTTCAATGACCAATGCCCTGGAACTCCTGCAAATAATCAAGTCAATTCATTAGGATGTGCCGACCTCGATGGAGACGGTGTTTTTTCAAACATTGATAATTGTTCAAACACAGAAGAGAAATGGACAGTTGATTCAGAGGGTTGTGCTGTAAACCAATTACCTGTGGCTTGGAAAGAAAACGGCCATGGAAATGCTAGAATGGACACTGTGGCTAATTTCGCAGTACCAACATTAGATGGGACATGGTCATTCAAGAACGAATGGAACGGAAATGATGTATACATATTTTTATTCAAGTATACTGATTCTTCTGGAAATGGAAATAATGGTGATTGGTCTAAAAATCCTGGTTCAATGATTCGACAGTTACCAGATAACGCTCACCTATTTTACGGCTCATTTGATAATTCATACAGAAATGATGTGACTGCTAGGAAAAATGCAGTTTTGGCTTCATTGAATCCTGATGAAGAAATCAAATGGCAGGACAGGATTCACTACATCGATCAAGATATGTCAACAGCAACAGGTGGACTTGGGGATTTGATTAATGGATGGAACACATTATACTACGGCATAGACCGATTCCAAAGAGCAAGAGAAATTGGCTCAATCTATGCGTGGACAAGTTCCACCAACGACATAACACACTGGGCTTATGAAGCCCGAATGTACAATTATGAATATGATGTCGAAATAAGAGAAACAGACCCTAATGTCGATGTAGTCACAATAGTGGATGAGGAATGGCATAGTGGAGGATGGAGTGCAGGTTATACTTCCACATACAGCAATGTGAGTATAAGTCTTCCAAACAATATCACTAGTTATGACACACTCGAAGTATTTCATGAACACGCCTGCGAAGATAGGAGAAATAGGTATCAAAAAGCAGATAGTTCCTATGGAGGTTGCCATGAGTGGGATTATCTTGCTTACATGAAGATATGTAATAGGGACAATGCATCAAAGTGTGGAACCGAATTCATGAGATGGATAACAACATATGGAAGAGAAGGCCGATGGCTTACTGACATTACTCCATACTTATTCATGTTAGAACAAGATGATATTAGGACATTCAAATATCAAGGAGCAAATAAAGGACAAATGACGGTAAAACTACTATTCTCCAATTGGGGGGAAGGTGAAAGGAGCTTTGCTGGCCAACAAGTTTTCACTGGTGGGGAATTTAATGGTCAATATAATAACGAGACTCAATACAAACGCCAACATAATTTTACTGCAGAACAAGAATATTACCGAGTCAAAATTGTTGCCACTATTACAGGGCATGGTTTTAATCAAGACCAAGCCAATTGTGCAGAATTCTGTGATCATGAACATCACTATTACTTGAATAACTATCACACCTATGAATGGCACCCTATTGTAAAAGATAATCAAGGCTGTGAAAAAGAAGTTGACAGGGGTGTTGTTGCTAACCAATTCGGTTCATGGCCTTTCGGTAGAGCAGGATGGTGTGCTGGCCAAGATGTCAAACAATGGACATATGACATAACAGATTGGGTGGACAACTCGACAGAAAACAATCTACAATACAGGGGATTGTTCAATGGCCAAGAATATGTGCCGCAGGACACAAATGGTGGTTCCAGACAAATTAGAGCAAACATCTGGCTAGTGTGGTATGTTCAAAATTGAGTTGGAGGCGGAGCGGGCATGTCTTCTAAACCAATCTCTGGACTGGGAGTATCTAGTAATTGATAACGAGAATTCCTCCTTCTTGGAGTGAATCCCGCCCGAACTATTGTATCTTGCAGTTCAATTTCAGTTGCTTGCATTTTATCGGTGCCAGAAGCAGATACCACATTCTCTTCCATCATAGTTGAACCTGCATCATCCGCACCCCCAAGTAGTGCCATCTGTGCGATAGAGAGGCCCATTGTAGGCCAAGATGCTTGGATATGTTGTATATTATCGAAAAACAGGCGACTTATAGCAACATGCCTAAGATATTCTGTTGGGCCAGCACCCAATTCAATTTTATTCCGTCCTCGATTTCTCCTACCATAGGTATTATTCTCTAATTGAACTGGCCATGCGATGAATGAAGTAAATCCAATCGAATAATTTTCGATACTAAAATCTTGTAAATTGCGAATGCGATCCATGTGTTCAATTCTATCTTCATAGGATTCTCCAAACCCGAATACATTTGTTGCGCTAGTAATCAAACCCAATGATTGAGCTTCTCCCATCACTCTTAACCAATTATCAGGGTGACCTTTTTTGGGAGATACGTCTTTTCTGACATTTTCAACTAAAATTTCAGCCCCGCCACCAGGTAATCCATGCATTCCAGCTGATTTCAGTTCCCTGAGTACCTCTAATGTCGTAAGACCAGTAACTTCAGCAATTCCTTCGATTTCGATAGGAGAAAAACAATCAATATCTATACTTGGATGCCTCTTTCTTAGTTCCATTAGAAGTTCTGTGTAGTATTCGATTCCTAAATCAGGATTAACTCCTCCTTGCATCAAAATTCTAACACCTTCTATGTTTTCTAATTCTGCGACCCTTGCACTGATTTCATCAATTGTCTGAGTATAAGTTTCTTTATGACCGGGAGGTCTGTAAAAAGAACAAAATTGGCAATTTATAGTGCAGATGTTAGTATAATTGATATTTCTATCAATTAGATACGTTACTTCCTTACTTCCATTCATAGTTACTCGCTTTCTATGTGCTGCTTCTCTTAATGAATGAATGGGCGCATTTGTGTACAGTTCAACGGCTTCAGAGACCGTCAAACGACGATTGGAAGATGATATATCCGAGAGGATTTCTTTCCAATCCATTTTAACCACTCATGCTCTTCCAACAATTGCTTCAATATCAGCAATTGTTTTTGGGCAATCTCTTGAAAGCACATCTGGACCATGAATAGTTACAAGAACATCATCTTCAATTCTGATACCTAAATTTGAGTATTTCTTAGGGCAATCGACATCTGGCCTCCAAGCGCCAAAGTACAACCCTGGTTCGACTGTGATTACCATTCCTTCTTCGAAAACTCGTGGTTTATCATTTGGCCTGTAAACTCCAACATCGTGAACATCTAAGCCTAGCCAATGACCGGTACCATGCATGTACCAGTTACTCAATTCACCATCTGTCGATAATGCATCATCAAGAGATTGCTTGATAACTCCAATTCTTATCAATCCCTCTGCTAATACCTTTCTCGCTTCATTATGTGGTGCATCATATGGGTTTCCAACTCTGCATTTGTCAATGGCTGCTAATTGTGCATCAAGAACAATATTGTAAATTTCAGCCTGTTCAGGAGTAAATTTTCCATTTACAGGCCATGAGCGTGTGATATCAGAAGCATAACCATCAAATTCGCATCCAGCATCAATTAGTATAACCTCACCATCATTGCAAGTGTCATTGTTTACGTTATAATGCAAAATAGTAGCATTTTCCCCACTACCTATGATACAAGGATATGAAATCCCATCTGTATTACAATACTTGAAGAGGCCTTCGATTATACCTTCTAATTGCCACTCACCAACTCCGGGTTTTGTGTTAGACATCGCCTGTATGTGGGCTTGACTAGCTATTTTGGCTGAATGGCGCATAAGTGCAATTTCAGATTCGGATTTTCTCAACCTCAATTCGTTAACTAGTGGTGATGGATCTACAATACTCATTGGGCCAGTGCCAAATTTCTGGCGTTCCCTAGAATTTCTTTTGACTTCATTTTCTACAACTTTATCAACAGTGTCATCAACTCCTAATTTGACAAATACACGAGAACATTGTACAAGCATCTCTGAAAGTTTCTCCTCTAAATCATGAATAGAGTAAGCCTCGTCCACAGGCCATTCCTCTACTGCACCTTCAATACCTGGTCTTCGACCTTCCCAAATCTCTTTCAATACATCCTTTGGCTGAACAAATAGTGTCCTAATCCACTTACCTTCCCGTTGATATGCACAAAATGTTGATTCGGGATCTTTCCAGCCTGTAAGATACAACATATCTGAACTAGACCTGAAATGATAATGCACATCATTTGAACGAACTGATTCTTTTGGATTTGTGATGATAATGAGGTCCGAGCCCTTAAGTTGTCCAAACAATCTATTCTGTCTAGATGCATATTCATCCAGAGAAATACTTGCTGGCTCATCACCGATTGCTGCCAAGGAGTCTTCCCACATACCCATACGCTGTCAACTTTAATTTTTCAGTGCTTTGATTTAATGCTGCCAAACAAGGCGATTTCACATACAAATCTTGATTCTCAGTTATTCTCATTCCACTTTGGTAAATCAATGGTTTTCATTTTCCGATTTTTACTTCTAAAAAAACGAATAAATCCAACTAAAGAAATTACAAAAATTACAAAAATTACTTCGAATGTGTATGTATTGTCAGTTTGTTCTTTTGCTTCAACAATTACTTGTAAATCATGTATAACGATCTCACCGTCATTATCCTCAATCTCCAATTTTAGAGTATAACTTCCTAATTTTGATAAACTCAAATTGAAATTTGAATCCTCGGAAATCAATTCATCCTCTAAAAACCAGCGATATGACATGCTGTTAATATCTGTCTGACTATCGAAAACTATCGCTGACAGTTCAATTTGTTCATTAGGATAGACACGCCAATTCGAGTTTTCAGACGAATTTAGTCCATCTATTCTGAGTTCAAAATCAGGGGGAAGATTGGTGACTAATATATTCACTGATGTACTTGAAGTTCTTCCTACTGCATCAAAAACATCCAATCTTATTGTATAATTCCCTGGGTACATAGGATTAAATTGATGTGTAAGTTTTTGAGTTGATGTTCCATCTATCACACTAATTGAACCATTGGGATTGGTAATATACCAAAGTGTTTGAAGATTGTCACCCCAAATTCCGTCTCTGGAACCACTACCATCAATTAAAACGACACTCCCCTCTGTAGCATTTTCCTGTGCAATTAGAACTGAAACGGGATCGGTTTGATCTACAGACAAAGTTGTGAATATATTCGGAGAGTTCATCAAGTATTCATCCTGTAAAAAGTATGTTAAATTCCATTTACCATCAAACAAATTAAGTTCTGATGCATTAATATTGAAAGTGTAATTTAATCCATCCCAATCTACATCCACATTAGATTCTGAGAGCGTACCATTACACGCACCTTGAGGTGAATAACACCATTGTATCTTCATTTGTGAGTTTTGCACATTACCTCTTGATAATGTGGCTTCACCAGATATTTCTATATCTTCATCAATAAATAAATTCAAATCATGATTTCTTGAGATTATTGGCTCATGAGGACCGTTACCAACAAAAATAACTCTGTTAAGAATTTCCTTTTGCATGCCATATGGTTGATTTATTTCAAGCCAACAGGTACAATCAATTCCAGTCAGATTAACTTCCAGATTCCAAATCCAAATGCCTTCACTGACAGGCACTACAGATGAAAAGTAATCGCCATTTGCAATTACTTCCCATTCGAGATATGGATTTGTAACATTATAGATTACCCAATTCGCATTTTGCGGGGTTATGGTGGTGGAGCCAGAAATATTCAGAGTTTCGTTTATCCAAATCCCATTCGGTATTTGGGTAGTGATTCTGTCATCTTCAGATGACGCTTCCGCACTTTCTGAATGAATGATAAACATCATTACAGCAGCCAGTATCAGGCTAGCCCGTAACAATTTATTCATTTACTACTCCTCAAATGCACTGCAGAGTTGTCCTTGAGTAGGGAAGCTGTTGATGTCTCTTGGATTAGTATCCCACTTGTATTCACAATAGTTGATATGCCCATCACCATCTGTATCTAACATTCTATCAGCACCGTCATAAGGGTCGAAATTGAAGTAGTATTCCCATCCCGTAGCCATTCCATCATCATCATGATCTTGGTAATACACCTCTGGACCATCGTTCCAGTCATCACCATCAGTATCATTTCGAATTGGATTTGTACCGTTTACAAATTCTTCGTAACTAGTATAGTTTTCCAAATTGTCATAGAAAGTTTTGCCGTCAGGAGTATCTGGGTCAATATGGCAATTACTTGAGGTAGGATCATCGTATGAAGGACAATACTTTGCAATCAATCCAGAACGATTCAATCCATCGTTATCCGGGTCTTCCATCCCATCATCTGTTCCATCTCCATCAGAATCCTTTAGCGATGGATCCATTACACCACGGGCACCATTAGCAGCGCTTGTAGAATTGTCAAACAAACCAATGTTAAGTGCCTCTTCTGAGTATCTTACTTCCCATCCATCTGGCAACAAGTCCCCATCTGTATCATCATCTACAGGATTAGTATTCCATCGGTCTGGTGCTTCAGCACCATTTGCCAATGTGTCATTATCGATGTCATATGTATCATCTTTGAGGGAATTTTCGGACGGGTCGAGAGCCCATCGGCCATTACAGCCATTGCAAAGTGGATTATTAGGAACTATGAAATTCGTTAAATTCATTTCATAAACATCATATTTCTTTTCAAGGATGAATCCACCAAGCCAATTTTTCCACATGTAACCTCCGGATTCAAGACCACATTCAACCATTGAATCACAACCTGGAGGAAGCCATAAATCTGTAGCGACCCATAACGAATGTGATTTTGTGTTATCTTCAATGGACTCTACTTGCATCTCCCAACCGTCAAGCATACCGTCTCCGTCTGTGTCATTGATTAGTGGATTTGTAGGATTTTGGTATGGTCTAGGAACGAACAAAACCTCATGACCATCTATCAATCCATCTCCATCTGTATCAGAATTGTTTGCGTGGGTTAGGAAATTGTCTGCGCCAAGAATTACTTCTTCACCATCTTCCAATCCATCGTTGTCTGTGTCATACATGCATGGGCTGGTGAAGTAAGCTTCGCCATACCATGCAAAACCATTCAGCGCTTCTGCTTGGTCACCTAGACCATCGCCGTCAGTGTCTGCATTCGATGCATTGGAACCCATGTCGCATACGCCGCTGAATTCTTTGAAGTCAGATAGCCCATCTGCGTCAGTGTCCCACAAACCTGGGTCTGATGTAACGTGTACATTCTGGACTCCCCTGTTAACAACAAGGATGTCCCAACCCATTACTTCAATTCCATCTTTTAGTCCGTCTCCGTCTGTATCAGGATTCAATGGGTCTGTGGAACGACCATCGATAATTCCGTCTCCATCGATATCTCTTGCGTTGTATTCCATCAAATTAGTGAATCTTTCTTCTTCTTCGACAATTTCAACCATGACATCTAATCTGCTTTCAATGAGTTTGTTGTCTGTAGTGTCCACGTGAATTGCATATACATATCCACTCACTGGGGCTCTAATTGGAACCGATACTGGATTTCCTCCAGACAAAATTACTTGCAATGTAAGAATTGTCTCGTTTGCATCAACATAATCATCTTCTGCGACGTTGATGTTAATCACTTTAGCAGTATTTTCAAGTTGGTCATATGTCACACTACCATCTCCATCAACATCGTATCCATCTCTATCTGGGTCTTCATCACCATTCGAACCATCTCTTGGGTCGAGGCCATTATTTGCTTCCCAGCCGTCAGGCATGCCATCTTCATCTGTATCCTTGTGCCAAGGTGATGTGAATTTCTCTTCACCAAAAGTCCAAGCAACTTGGTATTCTTCGATATTGTTCATTCCATCTTCGTCCCAATCTCCATATCCGTCAGAGTTGTTAGCTGGGTCAAGTAATTGCGAACCTGCAGTCGCTGCTGCCGTATTATATGCAGGATGATCATTTATCATTGAATAACAGAATTCGAAACCATCAGGCATACCGTCACCGTCTGTATCCCAATCTGACGGACCATTATTCTGGCCATCTCCATCCATGTCTTCTTTGAACCATGATAATCCAAATTCAAGAGACTGAGATGAGAACGGAGCAGCTCTTGTGACTGGGTCAATCAACGGTACACCACAATTCTGACCAGTGTCTTTGGCATAAAGGATAGTGGAATTGGAAATTTCTTGAATGTCAGTTAGTAAATCACCATCTGAGTCAGGTGAATTAGGATTTGTGCCATATGCTTCTTCCTCAAGATTGAACAATCCATCAGAATCAGAATCCAAAACTTGGTCACACGAATGTTCATCTCGGGCATTAGCCATGTTATCCCAACTTGGCAAACCATTATCGCCAGTGAAATAATCCTCGAGTATTTCTTTCATTCCAACTGTAAGTTCCGAGCAATCATAATTACCAGACAAAGGATCGAATAGAGTATAATTACCATTTGGATGNGCTACCTCTCTTTTGTAAGTTACTTCCCATTTGTCGTTNAGNCCATCTCCATCAGTGTCAGCCAATCTAGGATTAGTTCCNTCTGTNACNTCTACTGAATTGATTAGACCNTCTCTNTCNGGGTCACCATTNGGGCCATCNTCNGGATTTGGCCAAGAATCATCTTCTTCTTGGACTTCCGCATCATCAGCATCTGCTTCACTTGGATCATTCTCTACGTCATCAGATTCTCCATTATCAAGCGGATTCAATCCATTATCAACTTCCCAACCATCAAGCATCCCATCGCCATCAGTGTCCTCATTATCCGGGTCAGTACCGTATTGTGATTCCACTGCATCAGGTAAGCCATCAAAATCACGGTCTCCTTGTTTGCCAGAATCGGAGCCGTCTCCTATGATATCATCTGTGGCTGCAGTTTCATAATCACCAACACCATCACTGGTTTGGAAGAACCCCGTAGCACCCACAAATAAGGAACCAAAAATCAGGGTTGATACAATTGCAACATAGGCCATTTGGTTGTGTGAAACTGACATTCTAATCCACCTTTTGCACTAATGCTATCCAATCCAATTCAATCATAGTCTTAAACCTTGACGATAGATGCTACAAAAATTTGGTATCGAAATAGAAGCCTCATGCGATATTTTGTTTACTTTCTATCGTGATTTCTAAGATGCTATTTCTCTCTTGAAAATTAATTTTCGCAGGTCTACCTTCGCATCTAGTCCAAGCACCAGACAAGGAACCTAGCAAGATTGGAATATTTGGATAAGTATCAAACTTTACCAAAACTCCTCCGTTATCATCAATATATTTTACAGAAGTAGGATTACCTAACCCTTTTTTTGAAAATATAGACTTGATATTACTCATCCACCCGTTTTCATTTGCGGCTAAGAATAATTCCTCTCCTATAATGAAATTTTTTCTTGCAGCGATTGCCATTGCTATAGAAATGTCATCCATTTCCGGCCAGCCAAATCTTTCATCAGCTCCGATGTTAGCAGTAAATCCAACACATGATTTCTGTAGCCGGGAGAATAATCCTGTTGGCAGCAGATGATGCCTTTGCCCATCAATGCGCCACCCGGTTTCTAAATCAATTTGTAGTTGGTTTTCTGAAATGTACTCACCGATTGATAAATCTGGAGGAGGGATATTCGATTCACTATCTTCTACGTTAATAGAGATTAGTTCAGAATTAACATCTTGCCAAAAAACTTTGAATCTTTTTTCCGCAAGCCATTCTAGGTCAGCTTGGAAGAAACCGGAAAATATTGGACTCAGTCCGCCAAGTTTTATGGTATTGTCTGAAAAATCAGGTTCACCCCATCCATTCGATTTCCAGTATTTTTTGATGTAGTCTATTTTTTTCTTTTTAACAAAAAATCTTCCAAAATCTGGATTTATGTTTGTAACCATCATCTCGTGTTGGTCACATGCAGAATTAGACAATTTCCGTCCAAGAGGATGGTTGATAATTTCTTCAAAAGTTCTCCACCATGATTCTATTTCGTCTTTTCTCCATAGTAACCATGACCACCCGTGAATATCTGAGATAATTCCGCGTTCTGAAAAAAATTTCTTAGATACTTCATTCATTAGATACTTGTCTAATGATTGATCATTTTCATCAATTATCGGCATGGTTTCACAACGGATAACCTGAAATTTCATCTTCGTTAAAGCAATATCTAATCACTTGGTAATTAGATTTGAATTCCCTTACATCATTTTTGACATATGCTGGATCCTCGCCTTTCAGTAACACCCTTGAATAAAAACTTGCAATATCTTGCATTTCATCCGTTCCCATACCAACTCTGGTTAATTCTTGTACACCCAATCTCAAACCAGATGGCGTCATTGCTTTAGTGTCACCAGGCAACATATTCATGTTAGTGATAATACCAGCATCTTCAAGCAATTTCGCAGCTTTCGCACCAGCACCAGAGTCAAGTTCTCCATGGCGGGTTAAGACTTGATGTGAAGCGGTATAACCTCTAGATTCAGCTAAAACATCAAACCCTTCAGCGGCCAATGCTGCACCAAATGCTTGTGCATTTTTTACCGTGTTTTTGGACAATTCTTGACCGTATTCCATAAATTCCGCCAATGCAATTACCTTTCCAGCCACATGGTGTAGGTGATATGATGAACACGTTCCGGGGAATACAGCATTATTCAATCTACGTTGGAATTTTTCATCTTCACTAGATGATAGTATGAATCCTCCTTGAGGGCCGGGGAATGTTTTGTGCGATGAACCGGTCATAACATCTGCTCCTTCTTCAAATGGTGATTGGAAGCAACCTCCAGCAATTAATCCTAGAACGTGAGCACCATCATATACTACAGTTGAACCTACTTCATGTGCAGCATCAGCTAATTCCTTTAACGGAGTTGGGAATAAGAAAACAGACTGCCCAAATAATGCAATCTTTGGCGATATTTCCCTAATTAGATCAATTGATGCATCAATATCGGGCTCCATTCTTTCTTCATTCCAAGGATATGTTGATAGATTTAGATCTCGTAATCCAACTGCACCCATTCTGGCGTGCGAAATGTGCCCTCCGTCTGCTGTTGAAACGGCTGTTATAGAATCACCCGGATTAGCTAGTGCTTTCAGGGTCGCAATATTTGAAACCGTTCCGCTTGTAGACTGTATATTGGCAAAAGGAGCGTTGAAAACTTGTTTTGCTAACTTAATTCCCAGTTCCTCAATAGTATCGAAATCCCCACAGCCTTGATAATATCGTTTGTATGGCAAACCCTCTGCATATCTCCCATGTAAGTCGCTACAAACGACCTTTTGAACCATTGGCGATACAATGTTTTCGCTGGCTATCATGCCTAGACCTTCGCGATACAAATTACCGCTAGCAGAGGTTGCACTGATTACTAAATCTGCAAAATCTGTATTTTTTTTATCTGGTGTCCATGAACCCATATGCTCTGCCATAAATCAAACACATACTATACGGCCTTTGAGACTTACCAATCAAAATTTCAATTCGGTCTTCTCGGTCCAGAAGGCCTGTTTTGATTCCCACCTAAACTTTTCATTTGCTTTTCTGAACGAATTGTATTGTGAGGAATGCCTTTTCTTTGAAGATCGGTTGACATTATGTTACGTGACTTTCTTGACCCGCCCATTGGTCTTGCAGACTTACCTGTTTTTCTCTGAATAAATTGAGGTCGACCTCGGTATGCAACAGGTCCAATTAGTCGCTCCATTGCTGGAATTTCAGCACCTTCTTCTTTAGGACGCTTTAGCCACCAACCAGGTGACAAATTCAACATTCGAGAATCTTTTGATCTCCGAATCGCTTTTGCTCTTCTTACAAGTTTTGGTTTCAAAGAACGTTCACTTTCTTTGGGAATATATTCTGTCATCCATCCTGGAAGACCAACATCATAGACTATGCCATTAATTGTAACTAAGAGTCCTGATAGAAGTAAATGTGTTCCAACTGGAAACTCTTCTCGAGACAGTTTCACCTTGTGACGCTTCAATCTTTTTGCATACCAGACCATTGCTTTCTGGTCACGATGTTTGATAACTTTACCCTGTTGTTTCCTAAAGCGTCTAGCATTTTGGTGAATTGCAAAGGTTCCGATTGCGATAGATATTCCTTCCAACAATCCAATTTCTTTTGAAACATATATTCCCAAAATCAACCATAATGGAGTTAAAACTCCCCAATTAAAAACATTGGAAATTATTCCTGAACTATACCTAGGCGTCATTCTCTTTTGCACTGCTTGAGATGAAGCAATCATGAAATTAGCATTCAATGCTTCGTCAACTCCACTTTTCAGCATCAAAGCCGCAATAGGATTAACTGGCGCTTCATCTATCCATCTCTTCGCACGTTTAGTCGGTGCTTTGGTTAGAGCTATTTCTAAGATTTCGTCATCATCAGACTTTGGTCTTCCGAGAATGTTTGCAAGTGCTTTAACTCTTGGGTCATGAGGGTCGGTTTCTTCCAGTTCCTCTAGTACATTTAGAGCGCTGTGCCAATCACCTTTATCGATTAAACAAAGTGCTGCTGCTATTCTTGGTTTAGCCATCAATGGATTCTCTTTTACTAATTTTAATGCCAGAGAATATGCTTCACTATGTTTGTTTTGCAGCCTTAACAATGCTATATGCGATAATCTAGCATTAATTGTTAAACTATCGTTATGAATATTCATTTCAGAAGGTTCTGGAGACCATGATTTTATCATGGCCATCATGTCATTAAGGTGGTCAATACACGAATTGTTCTCCCAATCCCAAAGGTCATCTTCATCTACTGTTCCATGCCAAGGATCTAGCCATTCGCATATGAATGTCAATAGTTCAGGCTCATCATATCCCTCCGGTTGTTGTAAATTATGTAATGCCTGTCTTGCAGCATCTAATCTCCTACAAGCAATGTGCCCAGTAGCAATAATCATCCTTGCTTCATCATTATCTCCACCAGATTGAGCAAGGAGTTTTTTAGCCTCCTCTATTGCACTTGGCCATAGACCTCTCAATGCTTGTTCAATCATTCTTGCTCGACTTTTCGCCATTCGTACAACGGCTTCATCTTCGCTAACATGTCGATTTTGGAAACGAATCAATCCATCAAGATCATTACTTAAGGCAGATTCATCTATTAAATCAAACATCCAATTTCCACCACCTGACATGATAGCACCTTCTCTTCTTTCGTCAGGGTTTAGGTCAAACTTCAAGTTACGTAAGGAATTAAATTTGGCAACTGAGAGCACCCAGGTCAACAAAAAGATAATTTGCCCAACAGCGATAAAAATCCAGGTTACTAGAAGGCGGTTTTCTTCATCAAAACCTTGATTTTCTAACCAGCCAATAAATGGCATTAAAGAGCCAAATTCTTTGTAGCAAACAAGTACTAACAGTAAAGCAGTATATCCGCTAAATCCAGCAAATGCAAAGTATAGAACCTTTCCTTGTGCTTGTTCTTCAGACCGTAATTCCCTTGGTGTTGCAAGATGTACTCCTCCCAATCCACCAAATGCCTGACCTCCAAGATACAAGTTGCGTATTAACTCAAAAATGAACGCTAATCCAACGATAGCGATGTTTAGAGAAAGATATGCAGCTAATACTTCTGGAAGGCTTTTCAGAGCCTCCCATTTAGCAAGATACTCATTTTCTTGAATTAGTAAGTATATTTCATGTCCAATAATTCCACCGTAATTTAGGACTTCTTGAGAATTCTCGGGATTATTTAGCATGATGTGTGTAACTGTAACGATGCCGTTGATTGCTGTAATTGGCATCGTAAATAAGAATAATACGAGAATTAAGGAAAACAATCTACCAAGGAAACCAAGTTTAGTTGCATCTATTGGATTTGGTTTACCAACAAACGAACGGAATTTACCAATCATTAGCATATTCCATGAAGCACCCATTATTCTTCCATATGCGAGGATTGTTGGACCCATAAATACAAGTCCAGAAATTGCTAAGACCAAAGGGCGTTGGGATTCATCTATTTGTGGGATTAAAAATTGGTACGTTGCTAGTGAACAACCAACAAGACCCAAGAATGTGATTATTCTTCTAGAAAAAGCAGTTAATTTATTGGATTTGCCCAAGGTGGTTTTCCTACCTAGTAATTGGCCATTAAGTGACTCCCAAGGCGATATTATAACAGGGATTAAAACTAACAGACCCATTAACATTAAATTAGGCAAAAAGTAAGACTCTGGATCGAATATTAGTTCTGCTATTAGCAATAATACACCAGTCATTGTCATCATGTAAAGAGCAATACCAAAACCGACTTTTGGAAGTCCCAAAAGATCTTTCACATCGTCTTTGTCCCTAGTTAAACTGTGTACTTCATACAAACCATCATCAATTTCAAAACCAACCTGCAAACCTGATAATTGACTTGGAATCATGTATTTCCATAGAACCAAGGCTATTGCTAATGCTAAAGTAATTGGAATTAGTAAATCGGGGGTAAGTTCTGCTGGATTTACAACATTTTGAGCACTAACTGAAGGAGCGAAAAACAACCCTATTATTGAGTATAATAGATATCGCCGCATAATTTCACCTAAATCGATATTGTTCAATACACCTTTGACTATTTATGTCTAGCAAGAAAAGATTCTATTCTATCAAATGCAATGTTTAGAGTGTCTTCATCTGCAAGGTAAACAAGGCGGAAATGACCTGCTCCTTTTTCCTTTGAAAAACCACTACCATGCACAACTAGTACGTGCTCTTCGTGTAGTAGATTTAAGACAAATTCCTTGTCATTATTTTTCCATTTTTTGTCATTCAGACGAATAAACATGTAAAATGCACCTCCAGGTTCTTCAACCTCTAGTCCGTCGATTTTACTAATCCGTTCAAGACACAGGCGTCTTCTAGAATCTACTCTGGATTTGTATTCCTCCATCCAAGATTTATCTTCGAGTAATCCAGCNATGTAACCCAATTGAGCAGGNGTNCTNGCACACAATCTTGAACGAAGTAATCTCTCAACACCATCCCTTACGGATACCAACTTCTTGCTAGGGTCGTGGATAGCCATGTAACCTATTCTCCATCCGGGTGCGTAGTAAACCTTTGACACACCATTCAATGAAAATACCGGTACATCTTCAGAGCAAGAGGCGACTGAAACTTGTTTACCAGTGAAGTCTAGACCATCGTATATCTCATCTGCAATAACCATGCAATTAGGCCAATTTCTGGCGATTTTTAGAAGGGATTCAATCTCTTCTTTGGAGGCAACATTCCCAGTAGGATTATTTGGATTGATTAATACAAGCAATCTAACAGAATCGTCCATTTTAGACTCAACATCGTCTAAATCAATAGACCAAGAATCATCGGATTTGAGTCCATATTCAATTGTAGTAGCCCCATACATCTGTGGATATGCCATATATGGAGGATAATGGGGGCCAGGGGCTAGAACTTTGTCACCTTCTTGTAGTGTTGCAGCAAATATAATTTGTAGAGCTTCTGTTACTCCGTGACATACATAAACATCATCTGCACTACAGTCCCAACCTTTACTTGTTTCATTTTCTGAGATTGCTTTTCTTAATGACGACAAGCCATACGAAGGAGAATAACCATTACGGCCGTCACCTAATCCTTTTTGGAATGCTTCAACCATATGCGGAGGTGTTGGTAATCCAGGGTAAGCGATAGGATCGCCAATGTTTAGCTTGATTATTTTGTGACCTTCGGATTCCAATTTTGTCGCAGGAACGACCACGTCGCGTATTGCATACTCAATAGATGACGCTCTGTTTGACACTGGAATCATTGTTTTCCACCCATCCGACAAACTTCTTCAAAATGTTCCTTTGAAACCGGTTGAACAGACAGACGTTGGCCACGTTGTACCAAGGCCATTCCCTCTAAATTTGGGTTATCTTTTATATCGTGCAAACTCACAACTTGTAATTCTTCAACTGGTTCAATATCTACCATAATCCACCTTGGGTTATCAGGTGAGGATTTTTCATCATAGTACTTACTATTTGGGTCCCAAGAAGTGTGGTCTGGATAACCTTCCCTCGAGATTCTTGCAAGGCCTGCGACATGTGGAGGCTTAGTATTTGAGTGATAGAATAGAACCATGTCACCAACCTTCATATCATCTCTCATAATATTTCGCGCCTGGTAATTTCTCACACCATCCCAATGTGTTGAACCATCAGCCACAAGTTGAGAATATGGATAAACGTCAGGTTCGGATTTCATCAACCAATAATTTGTCATACAATTTCACCTAAATATCACCAAGCATCACCATAGTCTGGTATGAGAGTTGCGTCCATTGCATCAATATCTCCTCTATTGGATATCTTTCCTAATCCCAATTTTCTGGCCATGCTAGATGAGCCACCGGTAGAACCGATTCCCAACTCATCTAAGAGGACGAATATTGCTGGCAAGAGGATTAATGCACTAGCTGCTGCTATCCACAACAAAATGATGATTACTGTGATAAATGGTTTAATTTCGGGAATTGGAATTTGATATGCCGTCACCATTCCAAGAGTAGTAACTGTCGCTGCTTCAAATAGTGACATTCCTGTACTTACTGTTGAGGTGCGTATCGCTTCAATACCACCGCCTAATTCTCTTATACGGTTGGCTATGTGAATCGAAAAGTCAACACCCACGCCAACTAAGATAGAACCAATCATTACAGTAACTAATGACAGTGAAACATCCATCCTCCACATTACAAGCCACTGAAGGGCAACAGTTGCAATTACTGGAGCAGTCGTCCATAAAGAGAATCGAATATCCTTGAACACAATTGCAAGAGTCATTATTGTAAGGATTACAGCGAAACCAAGTGATGACCATTGGCTTCCAACAATCAACTCATTCACTGCGATAGCAACTGCTGCGACACCAGTTAGGTCTTCAGCATGGATATTTCCTTCATAGTCTCTAGATGTGTACTCATTTACAAGCGTGACTGCTTTACTAGTTTCTGCTACTGGTACGAAAGGCATATCCACGTATATCAGGTTCCGACTATAATCGTCGGAGATGAATAATCCTCTGGTTTCATCTGTAAGGCTTTCATAAAATACATTCAATAAAAATCTCTCTATGTTCTCATTTTCAGTACCATTTGCTCTTGGTGATGTAAGCAATTCCCAATATGTTAGATCTTCTGTATAAGTTCTGTTGATATAAGGTTCGAAGGCATCACGTAAATCTTCTGGGAAAAATGGCTGATTCAATACATCCCATATGGGGGCGCCACTACCATTTACACCAACACCAACCGATTTCATCAAAAACACAATACTCACCGCAGTAGTTTGATCAATTGTGTTTAGCTCGTCTTCTAATGCCGATATCCCGAGCAATTTTTCAACGGGTTCTGCCTCAGTTATCGGAGCATTTCCCGAAATGTCTCCGTGAACAAGAATCATTCCTACTTGACCGGCATTGAAATCTTTTGAATATTGCTTCATTGTAACAACAGATGGTTCATCTTCAGGAGCCATTCCAAGTAAATCGATATTTTCCTCAACATTGGCTTGACCCCAATAGCCTGAAACAAATATCATCAAAATGAAGAAAGCAATAACCGCCTTTGAAAACTTGATTGGAATTTGAACCGTTTTCTCAAAGACAGGTAATGGTGGATGTTTAGCCTTTCTTAAATCGAGTAACAATGTAAGATTCGGTACCATAAGCATCGTCAAAATATAGACTATCACGATTCCTCCTGAAAGAGCGATTCCCACTGTTTCAATTGGCTTCATCGGAGTAAATGTTAATGAAATGAATCCTATTACCGTAGTTACTGCTGATAAAAATACTGCTCTACCTGTTGAGGATAATGATTGCCTGATTTTTTCGTCTTTTGAACCGGTTTCTTCAGCATATCGATTGGTAATGTGTAAACCATAAGAAACGCCTAGCGCGAGAAGTATCGGACCAACTATAATCACCGTCATTGTAACTTCATAATTTGTCCAACCCATCATGCCTAAAGTCCAGAATACCGAACAAAGAGTCGGTAGTCCAGCAATTACTACAACTTTGAATCCCTGGATTGGTCGCCAGGAACCTGTCTGTAAGACATCAGAGTGGAATACGAACAAACCAATAGCAACTAGTACTATAGCCATAGGAAATATTTGCCAGAAAAGTTTGAAGGAGAATTCTGTTACAGCATTTGTAATTGGAACTGGACCAGTTAAGGTCATACTTATTCCTAAATCATCCCATGTGCACAAGTCAGCAGAGGGTTGTCCATTACTATCCCAACTACAAGCCCGCTCTTCTTTTGAGATGTCATTGAGTATTTCTTGCGTTTGTTCTATTACTTCTTTCGCTGTTTTTTCTTCATCAACAGCAATAATAATTACCGCCCTATCTAAGAATCCATCACCATCAGTATCTCTTGTTAATTTATCTAGACCTGGAGAGGGAGTGCCGTCATCTTCGTACATTTCGTTTACAATTGTATTGATTGTCTGTTGGCTAGGTATTGAATAATTACCTAATATAGGGTCACCATTGCTAGTGATATCATCTATCCAACCTGCTGCAACTAATGCTGCACAATCAGGATCATTGTCTGGACAACCTTCAGCAGCTAATTGATAGATTAGCGCTTCACGAAGTCTTGGTGCGCTAGAATTTACTTCTTTCACAACAGTGGATAGAGATAGAGCATAAATCACGTCATCTGTAGGGTCGGAAATTCTCGGATTGAGTTTCTTTTCAACATATGACATTTCTTGAAGTATTCTCCTATCATCAATCGGTTTATCGGGAGAATCAATGTAAATAATCATGACATTTGTAGACCAATTTTGTTCAACCTCTTTTATGGTTTCTTTTACAGGAGAACCACTTGGAAGGTAGACTTCTAGATCTCCGTTGACCTTTAGGGACGGTTCGTCAGTATCTTTGAGTGAAGTTCCATCTAAGAAACCTGAATGATATACAAAGAATGTAGTCGCTAAAAGACACATTGCAACAACAAATATTGGGAACTTAGTCAAAATTCCTGTTGCACCATGTTTTTGCCATTCCCTCTGTAATGACTTAGGAGCGTCTAAAACAGCGTCAAGAGCCTTTCGTGCGTCCCATTCTTTAACCCTCGAGGTTAACTTTTCTTGACCGTGACCAACAATACTAGAGAGCCTATTTTGGAGGGGGATTTTTTTCTTACCAGCGGATTTAGAATCGTCGCTCATGGTCTCCCCCCAGTATGGCGGTCATGTAAGAACATTTGAAAGGATATCCATCAATTGTAACAAATTCTTATCCAATCACTTCAAAGGTAGATGCTTCGAGGGTCAGCCGGACCTGCGAGGATAACGCACGCAGGGCCGGTGAGACACATGCCTTCTCCAAGACTTAACGACAAGAGATGGTCAATAGACCTTGAAAAAAGAATTCAAGAAGAACACTATTCTGATGAGACAATATATTCAACCCGCTATGGGTTTAACCCAAAATCAGACAAAGAAATTTTCGTGATTGATACACCACCTCCTTATCCTAGTGGGACATGGCACATTGGAGCAGTCGCTCAGTACAGTATGATAGATGTGATTGCAAGATCTCAAAGGCTATTGGGCAAGGAAGTTAAATTTCCATGGGGCGTAGATAGAAACGGAATCAATGTAGAGTTCACAGTTGAAAAAAACACTGGTAAGAAAATGAAAACATTTGAGAGAGAAGAGTTTCTGAAATTATGCGAAGCAACAATCGAAGAATTCACTCAATCTATGCGTAATACAGCAAAGAGAGTTGGCCTTTCAATGGATTTTGCTAATGAATATCTTACAGATTCCCCAGATTATCGTGTTGTAACTCAAAACATATTCACAGAATTATTCAAGCAAGGTTCAATCGTTGAAGATTTGCGACCTAATATTTACGACCCTGTTGAAGGAACTACTATTGCAGACGCTGAAGTTGAAAGACTCACACGAATGACAAAATTGGTAGATGTAAAATGGCAGACTGAGAATGGAGAAGAAATGATTATTTCAACCACTAGACCTGAATTGATATGTGCATGTGGAATCGTGGTAGTTCACCCTGATGATGAGAGGTACAAACATTTAGTGGGTAAAAAAGCGATTCTTCCTATACCAACAGAAGGTAGAAGTAAGACCGTTGAGATTTCAACCCATCCATCTGTCAAAAGTGAATTTGGTTCAGGTATCTTGATGGTATGTTCATTTGGTGATCAAAACGACGTATCTGTTTTCAGAGAACTTGGTTTGACACCATTCCAGGCCATTGATTTAGATGGATGCATGACCGAAATTGCAGGACCATTTGCATCATTAAAGGTCTATGAGGCAAGAAAGAGCGTAATCGAATATTTAGAAAATGAAGGAAAAATTCACCAAATTGTTGAGAAAGAACAAGAAGTCCCAGTATCAGAAAGAGGAAAAAATCCAGTCGAAATAATATTGTTGAAAGAATGGTATGTTAGGCAGACTCATATTCAAGATAGAATTCGTGAACTGGCAGAAGAAATTGAATTCCACCCACCAAGAAATAAGCAATTTTTACTCGACTGGATGGAAAATATTTCTATTGACTGGCCAATTAGTAGAAGAAGATGGTATCATACTGAAATTCCAATCTGGTACGCCGATTCTGGGAAGAAAATTATTTGTGCGCCAAAAGGAGTATATGTCCAACCTTGGAAAGAATCTCCACCTATGGAAAGCGAAGTTTTAGATCGTGAAACACGAGAATTATTAGGCACATTTGGGGAATTGAAAAGCTCTTTAGGAGAGATAATTGGAGAAGAAAAGGTATTTGATACTTGGATGGATTCAAGTAACTCAAATTTATTTGTTTCTGGATATCTTAATGATTCTGAAAATTTTGAAAAAGCATTCCCAACAGCAATTCGGCCTCAAGGTAAAGAAATTGTTAGAACTTGGCTATATTACACTTTACTGAAAAGCGCTTTGTTACTAGATAAACCTGGATTCAAACATGTTTGGATTGATGGTTTGGGAATGGATCCATGGGGTAGAAAGATGTCAAAGTCCCTTGGAAATGGAATTGACGCTGATAGTGTATTAGAATGCGGAGCAGGAGGGCGAACTGGTTCCTGGAAAATCAAAGGTCCAGAGAAGAGTGTCCAATTACGAGCCAACAAAATAGGTTCAGAATGTTTCAGACTTTGGAAAGCTTGTGATGCTCAAGTTGGAGATGATTTCCATATTAATCCCGAAGAAATAGAATCAAAGTATTTTGGAGTTTTAACCAAGTTATTCAATGTGGCAAGATTTGCTAGCCAGTTTGAACCACCTTCAGACTTAGACAGCGTTCCAGAGAGTCTGCCTGTTGAAGATCGATGGATAATTTCTGAGTTTGCCAACACCATGAATAAAGTGAAAACTGCATGGGAAAGTTTGGATATCTATACCGCCACGCAATCTCTGAAAACCTTTGGAACGGGAATATTACCAAGTCATTGGCTCGAAATGTCAAAATCTAGATTGTACGATGATGACAAAAATGCTGCATGGACAATCCACCGAATTGTAAGAGATTTTATGGCCGCTTTTTCACCTGTTTGTCCATTCTTTACACATCACATTTCAAACACATTATACGGACAAAGTTCAGTTGATGTGAGAGAATTCCCAGAGATTCTAGAATCTGACGATGGTTTAACGAATTTGACACCTCATATAGAGGAATTTAATGGAAACACCTGGAGGACTAAAAAGGACAATGGGTTACCTCTCAATGCACCAATATCTGGAATTGAGATTCCGTCTGAACTTGCAGAGTTCACCAACATACTAACACAGATGCATAAGCTTGAATGATTTTCAAAAATCAAGGGTAGATTGACGATTCTCAGGTAATTCTAAATTTCCTAATCGAAAACCAACCAGTCTTATCTCCCTACCGCTTTCAACGTTTTTAGCAAATATATTCAATGCCAGCCTTGTGAATATGTTTTCATCATCCATAGCAACTGGAATCGAATAACCATGAGTATGTGTCTCAAATCCTTTGTAACGGATTTTTACTTCACATAATCTTCCTGCAATTCCTAAATCTTGGCTTTTCTTCATAACCTGTGAAACTAATAGGTTCAGCTTATCAATTACTAATTCATAATTTGATACATCTGAATCAAATGTATGTTCTTTCCCCATTGATTTTCTGCTACGAATAGGACTTACCTCGTTGCTAGATTCTCCCTCATACACACTAATTAGCCACTTAGCAAATCTCTCAGATGTAAACCTCGAAAGAACTAGTTCTCCTTGTTCATATGCCTCACTCATGGTACTAATTCCCCATTCAGCGAGAAGAGTCGAAGTTTTAGGACCGATTCCTGGTATTTCTCTTACTGGCCTCTGGTCAAAAAAAACAGCGGCCTCATCTGGCAAAGTCCTGTGGATGCCGGCAGGTTTGTTCTCTTCACTACCCATTTTTGCTAGAATCCGTGTTGGTCCTATTCCAAATGAAGTAGAAAGGCCAAGCTTATTGTGTATATTAGACTGCAAATCCTTTGCAATACCCAACGCTGCATCCCAATCGTGTTTGCACTTTTCTGTGACATCCAAATATGCTTCATCAATACTGGCTTGTTCGAATATATCTGCATGTTCTGCTAAAATTTTCATCACTTTCCGACTAGCCCTGGAATATAATCCTCTAGTTGATTTCATGTAATTCCCAATGCCATGTGGAGGACCAGGGCATCTCCTCCATGCTTCGCTAATTGGCATTGCCGATCTGATACCATACTTTCTTGCGGCGTAATTACAGGTAGAAACAATTCCACGTCCTGAACCATTTTTGGGATCAGATCCTAAAATTAACGGGATTTCAGGATCTAAATTGTGGTGCAATGTCTCCACTGCAGCATAAAAAGCATCTAAGTCACAATGGATTATGATCCTTGATGCCATGAATCGATTACAAAGTCGAAGGTTTTTGAATTGACCTAATATTAGTTAAGAAATTCCTTGTTAACAATTGTTTTTGGAACACCACCATTAAGACATTCTATTATTGCTTTTGAGATATCAATTCCCACTCTTTGTTGTGCTTCTAAAGTAGCTGCACCAATATGTGGAGTCCCGTGGAAATTTGGATGTTGAAGTAACTCATATCCATCAGGTAGTGGCTCGGTTTCAAATACGTCAAGAGCAGCACTCGTTATTGTTCCATTATTTAGGGCATCCAGTAAGGCATCTTCGTCAATAATTCCTCCACGTGCACAGTTTACAATATGGTTACCACAAGTTATTCCTGATTTTTTCCCTGGCATCAATGACATTCTTTTTGCATTTACCAAGTGTTTTGTTTCATCTGTTAGATTACAATGAATCGAGATGTGCGTACATGTTTTGAACAAACTATCTACTTCTTTGTGCAAATATGCACCAAATGATTTTGCTACTTTTGGAGGCAAATAAGGATCGTATGTGTGAATTTCCATTCCTAGAATTTTTGCGACACTGGCGACACCTTGGGCGATTCGGCCGAAACCAATTAATCCCAAATTTTTACCATTAAGTTCTGTTCCTTTCATTGCTTTCTTCTCCCATTTACCATCCCGAAGACTGCGATCTGATTTGGGGATGTGCCTTAGAGATGCAAGTAGATGGCCCACCGTTAATTCAACAACAGATTGAGTAGAGGCATTTGGTGCATTTACAACCATAATTCCCGCCTGACCTGCTGCTTTCAAATCGATATTATCAACTCCAACACCTGCACGCCCTATAAATCTCAAACCTTCGCTTACTGCGATTACTTTTGAATTAATTTTAGTTGCACTCCTCACTATTATCGCATCAAAATTTGATAGTTCACCATCTAACAAGCGTTCTTCGGTTATGAATTCATCAACTACTTCATGACCTGCCTTTTTCAACATTTTTTTGGCTTTAGTAGCCATCCCGTCCGTTACAGCGATTCTCGCCATTAATTGCCTTGGAGTTGGGCTCGACCCATGAACATTCTTGAACAGTGAGGTTTTGCAGGGACATATGGCATCGGAAATCGATTGGGGAGAAATCCTGATTGCCATAGGAATTTTAGCACTTCCTTTAGTTCTAGCACTCCCAGCAAAATTGCTATACACGACGGCTATTTTAGGCGTAGGTCCTGCAGAACGTGCTTATCGTGCAACAGTTCAAAAAATACTTGATGCAGGTATGCAAGTAGAACAATTTAGAGAATTGCTAGATGACGAAGCTAGGAGACTTGGTATAAGACCAGGTAGAGCAAAATTAAACGAAACTGACATGCTTTATCCACTATCGCTAACTCACTTTTTACTTGTTCCAATGATTTTCATATTGCCTTTTATTGCAATCGTTTCATTGCCAATCGTCATTTTAGGAATTCCTGTACTTTTCCTGATGGAAATTATTCTAATTAGAAAAAGGCTATTGATAAAAGGAATATCACTACTAGAGTCTCTGGGAGGTAAACAAATAATTCACATTCCAGATGCAGGATATAATCATTGCAGTGGAGACTCGAAAGTTTTAGATGCTTCAAATTTAGCCGTTCATTTTCACAATGTTCCGCGGGTAGTTTTCATTGGTTTATTCTCGTGGCTAATCATACATTGGATGCTTAGGCTTGATTCAATTGTATATGAGTTTCTAATTTCTGGTTTATTCTACATCACACTACTTGGAATTGTGGGTATAATTACAACAGCGTTAGAATCAAACCTCATCATTGTAGACCCAGCAAGAGGGCGTATCATTCCAATTTCAGACTGGATAGATTCTCTATTAACACCCGTCATTGGAGTTGGACTTCTTTTCTTACTCGGGAGGGACTTGATGACGGAAGCAAGAGACGGTGGAAATACTCAATTATTCGCACTAACTGTTCTATTAGTTCTTTATTGTGCAACTGCGGTTGGAATAACATTCCAATGGGGTTACAATTGGTGGCATGGGAAAAATGTTAGAAAGGAATTTGAGCAACAAGCCATAGAAGTTCTTAATCCGTATTCATATGATTTGACAAGAAACCGCGGACGTATTCAACTAAACGTGAGGTCGACTATGGCTGAAAGATCGGTTACAAGCGAGGAAGTAGTCGCAAATCTTACTTTTTCTGATTTAGACAATTTACCATCAGCACATGAAAAGATAATTCGAAAGCCTGAAAATCCTCTTTAGTCAATCCATGGCACATTGTCTGGTATTTCTGCAAATATATTTGCGGGTAAAGCAGTTTTTATTTTTGAAACTGTACCCAAACTAGCGCTAGTAGTCGATTGCCATTCAGCGTATTCTTCGTAAGATTCCATACCAAGGACAGGGTTGTTTTGGCGATTCCAATCTAACGACATCATTTCAGTACCGGGAGGGTCGTGACCAGTACATACTAGGACTTGACTTTGAAACCTCTCAAGAACATCTAGAGCCTGCCAGTGTAGGTGTACTCTTCCGCTAGGTAAATCATCACGACCTACTCCACCTTTACCAGTAAACAAGAAATCTCCAGTGAAAATATAATTTCCACATTCAATGATCATTGAATCACCTGTATGTCCAGGCGCAAAGTGAAATTTGAATTCCACATCACCCATCAAAATTGAGGATTCTTCGTCTACATACATAGTTACTCCCATTGAAGGAGTATCGTTCCACATTACATACTCTGCTCCCGTCATCTCATTCAGTTGGAAACAACCAGTGATGTGGTCTGCATGAGTATGAGTCGCCATAGCATATTCGAGATTTAATCCCCGCTCTTCGAGTAATGAAACATAGTCGCTTAGATTATCCCAAACTGGGTCGATAAGTGTCGCCTTGCTTGTTTTTTCACAAACAACGAGATAGGTCATCGCCCACATATTCTCGTTCAATTGTTCGACTCGCATGGGATTGTCGAAGGAGAGGACATACTTCAATTTGTCATTCTAGAATGAATGGGTTCAATAACCCCTGGCTATGTGTTTGCATAGAGGGATATTGTGGAAGTAGTAATCTATGGCGTATTTGGACTATTCATTATTGTCGCATTTTTGTTAGGCCGTGGAATGAAAAGCGGAAATGACGATTCAGAGTTAAAAAATGAATTAAGAGAAATCATCAATCACTCTCAGGATGCAGTTAAATCAACACTAACCAGTGAAATCAGGGACAGGAATAACGATTCACGTGATGTGATTGTAACTGTGATTAAGGAACTTGGGGAGTCACAACACAAGGTGCAAAAAGCGCTTGGAGAAGAACAGCAAAAGCACCTCGCTGTTGTCGGAGAAAATATCTCAAAGTTGCAAGATTCGAACGAAAAGAAATTAGATGAAATGCGAAACGTTGTTGATGAAAAATTGCAGACCACATTGGAAAAAAGAATTGGAGAATCCTTCAAACTCGTTAGCGATAGATTAGAAGCAGTCTATCAAGGTCTTGGCGAAATGAGGACTCTAGCTAATGATGTTGGTGGATTAAAGAAAGTCTTGACCAATGTATCTACTCGTGGGGCAATGGGAGAAATCCAAGCTGAAAGGATAATTGAACAAATTCTTGCCCCGGCACAATATGGTAAAAACGTCAAAACTCATCCAAACTGTCGTGGACAGGTAGAATTTGCTATCAAAATGCCTGGCATCGATGGAAATATGGATGAACCTGTATGGCTTCCAATAGATTGTAAATTCCCGAAAGAAGATTATGAAAGGCTTCTAGATGCATATGAAGAAGGAGATAAAAAACTCATTGAGAAGGCTTATTCTACATTTGAATCAAATGTTACCGCAAAAGCAAAGACAATTCGAAAGGAATACGTAGCTTCGCCACACACAACTGATTTTGCAGTCATGTTCCTACCCACCGAGGGATTGTATGCAGATGTCGTTAGGAGGCCGGGTTTATTCGAAGCTCTCCAAAGAGACCATCAAATTGTAGTCACAGGTCCATCAACGCTTGCTGCTTTCGTAAATAGTTTACAAATGGGATTCAGAACTTTAGCATTAGAAACTAATGCAAGCGAAGTTTACAACGTACTTGGAACTGTTAAGACTGAATTCGTAAAATTTGGAGAACACCTTGGCAAATTGCACAAGCAACTGAATACTGCAGCAAATACAATCGGCGGAGATGGAGAATCCATCCAAAGAAGGCTAAGGGCAATGGAACGTGCGTTAAAGGATGTTGAAGCATTGGAATCGCCTTCAAAAGAAATCATGGGGCTACTCGAAGATTAATCAATACAAAGTTACCCGCAGAACTCATGGAACACCCAAAAAGCGTGCTATATCTCGAACACGACGGCAAGGTTTTGCTTGTTAATTCAGATGGGAATGGTCCACAAATTCCAGTGATGAATAATACAGGAGATACTGAATATCGATTCCCAACAGAAGATGAAGTCAAAAATATGGGCATAGAATGGGATGTCAAAAACAAGTTTGACATCATTGGTTTCCAGGTTACTAAAGCACATCCTAATGTAGAATGGCCAAAGCATTGGGCTTGGAAAGATGAATGCATAAGTGACGATTCTGTTCATCCCATTGCAAGAGAATCAATCTACAGATCAATACATCGCCTTGTATCAAAAGTGATGGTGTTAAACTCAAATAATCAAGTGCTAATGGGCAAAATTGAACGTGGTCATTTTGTTGGACATTGGACATTACCATGTGGATACATGGATCATGATGAACATCCAGCGGTTGCGTGTGTAAGAGAGACTTTAGAAGAAATGGGAATTGATATTGAATTAGATACTGAAGCGCCAATAATTACTCAAAGAATTTTTACGAACGAAGGAATCTCATTTGTTTCTTTTACATACAAATCCAAATGGATTGGAGATAATTCTGAAATAAAGCTGAAAGAAAACGAAATCTCAGAATTTGCTTGGTTTACAAAAGAAGAAGCGATATTTAGATCAGTGTCGGGGTTTGATGCCGCTGCTCTCAAACACCTATGAGTTGCTTCGCTGCATCCAATGCTGCATCCAGGCCATCTGGGTTACTTCCTCCACCTTGAGCAAATGTTGGCCGGCCGCCACCACCACCACTAATATGATGTGAAATATTTTTCAGAATATCAACAGCATTGTATCTTTCACCTGCAAGTGTGTCTTCGGTGCATGCTACCATCAGTTTCCCTCCACCTTCTTTACTTCCAAGTATAGCCAGCGTTGGATTGGTTTTATCAAGAGTTAGTTCTCTCAGCATTTTGGTCATCTTTTTTAGGTCACCATCTACTTCCATAACTACTACTCTAACACCATCTAAAGAACTGGTACTTCCACCGCCTCCGGACGTTCTTAATCTAACAATTTCAGCCTCTAGGGCTTCTATTCTCTTTCTTTGTTCCTTCCATTCGGAAAAGAATCTATTTGCTGTTGATGGTAAATCATCGATTGGCACTTGGAATACATCAGCAGAGTTCCTAAGGATTTCTTCCTGTACTCTAGCATATCTCATAGCCGCCTCTCCAGCAACAATGTGTAGTCTTTCTACACCGTCTTGAACAGCATTACTCCTAACTACTCTAATTTGACCAATTTTACCAGGTTCGTCATGATGTGTACCTCCACATGCTTGGATATCGTGGTCTGAAATTTTAAGAATACGAATTTCATTTCCTTTTGGCGCACCACCCTGGTATAAATCAAATCCATACTTTTGATCAGCATTTTTTCGATTTAATGATAGTTTTTCAGTCTTTGAAACATTTCTGACAATTTGATTAGAAAGTTCTTCAATTCTATCCAAATCGTCTCGATTAAGTCTTCTGTAGTGAGTAATGTCAAGCCTTGCAGAGTCTACTGATTTGTTAGCACCTGCTTGATAGATATGGGGGCCAAGTAATCTCCTTGCCGCTCCACCTACGATGTGTACTGCTGTATGATGATCCATCAATTGTCGTCGCCTTTTTGCATCAAGTTCGCCGGTAATTGTAGAACCATTTTCTAGCATTCCATCACACAAATGGAAAATGAGAGACCCATCTTTTCTTGTATCCAATACATTGATTGATTTTGAACCATTTTTCAATACTCCAAAATCTCCTTCTTGACCACCGCCTTCTGGATAAAAGCATGTGGAATCTAAAATTACAGCATGGGTGGCAGATTCTGGTATATCGTTGCCAACTAATGGCAAACAACCTAGCACCTTTGCATCAAATTTGAACTGCATTACATCATCATAATACATGGCGACAGTTGGTTCTAATTCAGGAATTGATTCTACAAACATTTCAGATTTTACCGATTTTGCTGCTGCTTTTGCCAAAGCCGCATGTCTTTCAGCCATTTCAGCATTGAATCCTGTTCGCAATGATGCATTACTCCATCCCAAATTATTAGCAATATCCATAACCAAATCAGGTGCTATGCCATGACTGTCATTTATTGTGAACAATATTTCATCAGGAATCACTTCTGAATTTGAAGGAATATCTTTGATTGCTGTTTTGACAACTTGAATTCCTTTCCGTAGCATTTCATTGTACCTTTCTTCTTCTCCTTCGAGGATTGTTAACATTCCTTCTCTCGTTTGTTTCATCCTATTCTCATTGTAATTTGATTCTAAATGGTGCACAGCTAATTCTGTTAATGAGACTTCAATACCCAATTCATCTCGCATCCGAAGAACCCTCCGTGCTATCATTCTAGCCAAATATCCTGCCTTTGAATTAGACGGGACTAGTCCATCTCCAAGCATGTTTGAAAGTGCGTGTAAATGGTCAGGAATTGCATAAATTTTGGAAAGTTGTCCTGTTATTTTTGTGAACAGGTTTGCATCAATCTGATGTCCTCTTTCAGCAAGTCTGGAAAGGAAAATATCACGCATCCTATCTCCATCGCTGCCTACTTCAATGTTCATGATACCAAATAATCGACTCATTTCTCCCAGCAACTCATCTAGTTGTTTTTGCGATAAATCAAACATTTCAGATGAAAAACCTGCCTTATTTTTCAACCATGAAACACTTTCTGGATATATTGCTTCATAGATAGTAGGTGTACCCGCAGCCGCCCAACAGAATCGTTCAAGTCCATAGCCAGTATCTATTATTTGCAGTGGCATTTCCGAGTACTTGACTCCCTTGATTTCTACATCACCAGATTCATCTTCCTCGAGATTCATAAATACAAGAGTTGCCAACTCTAAACCTCCAACTATTACCTCAACAGCCGGACCTGCATTACCACCACCAGACCACGGATTCTCAACATATGTGATCTCATTAGGATTAATGCCAAATGTTGAACACATCATGTCATGACAATATTTTACACATTCTTCCATCCAATAGTACATTTTCCCTTCATCAGGTCTGTTGAAAACATGGTGAGCCATCATTTCAAATGTAGTTAGATGTCGACCTGAATGACCTACTGCGTCAATGTCATTCAACCTGATACACGGTTGTGAGATTGTTAATGGGTTTGCAGGAGGATCGACAGAACCTGATGTAACATGTGGCTGGAAATCCGCAATACTTGCAATTGTCAAATGGATGTCATCTCTCCATCTAGCCAAAACAGGATAGGGCTCAACACGAATATGTGAGTTATCTTCGAAGAAATTAAGAAATGCCTCCCTCATTGAATCTTTTAGGTCTCTACCTAACAATTTGTATCCATCGATTATAGGATTACCTATGAATGTATATTCATCTTCTTCAGTGTCTCCGCAAGTATCCCGAGATTCATCACAAGTCCAAAACCAAAGGTCTGTAACTCGACATTGTTTTCTAAAGTAACCATTGTCTTTGAAAACTTGAAGTTCAATCGGCGGTAGACCCATGGCAATTATTCCCTCACGGACAAATATGTGGAGACACCAATAAGCCTTCAAACCATCCCTCTTTCCCATAGAAATCTATAGTAAATCCTGCTAGCAAGCGTGTGACCGAACAAAATTGGAGGAATCACCTGTCAATAGAAAATGATGGGATGATGAAAATTTCACGTCATGGAGATATGAATGTAGATGCTAAGATTGTATCAAATCCTGAGCATCTGGCCAGAAGTACTGATGACAGGTCAATCAATCAACTTCTGAATATTGCCAGCATGCCAGGAGTTGTCGGAGAGGCCTGGGCAATGGCTGATTGGCATTTCGGTTATGGTTTCCCAATTGGAGGAGTTCTAGCCACCGATGTAAATTGGGGCGACGAAGGAGGTGCTATATCACCTGGAGGTGTTGGTTTTGACATCAATTGTGGAGTGAGGCTTGTTGCGCTTGATTGTAGCAAAGACGACATTCCAGATATTGACCGATTAGGTAGGAGATTGAACGGAAGAATTCCTTCCGGAGGAAGTGGCAAGGGTGGTCTGGACATCACCGAAAGAGACCTTGATGAGATTCTATCAAGAGGAATTGACGCAATGGTAGACCTGGGATTTGCTTATGATGAAGATACTAAAAACATAGAATCAAATGGCGTTCTGGAAAATGAGAACGGAGTATCAGATAGAGCAAGAGCGAGAGGAATCAAAGCCTTAGGTACATTAGGGTCTGGAAATCACTTTCTTGAATTACAAACAGTAGGAGAATTGCATGATGACAACCCACACGGACTGTATGAGGGACAGGTCGTTTGCATGATTCATTCAGGAAGTAGAGGGTTAGGTCATCAAGTTTGCACTGATCATGTTAGAGGTCTGGAAAGTAAATATCGCAATAGGTCAGGCACATGGCAAAATGATGATTGGGGATTCGAAATAAAAGACAGACAACTTGCAGCTGCTCCGATTCATAGCAAAGAAGGTCAATCGTATCTCGATGCTATGAACGCTGCCGCTAACTTTGCATATGCCAACAGAAGTGCTTTGACTCACAGATTGCGTCAAACTCTCGCCGCTGAATTCCAGGTTGAGTCAAAATTAATTTACGATGTGGGTCATAACATTGCTAAAATTGAAACTCATGAAATACATGGGGTAAATTGTCAATGTGCAGTACATAGAAAAGGGGCTACTAGAGCGAGGCCAGGTCAACCAGTACTAGTTCCTGGAGACATGGGCACAGCATCATGGTTACTAGAGGGAGTTGAAACTAATACAGCATTTAATTCATCATGCCACGGAGCAGGCCGATTATTATCTAGATCTCAAGCCAAGAAAGTCATAGATGGACAGGAATTGAAAAAGCGATTGGAATCCAAAGGAATCAGAATTCACGCTAACACACCAAATATTCTTGCAGAAGAAGCACCCAATGCCTACAAAGATGTTGATGAGGTTATTGATTTAACAACCAAAGCAGGATTAGCTAAACCAATAGCAAGAATGAACCCCTTGGCTGTAATTAAAGGCTAATTACATGCAATAATTCATCTTGTTTTGACCAAAAGAAGGAGCAGCTCCTGATTCAACACCATCTGGCTCTTCACAGATAACAGATAATAATGTGTTGACCAAGTCTTTTAGGTCATTTACTTGCTGTTGTAACTCTTTTACTTTGATTTCAGTTTTGTTGCTCTCGCTCAATTGTCCCATGTGCATCCCATCTAGAGAGTGTTGCTCTCTAGCCCGAATTCGGAAACTAGGCTTTAATTGGTTTCGGTTAATTTAACATAGAAATCTGTGATTAGTAAGTCTAATTGTTATCTCAATCATTCTTCTTCTGCCGATGAATCTTCATCTATTTTGGATTCAGCGTCATAGGCTTCTTCATTTGCATTATCGACCGAATCTGATGAAGCACTATCCAGTAAGATTGAATCCTTTGAAGTTTCAATGACATCTGGATTATTATTTTCTTCTATGTCAGTAGACTGGTCTTCAACAGCTGGGGGAATAACAGGTGTGACCTTTTGGTCACCATAGTCATTGGCTGTCCATTCATCTTCGTCATCATCATCATCGTAGAAAATACTGTCTTGATCTTCATTCTGCCTTCGTAACAATACAGTTATTGCAAATCCTGCGCCAACCAATAGAATAACCAGAATAGAGATAGTTGCTGTCATACCGTCGATACCAGATTGAACAGATTCTTGGCTAACGACTCGAGGCATATCGGTTTCTACGCTTAAATCGCAACTTGCTAAATCCCCAAATCCTGAACAATGAGGTAGTTGTGAATTATTCAGCCACAAATCCATTCCGGAGATATTTATGTAAATATTTTGAGTACCGTCTTTGTATGTTTCAAACAATAAGGGCTGAGTAGCCAGTGTTTGACCTGGCATCAAAGTAAGTTCTTGAGTCTCATAAGCCAGCCATGTTCTCTCCGTGCCTACATCTTCGTACAGTGTAACATAAACCACTCCTGGTTTTGATCCTAAATTCCTAAGTTGAACTGTAAATCCTAGTTCATCACCTTCCACAATTTGATTAGCTTTTGGTATTGAACCATCTGCTAGAGTAATCTCAATATTTGTTACAGTCACGTCAAAAGAAAGGACGGTAAAATCTGTATTCATTGAGTCGATATATGATAATCCTGTACCTTTTGCTTCATTTCCAGCTCGGTCGATAACATCTATCCACCAAATTAATTCATCACCTTCTTCGAATGTGATATTCGTTCCCTCAGAGAAATCTACAGATCCTGCGTATGTATAAGTCCCATAATTCTCTGATATGAAGGGTATTGTAGAAGAGAATTGTTCATTTTGCATGTTCAAGCCGTTCCTTAGGAATGCCCAATTGACACCTAAATCACCACTAGGCAAACCCCCCTCGTCGACAATCTGCAATGAGAATTGGAGAGTCTCGAGTTCTTCATTGTTCAATACAAGTGGTACTGAAGAAAACTGTACGACTGGACGTACATCATCTACAGTAATCATGCTTTGCTCCATTGTATTGTCACCACCAGGATATACAACTCCTTCTATTGAATAACCAACTGTTACAATTCCGTCACTCAATGAACGACTTGGCAAAATAAGACCTGTAGACCATCTTCCATCTCCTTGGACTTCTGCTTCAGCGGAGATTAATTCTGAACCATAGAATGCCTCAACTAATACTTGCAGACCATCTTTTGGTATGTTTGTTAATTGGACACCAGACTTGGAATATTGCACAGAACCACTGAAAGTTAAATCATCTCCAGGTTGAACATAAATGTGACTTGGTGAATTTGCAGAAATTGGAGGAGTGTTATCTACAATATTTTCCACAGATAATTCAAGATCGTTATCAAGTTGCCAACGAATTTCACCAATATTTGTTAATACTGTTACTGGATTAAGTTCATCATCGTCAAACACTACAATTGATGGAAGACCATATTCTCCCATAGATGGGGCATAAAAGTTCCAGTCCAGCGAGAATTTCCAATATACTGTGGATATTCCATTAGTTTCTGAAATATTTACATCATGTATTTCGACTTGTGAATTTTGAGGAGAATACATCATTCCATTCCTTGGCTCCCAAGTCATAACCCCTTTCGTAGCTTCATCTTGTCCTAATAGATTGACAGTGATCATGTCTATCGATTCGATTCCATTTAAGTCACTTATTTGCATAGATAAAGTATGCGTGTATCCTACTAAAATTTGCTCTTCAAATGTATCTATGCTCAAACTAGATTGGGGTATGTTTGTTGGTTCATTAACTGCTATAATCAAAGTCGCCATGTCATTCTCAATTCCTGCATCTCCACCGTATATTAGCGGCAAACCTGCATAATCAAATCCTGTAAAGTAAACCGAATATTTTGCGTTCATGTCCATTCCGGAAACATCGATTCCATTGAATAATATTGTCCTTTCACCAGATACACCTTCCGGCAAACTCTTTGTGGAAGTTTGGTACTCAGAAGCATCTGCAATGCCATCCCCATTCGTATCGTCAAGTACTTCTCTCCATGAATGCATGATTAGTTCATCGCCAAGCGCCTGATCATCATTTATCGTTACTTGTAGTGATAATGTAGATGAAGGATCCCAAGTGAAACCATCTGCTTCAACCAATTTCTGTCCAGTATTTACTTGTAGATTGCTAACCCAAGGAGAATCACTATCAATTTGTATTTCGACTGGATTTGTCAATGTAACATCTTGTGCACCATTCGCACCTTGTAATGGTCCCACCCGTATGATATGCGGGGTAATGTTAGTAATATCAACACCTGTTGGTAAGGTGACCAATCCAGTCCATTCGCCATCATTAGTTGAGTTTAGAACAATTGATGAGCCATTTATTTCTACTGCAACGACGAAATCATTTACTGAAGGACGCATATTTGCAGTATCTTCAAATTTCACAGTCCCAGAAACCGAGACTAGGCTTCCACCCTTTGCCCAAAATGGGTATGATGGTGAGAACATGTCTGAAAGTGTATGCCCGTATAAATCGGTAACCACCCAGGAATCTACAATTAAATCATTTTCAACGGCTTGAGTTCCAGTTCCACCTGACACCGAGCTTGCAGGAGAAAGACCTTCTAATTCAACGTCAAATGCTTGGGCAGTCCAAGTTACTTGTTGGACATCATCCCAATCCCAATCCACTTCAAATAGCCAACTCACAATTAGTCTACCGTTTGATTCGGTTACTGAAGAATTTTCATGGAGTTCAAGTATACCCAATCCATGATTTTGTGTGAATGTGCCCCCATTAGCAATATCTGAAAGTACAATTTCAATCATTTCACCATTCGAATCAGTTCCTGAAAGATGAATTTCGGCAATGTTTTCATTTCCGTGTAGATGGTGATGTTGAGTAATAAATGACTGAATTTCGCCATTCGGATACCAAGTTTGAGGTGCAGTAAATGGGTGATTTGTTATCATATTTTCATGGTACACTCCGCCATCAATTCCAACCCCTCCAGCCGAAGCAGACCATGTAAGAGGTACGTCAACTATGCTAATTTGTCCATTGTTTGAATTCAGTTCGTGATAAGTCTTGACCACTTGCCCGAGACCTGAAACGTTTTCCAATAAATCATATCCAATTGATACCGAGCCAATCAGATATTCTGTATTAGTTGAGGTTGTAATATCAAAATCATAAATATCCCAGATTCGACCTGTGATATCTGTGAGGTTCGCTTGTGAGTTTATTGTTGGGCTTGCCACCATAAATGATGTAGATTCCCATTCATTGTTTGAAAATTGGTAGATTGAATTTGATCCACTCATTATTGCTAACGGACTAGTTTGTGAAATTGGTGATATACCCATCATTATACTAGTTACAATAGCACCTTCAGGCAATAATACAGAAAAGCTGTCGTTACCTGTTGCGTGATACGATCTGATTAATTCCGTAGCACTTTGACCTTGCTGGTATAATCTAGTCTGCCAACCGTATGAACCGTATGCAGGGTCTGATGGGAAAGACCAATCGATATTTCCATCGTCAGCTAAATCGATACTTGCGTCATGTGCAGGTTGTACAAAGTGTCCTTGAATTGCAACACTCTCTATCATAGAATTAGGCGCCATTGAAATTCTAGGACTAACGTGATGCTTCATACCATTCAAGTTTAAAGTAGAGTTTGAGGTACTTACTGAGACCGTTTGAGTCCCAGATTTCACCAAACTAATAGTCGCTAGGCTGAAATCTCCTAGAGCAGTTGCGGAGTCAATTGGCCTTGATGAATATCCAGTTGTTCCTGTAAGAATCATTGTAGTACCCAAGGGGTTTTCCCACGTACCATTAGCCAATCTTGTTACACCCGAAGGTATAGACCAGCCATTTGAGTCTCCAAGGTATCTGGTCGCACCAACAGATAATGCCTTGACAATAGGGGTGTAGTATTCATTTTCGGTCCCTAATAACAATTCAACATATATGCCGGAATTGTGTAAGTCCCTGTCTATACTCGCCAAGGATAATGGCAGCGACATGTTTTCATGCCCATCAATTACTTGACCTGAAGAATCCAAAACGTTGACGCCATACCATGTGCCATTTGGAACATAAATATCAGCGTCCACAAATCCATAACCCAGATCGTGAGGAGTAATCAGAGGTGTTGACCACTTACCTTCTGTTAGGAACCAATCAACTTCAAGGCCAATATCATCGACATACCAACCAGCATCTGAAATAATTGAATCACTCATCATCGTGAATTTGAAAGATACATTGTTACCTGATAAATTTGATACATCATACGACATGTTCATCCATGATACCGATGTACTAGAACATGAGAATATACTGCCAAATTGGCTGCCATCCCATACATCAACCGTAGCTCCACCGAACGATATTTGTCCATCATACCAATTAGTACCATTTGCATAATTGACAAATGCTTGATTCCATGCTCCGTTGTTTACTGAAACATATAGTGCCCCACCATCATAACCAGACTCAGCACACATCCAGTGTTTCCAAATGAAACTAGAACTTGCACCTAGAGGTATGTAGTATTGAGGTGTGATTAATGAATTATCAGAACTACTATCATAATCTCCACACTGATTGGTAGCAAATCCAAGGCTTGCTGATGGATAAGAATTCGGGCCTCCGGTAAAGTTGGAACAAAGTGCCCCAAATTCCCAACCAGTTTGACCTGCAGTATTCTGTACTGTCCAAGAACCAGGAGGTAAGGCAGCAGAGTTCTCGAAATCATCTAAGATCGAAAGGCCTCCTGTACCAATTAGAATAAATGACCAGTCGTCTGCAGCCCCATTAACACCGTAATGAGTAGCGGCAGATGAATTGTCTAAATTGTATGTAGATAATGCAGTTCCGTTTGAATCAACGACTTTGAACCAGTCTACGGTTAAACCTTCTACATTATCCGTTGGGGAGCCTGAAGTAACTGAAGTGTCTGTTTGAACCAGATATCTCAATTGCACAGTAGTATTCAAGCCAATCATGGTACTGGGAATAGCAAAATCCAGAGTTACAAACCCACCCGATTGGTCGCCTAAAGTCGTTCCATTCGGCAGAGTGTATCCGTAACCTGGGATTGCCCCTGTTCTTGAACGGCAAGATGTTGCTGTGGAGCCATTAGAACCGCTAGATGAAATATCGGTCCAAGTTGTTCCATTGTTACTTGACATTTCAATACAAAAATTATCAAAAGTTGAACCTTCTAAATCCCATTCAAGTTTTGTTTGTATATTGGCTCCAGTGGTGGTCCCAGAAAGGTTGACATCTATTTCCAATGCACCTTCAGCATTATTGCTGTAACCGCATGTTCCTGTATTTACAAAGCAGCCGTGATGCCAGAAACCAATAGAATTACCGACATTTGTCAGTTGTATATCATCGATAAACCATCCTGGTCTAGCTGTGTTATTGCTATCAGTCCAAACTACAGAGCGAATCTCCATACTAGTAGCGTTTTGAATTCCGGTTAGATTATCTAAATTGAAAACTGATGTTACCCAACCACTATGGTTACCGTCGCCAAATACTCCAAAACTGGAGTTGTTTACTCCATTAGGCAAACTGGCATTTGCAGATATCGTGTGAGGATAACCGTTATTTGGCTCTAAATAGGTCCAGTTGCCACCGTTTAATTTGTATTCTATCCACCCACCGTCAGAAGAATCAAAATGATGCCAGTGGTCAAATGTTAGATTGAAATTACTAATTGGAGTTGGTAGGTTGAAACTAGAAGATGTCAAAGTTCCGTAAGAATTAGCAGGTAAACCTTGACCAGGTAAAGTTGCTGCAACTACACCTCCCGATGATGCAGCCGCAGGAACTGATCCGTGAGACAGTGTTCTGGTTGCTCCAGAAACTGTTCCACCCAATGTTGAAGGGTTGACAGGCGACCAAATGTTACCAGAATTTGACCAAACACTCGAAAATTGCAATACAGCGGCGGAAAATGTATTCACATTAGAAACGGCACTATCTGGAGCCAGGGATATCGCTCCTGTGAATTTGTCAGTAGTGGTATTTGACATCATACCCGCAGAGAAATTGGTTGCTGATGAATCATGATTCCATGTTAAACCCGAGCCATCTGCAAGATAGCCGCTCTCATCAACGTGCAACCAAGCATCAATTACAGTCGCATTGCCAGGCACCTGAAATGAATCTGAAACAGAATCATTCGTGCCACTGAGACTTGAATTTCCGTTCCAGTTACTAATTCCAGCGGATGCTAGACTAGTAGCCATTAGAATCGTTAGAAAAATCGCTGCGATAGGTTTCGACATAGTTGGCACTAGACCACCGTACCCTACGGGTACGGCAGAACCTATGAACTATGCCCTGAAATATCAAATTCAAGAGCCACCAGCGAGGATCGAACTCGCGACCTCCTCATTACCAATGAGGTGCTATACCACTAAGCCATGGTGGCGTAATTGTGGCGACCTACCATTTCGATATAACCGATTCGGATTCAAAATATTACTATCTCAACCGTTTCGGTTAAACGGAAGAGGTGTGTCGGCGAG
>PAMN02000057.1 GCA_002707335.2 Methanobacteriota archaeon | reverse complement strand
AAGAGAATATGAATCTAGGGTTTACGGAAAGTACAGTCAACGTCTTTCAACAGGCTCAGGGTTGATTGGTTTCGGCGATGATGCTATAGATGCATATGTCGAAGAAGGAAGTACTGAGTTGGAAGCTAGAAGAGCAATTTTTAATACATTCAGAAACAAAGACTCTCTGTCTTTGGCTAGAATGGAATTGATAAACGATGCCGATTCTGAAACTTTCAACAGAACCCTGTTCGGAATAAGTGACCCAACAAATACTGATTCTGACTTAGACGGAATCGATGATGGATGGGAATTCTGTTATGCTGTTTATGGACTCCCTGACCCAACAACGCAAAACCACTGGTCAACTAATCCAGTTAATCCGTTTGATGTAAATTATGATCCAGATAGCGATGGATGGTATGATAGAATCAGTTTCGATATTCCTGCTGAACAAGGGACTTGGAATGAACGACAATTCACACCTTCAGGAGTAATTATTCAAAATGGAATTGGCGACCTACCATTTACGAATATTATGGAATATCTAAATGGTACAAGACCAGATTCAAACGACTCTGATTCAGATGCTATCACCTACAATACGGTTGTAACTGGAGGAATTGTCCAATCCCATGATAGAGATTACAACCTCTCTGATGGCAGAGAGGTTTTCAAGTATGGGTCGAATCCAATGGATAACGATTCGGATGGTGACATGCTGCCAGATTGGTATGAATATGAAAAAGGTTGGAATGAATCCAATGATAATTTTTCTTCACAACGTTATGTTGAGGTTCAATGGATAGATCCGGCGACTGGAGTACAATGTACTTCAGATACGACCTCATGTAGACCCTTATCGATAAACGGTGATAACCTATCAAGGCCAGTATTAGGACTTACATGGGCAACCTTCGATCCTAGAGATCCTTTAGATGCAAACCAAGATCCAGATCAGGATGGCAATTGGGATTGTAGTGGAGCCACTTGTGAGTATACTGCTTATACGAATTTCATGGAATTCTTTGCGATAACTAATCCAAATTTGGATTCCCCAGATTCAGTTAGACTCTCTGGTGAAACATGGAATGGCAGTTTGATTACAGAATGGTGGCAATTTAGAGCGTATCTGTTAGGTTTAGGAGAGCCTAATGAAGATGCAACAAATTACCTTGGAATGGTAAAGAAAAACATCAATGATGATAGTTATGTTTTGATAATTGACGACAAAGATATTGATTTCCTAGATGTTAATTCATCTAATGATGAAACTTTGAGTTCAGGTGATTTAACCGACCTATGGGATATCTATTATCAAGGAAATACAAATAGAGCTCCGACACTTGAATATGGTGAGAAAATATTTGGTTGGTATCTGTTAGATTTGGACGATGACCATATCGCAGAAGGCAGTGATCCACTGAATTGGGATACTGACGGAGATTGGATTGTTGATTGGTTCGAAGTTAAAGATGATGAAGAGGATGGACTTAGAGGTGACTCTTCTCCATTGCGGTATGATAACAGATTGATTTGAATGTCGAGTGACCTTTATCCGTATAATTCAATAATCATGCCACGCCTCCAATGCTTAAGGGGTGCTTAAATGCAGAAAACAAATTCTCGTCTCGCTTTGGGATTTATGCTTTTCATTCTGATACTTACACCTATGAGTCCATTCTCTGAAATGGTACTCAGTGAGGCGTCCGCAAACACCTCGACTCGACATGTTTACACATTTTCTGATGGTAGTGTTGAGAACATCGCCCTGTATCAAGGCGGTGCAGATAAGACTACCAAGGTTGCGATACCTAAAGGTGCAGAGGTCTTAGATGTTGAAGTCACTCTTTCAGGGGCATCTTCTACCGGATGGTCACAGGTCACCACAGATACATATGATGAATGGATGGATGGAGTCTCAAGCAATGCTGATGCTAGAAGTAGCGAGTTAAGTTTAGGCTTTGGAGATACAAACATTGAATATAATCCACATGGAATGGAAGATGATGAACTTCCAGGCACTACGGCCTGGTTAGATAACGGTAGTTTTGCAGTTAGACAACCTCATACAACAAACTCTACAGAAAATCGTTTCAGTCAACAAGTTAGACTAACGAGTAATAATTTGTTCACTCAAGGACAGGCTGCTATCCTTAAGAATCATGATTGGCTATTTATGTCCACATTCTCGGGTACAAATTTTGATCGAGTAGTTCAAAGACTCCATCCAAATAATGTATCTACTGACATAACAGTCGACTTACAACAAGGTTCGTGCACACTCCCTCAGGACCCTTCATCGACCTATTACAAAGGATATGGGTTCAAAGATTGGACAATAACCGATGATGAGATACTTTACGGGATTTTCTCTACATACAGGTACTTCTATGGTTCTACACCTTCTGACTATCTTAGGATTTTAGCAATCGATGTATCTGATGATTGGACTTGGAAATGTCTAGATTCGTACGATATAAGTCCACTCGGGCAATATGGTGATTACAATGGAATTTCCTATGACAGGGTTACGGATAAAATTTGGGTCGCACATGGGCAACAAAGGAGTCTTATGTCCTATGAATTTGGAGAAAATGGACAATTTACAAGAGGCCAAGATACATATTCATTCATGTCTAATGCAGCAGAGTGTGGAAATTCTACTAGCTATGTTTATGGCCTTGCTGCTCACAATAATCTGTTCTACATGAGATGTATGAAAGGTACTTCGACATGGGCTGATACAGACCAACTAAGTGTTTGGGCGGTATCTGGCTCATCTACTTCATTGGTTCCGCAACCTGGAACTAGGGACATCACTACTCGTGGATTAGGGTTGTATTACGACGGGGAGAGAATTATTGCAGTCGATACAGGTGCGACCACCTGGACTAGCAAGACAATGTACTACAGAGAGTTTGGCACAGGAATTGCATATCCAACTAATCCAGCGCCAGGAACAACAACTTGGATTGGAGAAAAAATCACTTCTGACGAAGACGTTCTCGCTGTTAATGTCAGAAATCATTGGTCTGCTCGGACTCAAGGAGATCGTGTTGATTATTGGGTCAGTGCAGACAATGGGACGCATTGGGAGGCGGTTGAGAATAACCAAACAATTCACTTCATGCACCCCGGAAAAGAATTAGTTTGGAAAATGCAATTGATAGGTTCTTCCGCAGTATCATGGTGGGTAAATCTGGAGTATGCTACATCATATTCACCAAGTGGCGACTGGACTAGCGAAAAGGTAGCTACAGGAACAAATGTAGGAAAGGTTAGAGCGGTATGGACTGCAGATGAGCCATCATCAACTACAATTGAAGTCAAGGTTTCGAATGATAACGGAAGCACATGGGAAGAAGCATCGAATAACCAAGAAGTATCATTCTCTACACAAGGTGGCGGAAATGAAATATTATATTCGATATTGATGTCTTCGTCTGATGATACAATAACTCCAAAGATTAGCAAGATGATTCTATGGTACGAGGAAGGATATCCCGACAGTCCAAAACTTGATGTTGGGGCCGATAATGTATTGGACTGGGATTCAAAATTATTCCTAAATGAGAGTTCAGTCGTAGCGTCAGATGACTCTCCAGTTGGTTCTGTAGTTTCATCATCTCCCACTTTAGTTGATGCATTTAATGCTCTAATCCCAACAAATGGGGTAGGCTCTGTAGAGATACCAATAGGTGTNTCAGCNAATTCACCAGGNCGAGTCAAACTTTATGATTTAGATATTGAATATAGATTAAAAACAAGAGTGCTCGATGCAGGGCTTGAAGGAAATCTAGTCGCACCTGANGGCATATACAGAAATCTTGTAGTGAGAATGGCACATGGAGACCAGGTAGATAGAATAACNGAAGCCACNATTGGTTTGAACCATTCGAATGGTGAAATTCCAGCATTNAANTGGATTAGAGGNGATAGTTGTTCGGTTCTAAGCGATGGATATGGCATAGTTCANTTNGATACTAGNAATTGNACTTCATCATTGAGTAGCGANGGAATTNTATCNGTGGTAATTCCATTGNGAGTTAATTNNTCATGGGATGATGAGAGGAAAATGGAAGCAATAGTTTCGGTGAGTGATGATTTGGGACAACAAATCAACTCGTGGACAACGGATACCCTTGAATTAAATGTCGAGAATGATATCCAACTCAACGGAATGAGAGTTTGGGAAGAGACTGGTAGACAGTTGTATCCAGGTGATTGGGTAAGAGGTGGATACAATTTAAGTATTCAAGGTGGCATGAATTTCGAAAATTCAGCATTATACCCGTTGGCTGGTGAATTCGAATTGAGGGTATTAGGTCAAAATGTGACGTATGACGGAGATCCTATCGGTGAACCAGTTGTATTGCACACAGAATCGAATCCTGGATTTGGTCAATACAATCTGACATTTACATCACCAATTGAATCTAAGCCTGGTGGAATGATATTGTATGTAGAAGCCGTAAATCTAAGAAATGGCTCATCATATGTAAATCCCGGTTACAACACAATAAAACTAATTTTTGATGGAAATGCTCCTTTGGTTATATCTGCAGTTCCAGTGACGCAGTCTGAAATGCACAAAGGTCCTCCATCTCCTGGTGGGCAAGCAGTGGAAGTGATTATTCAAGATTCAGTAGACCCTCCGCAAACAGTTGAATTACACTATTGGATTGGTTGTGAAGCAGGACAACACGAGAGATGTGATGATTCAAACTTTAATGGTCTGCCAGAACCAATCGAGTACAGAACGAAAATTATGAACACACCTGAAATAAGGCCTGGTGGATTGAATGTTTTCAATAGTTTAATTGATGACTCTATGCTCTATCATAAAGACAAAGTTGCATTTTATGTAACAGGCCAAGATGGTCAAGGGAATGTAATTGCGATGGGTGGAGGTCCAGTTTGTGACATCCAAGGCTTTGAACAATGTGGACAAAGACCAGGTGATGATGTTGCTCCTGATTGGGATGCTTCGCTTTCTTGGTATGAGATAAGAGAGGAATTTGAACCATTCATGGATATTGACAATTCAACAATATTAGGTCATGATGACAAAGAACCATTGCATCCAGGAATACCATACACTGCAACATTCATGGTTTCAGATATCAACGGTTGGTGGGACATTAACTTCTTCCAACTTGCTCTTGGCGAGGATTATGATGATGATGAAACCTCAATTTTCGGATACATCTCTAAGGATGCCGATGGTCAACCAAACCTTCATTTAGAAAGCGGGGGCTCTGGTTTGGCAGTTTCTAATTTGTACTCTGATATTCTTTTAGACCCAAGTAATGAATCCAGAATGATTATCTCAATCAGATTCCAATTGACTTGGGATTTCCCTGAGGTTTGGGACACTGATGGCTTGAACACTTTCATTCCTAAAGTTTGGATTGAAGATAAATCATGTGGATTAGATGTAACTGCACCTTGTAACATACACAAGGCTGGTCTTGGTAATGATTATTGGAGTCTTGATAATGATCTGAGATTTGATACTCAACCGGGTCACATATTGGCTGTTGAATTGAGAGATGGTACCAACCACTACAATCCAGAATTTGATGAGACATATATTGGAGCAGGACAAGCATTAAGATTTACTGGACGGGTTTTATTCTCTGAAGATGAAACCCCTGCACCATCAGGTGCATTCACAATTTCGCTCGCAGACTATGACCATGAATGGACCACAACCAGCCGGGGAGGAGGGTATTTCTCGATAGATTTACTTGTACCAAATGTCAGAAGTGGTCATCTTGATTTACAAGCAACACTTACAGATCTGCCAGGTATTGCAGCAGATGAATCTGAATTTAATCCAAGATTGAGACTTGCAGTGGATAGTGATAGACCAACAATAAACACGATATCTATGTCAGGGCTTGAACCTGGTGAAGATATCTCAATATCATTAACAAATGATTTGCAAATTATGTTAGAAACTATTGATGATCAAGGTTTCGACGCTAGTCGACCTGCAGTACTCCATTACCTAGTACGAGCAGGAGAAGCTGAGATAAGCAGAGGTTCTCCTTCATTACCCGACACTCTTGAATTCGATGAGAAATTCATTTGGACAGGAATGGTGGATCTGACCGATAACGGTGCAACACAATTGCTTCCTACATATACAATCGATGTCTGGGTTACAGGTTCTGATGCCTCAGGTAATCCTTTCAACAGTGATAACAATAACTTGTACTCTCCACTTGCTTCTTGGGGACTGGCACTGACTGGTCCTGATGTTAGTTTGAGGTCTTCAGAGACATTCTGGACTTGGTCTAATCCTACTCCAAATCCTGGTGAATCTGTATCACTAACAATTGAAACCAAGAATATGGGTTCAACTGGAAATGTATCATTTATACTTCAGCAATTAGTTGATGGTCAAAATTGGAAGACTGTTGATACTAATGAAATTAATATTCCATCTGGTTCTTCCACACAGTTGAAACTCGATACAGTTGCAGACTTCTCAATTGGAGAGACTGTGGAATATAGATTGTTATTGATTGATTCAGGAGTTGAAAAAGAAAGGATTTCAATTGCACCATTACTGATTAAAGAAGAAGTAGACCGTGATGGTGCTGCCCTTGCTAATCAAGTAGCTGATTCCCAATTATCTGTAATCATGTATCTAATCGCATTGTGCGCAATGTCATACGCCGTATGGACTATGGTTCAAATTCGAAAGATAAGGAGAGGAGATGAATTCGATGAAGCTGATCAAACTGGAGAGGTAATTGAAAACATGAGCGGAAAAGAGATACCAGAAATTGAACAGTTAGATTCGTACGCTCCTCAGGCAATTGATACTACTCCTGCCCAGCCTGTGCCATCTGGTCCCCCACTACCACCAACTGGTATCCCCGAGGGTTGGACAATGGAACAATGGGCTGCTTATGGAAATCAGTACCTAGAAATGCAATCCAGAAAATAGAGTTGATTCCACATGAGTGGCACTGATTCCATGGTTACGTTACAAGAAAGACTTGTCAATCTTGTTAATCAATTAAATATGCCAATTCTAGAAACAAGTATGATTATTTCTAGATGGACTAATAGACTTCATATGCAATTGCAAGAACATAGTACGGATATTCCAACTAACCTGTCAACGCAATGGCCAATAGAAGTTGAATCACAAGATAGCGAGTTAAATTTTGATTTAGATAGAGCACTATCTTTGGTTGACAGAGATAGGATGGACATTCTGGATACACTTATTCGGGTTACTCTGGAAGAAGAACAAATGCTTCTAAGTGATGCATTAGGTGTGATGCGTGCATGGGAGCAATTAGTAAGGACGCAATTAGCAAAGGCAACAGGTCCAGGGCAATTGTTCAGCCCTACTGACATACCAGATGATTTTTAGGTGAGAATTTGAGATTGGTGTTTGTTATTTTCATATTTTTGACATCGGCATTAAGCGGATGTATAGGCGAAGATGATATTTCCCCTGAGAAAAGAGGGATTCCTGGAGGATTAGCATTAGCATGTTTACAGGATTCAAAGTTTACAAAGATGGAATTACATTTCTTGTATGAGGAAAACTATGATCCGAGAGGAATGGATTTGGTAAAAACTCGAATAAATGAGGTATGTGACAAACCTAATGGAATAAAAATAAAAGCGGAAATGGTTGATTTCACTATTGATACATCTTGGACAGATGACGATGTAAGAGATGCTAGATGGAAACATGGTGGGAATGCTATGGGTTCAAGCACATTGCATTGGTATTTCTTATTTCCAAAAGGAACTTACTCTGATGATTCAGTATTAGGTGTTGCAGTAGACGCATCTACTATTGCAATATTCAAAGACTCAGTTGAAGAGGCTGAAGGATTCCTGGGAAGACCTTCTGCTGAAGATGTTGAACGCTCAGTAACAGTTCATGAGGCTGGCCATTTACTGGGCTTAGTCAATCTGGTTTACACCTCTCCTATCGATCATGAAGATGAAAATCACAAAGGCCACTCAAACAATGAAGATTCAGTGATGTACTGGGCAATCAATTCTAACGATGTAGGTAATTTCATCTCTGGTGAACTACCAGATGAATTTGACAACGCCGATAAATCGGATTTGGAAGGAATGGCTAGTGGAGAATTAAAAACTAAAAATCAACTCTGGACTTGACTTTCCGATACTTGTATGCTGGCTTCTCGCCATGCGTCGAAAATCGACCAAAAATACAGTGCTATCCACAGAATTAATGTAAATGCTAGGGGTATTTGTAAAAAGGAGAAATCAATACCTCTCTGATGATTTCTATTGAAATGTTGCCCTAGGAAAAGGAACGGAACTAAGGATAGTAAAACTGCAATAATGGGGCGAAAAGCTCCCCAAATTCCAACTCCTCCCGTAATTTCAGTCCAAAGAGTCTTACCCAAAGCAACGGAATCGACGTGTTTCTCAGAGGAAACAACTATCTCGATTTCCTCTTCATCAACATCCATTAACTACACCGAGTATGTCACTATTTGTCAATCTGACGACAAAATAATCATTTGGAGGCAATTTTTCCAGCACAATGTGAACTCTCAGGTATTAGTTACAGGTTTCCAGAAATTTGGTAACCATAATGAGAACATATCTGAGCAAGTTGCTAATTCACTTAGTGGTCAAAAAGTGAGAGGTCATGAAATAATTGTGAATATTTTATCTGTCGATGAAACAGGTTCGAGATACGTCTCAGATATTTACAAAGAACATGATTTCAAAGCGATTCTTCATATTGGTCTGGCAGAAAATGCGTTGTTGCCCCGTATAGAATTAAAAGCCAAAGACATTCTCAATTTTTCAATTCCAGATAATTCCGGAAGATTAATCAAAAATACACCAATTTCAGGCCAGGGAGACTTATTTTCCACTATAAATATTGAAGATTGGGATGTAAAAAATATGATTGACCAACCAGAAATTAGCAACGATGCAGGCGAATATATCTGTAATGAGACTTTATATCGGACATTAGAATCAAACAGCAAAAAAATTCCCGTTTGCTTTTTGCATTTGCCTCCCAAACAAAATGATGCTTACGGACTTGTAATGCAGTGTTTAGACAGAATGTTGAGGCCTCCTTGTATTGATGTAGGAGCGGGAGCTATCATTTCTGATGGGAAATTTCTCGCAGCAAGGAGAGCACCTTCGGAGAAACATGCAGGTTGGTGGGAATTCCCTGGTGGTAAGTTTGAGCCTGGGGAAAATGCCGTTGATTGTTTAGTACGAGAGATAAGTGAAGAACTTGATTTAGAAGTAACAGTGCACGAAGAAGTCGGTACGTGGATATTCGACCATGATGATGTTGTTGTTAGATTGCACGTCAGAATATGCAGAATAACATCAGGAGTTATGAAGATGAGAGTGCACGATAGATTCCAATGGTGTGACAATCCCAATGAAGTAGATTGGCTAGGTCCTGACAAGGAAATTGCTTCTGCGATTAGTGCCATGTTACCGCATCTGCATCAGGACTCATAGAGAGGTCATCACCTACCCTTCTTGGGATGTTATCTCTTCCTTCATGCCAGGTTGCAGCCTCTAGCCAATCTTTGACACCAGCCCCTATTATTTCGATGAGAATTAAACCACCCAGGGGAATTTCGTTAGGTAGTGGGAATGACACTTTACCGGATAATGCTGCCTGTCTTAAAATTGTAAAGTTAGTGCCATTTTCATTGAGATTTAATGACATATAGTCTAATGCAGTATCTAGAATTGCTTGTTTATGTAGCAAAGTTATGAAATTCTCTAAGGAAATATTTTCATCAGCGATTGAATCATTTAGTTCTGAAGGGAAACTCGGAGGTTCGGGAAGGCCGCAATTAAAATCTGGAAATATATTCTGTAATGACTCTAAAACCGTCTCTGGAATGTCTGCACCAATTAGATCTGATGAAACAATAACCTTCAGACCTTCACCGATGCCTGACAATTTGAGTCTCTCCATAGTGTCACTGAAAAGTAACTATGAAATTAATGTAACAGGCAAATTTGACAAATCATGTTGAAATGGATTGTTTCATGGAGGTACAGGTTTGTGCAGTAATACCTGTACTAAATGAGGAGAAACACATTAAAAAGTGCCTCGATAGTCTTCTTTCACAAACGATGCCAGTTCAAATATTGGTTGTAGATGGTGGCTCAACTGATAATACACTCAACATTTTAGAAGAATATGGGTCTAAGATACAGGTTTTGAATAATCCCAAAAAAAGAGTGTCACAGGCTAGAAATTTAGCCTTGAATAAAGTTGAAGATAATGTTACACACTTGTTGGAAATAATTGGCCACTCTTACATCGATCCCGACCATGTGGAAAATAGGGTACAAGATCTACTAAATTTGGAAAAAGAACTAGGAAAGAAGATTGGAGCGATAGGTTGTAGAACAGAATCCGCTGATGTTTCAAATGATATTGAAATTTGGATTGAAGGCGCTCTATCTTCACCCATTGGTTCGGGTGGCGGACAGTTCCAAAAATTCAAAGGCAGGGCTAGAACCAAAGTTCCTGCATTTTGTTTACACAATGTCGAGGCTCTACGTAGTGTAAACGGCTGGGATAATAGGTTCATCACAAGTCAAGATAGTGATTTGTCAATGAGATTGATATCAAAAGGATGGGAAGTTTGGAGGTCTGATGTAAGCAGTGTTTACATGTACAAACGTTCATCCCTAAAGAATTGGTGGAAAATGTCCCACAGGTATGGATTTTGGCGTACAAAGGTTGTTCTAAAGCATCCTAACAGATTCGATATCAGAGAAGTCTTACCATTAGTGGGTTTAATATTGATTTTTGCACTTGAAAAGTGGTGGTATGCACCTGTTGTTTATGCATCGACTCTATTGATGATTGGAATTGTCTATACAACTCACGATAAATCGTTACAGTCAAGAATCTCATCCTTATTTGGAATACCTCTTTGCTTGATAATCTTACACACGGCATTTACAATCGGTCTATTGGATGGATTGTTGCGTTCAGGTAGAGCACCTAATGATAGAACATGATTAGGTAAATTTCATTGCTGAAACAAGTAGGCATGTATTCTATGGCGCGACAATCTACTGCGGTAGTCTTACTTTTCGTGCCCATCCTTGTTCTCAATACACTGCGATTATTTGTTTCACCATTGAAGAAAATGCTTGAACTATCCGGATATCTAGATATTTCCTTACACATAGTCTGTTTGGGAATTGGAATTTTGTTGTATAGAAAAACTAGGATCGTAAGAGACCATGAGTGGAGAAGAAGCAAAGCGGTAAAGTCTGTTTCTAGGCATTTCAAAGCTGAAGAAAGTGGTGTTTGGGAAAAGAACATTGAGATGGAATCTAATTTGTCAGAAGAGGCGCAAATCACTCTTCAGGGTCAAGTTTCTAATGTTACCTCAGGAAAAAATGTGGGTCTGAAAGAAATATCGGATGAAGTCGAGGTTGAGATGCTGATAGATTCAGATAGAGTAAGAATGGCACAAGCTCGTGTTTCAGGCGAGGAACAGTTCGATGAAGCAGGTGTCGCTGCAACATATGGTGCTGTTAGGCAGTCATCACCAATGGATCGGTTTTTGGATTGGATTTCTAAAATCCGTGGTAAAGACTCTGAAATCAAACGTTTGGAGAAAAGTAAGAATTCACTTGAAACGAGGAGTCAAGAATCTCCCGTAATTGCCCAGCGACCAATTGCACCAATAACTCCTATCGCAACTGATAGGAAAAATCCCCGCCCAATGGAAATACAGTCTTTTACAGACTCTGGTATGGAGACAATATCACTTGAAAACAAGGAAGCCGAGGTTGTACCAAAACAGCCAACAATGGAAGAGTTAGCTTATGGAGCCCCTCAAGTAAATTCGAGCAATAACATTGCATCTTCTCCAGGTTTTCAACCGATGCCAACATGTAGAGTTTGTAATTCGCCAAATCCAATTGGTGAAAGGTTCTGCAGTAATTGTGGTAGTAATCTTTAGCGCTGTAATCAAAAACCCCCTACTCACCGGATAGAATATACGAGGTGCATCTATGAGTGACAAAAGAGACTACTATGATGTTTTAGAAGTTTCTCGAGACGCCGATGAAAAGGAACTGAAGAAAGCGTTTCGTTCTCTTGCAAGAAAGTATCATCCCGACAAAAACGATTCCCCTGATGCTGATGAAAAGTTCAAAGAAATTCAGGAGGCCTACGCAGTATTATCAGATCAAGACAAGCGTAGAAATTACGATCGTTTTGGACACAATGCTCCGGGTGGTTCACCATTCGGACCAGGCGGTTTCCAAGGTTTCAATATCAACCTTGATGACATATTGGGCGGGGATTTTTTCTCTAACATTTTTGGTGGCGGAAGGCGACGAAGCACTCAAAGGCAAGGCCACGACATACTTGTGAGACATAATATTTCAATCGAAACTGTTCTTAATGGTGGGAAAGAAGAAATCGAGGCTGACTTGCCAATTGTTTGTGCAGATTGTAATGGTTCAGGTGCAAAGGATGGCATAACAGAGACTTGTTCTGATTGTGGTGGTGCAGGCCAAGTTAGAGTTCGCCAACAAATAGGTCCATTTTTGCAAGATTCAGTGTCTCCTTGCAGAACATGTAACGGTTCTGGACAAATCGCAAAATCTAGATGTAAAACATGTGCCGGGGATGGAGTTATTTCTGAGAACCAAACATTGAGATTTGATGTTCCAAAAGGAGCAAATGATGGATTAAGATTGAGAATGAGAGGAAAAGGACATCCTGCCCCCTATGGAAAAGGAATTTCTGGGGATCTGTTTATCGAATTAATCGTAGATGAACATCCATGGTTTGAAAGAAATGGCATGGATTTGATAATGTCTTTACCTTTGAGTTTTCGTGATTTAGCGATGGGTGCCGAAATAAAAATACCACATATTGATGGAAATACATTGTCGATTAAGGTTCCTTCAGGAACAAATTCAGGAGATACAATAACCATACCTGGAAGGGGTTTGCCATCAAATCGAGGTGTTGGCCGAGGAGACATAGTTATTCTTTGTAAACTATTCATGCCGAAAAAGATAGACAAGGCAACAAAGAAAATTTTAGAATCGATCAGCCAAGAATTGAACGGTAAGAAAGACATTGTCGACAAAATCATTGAAGATGCTGAAGAAAGAAGAAATTGATTATTCTTCTTCAGAATCTAGGTACATTGTTTTACTTGGTTTAGCAGCAATTGGCTTAGTAAGCATCATACCTGATAGGTGAATATCTATCGAATCAGCCTCCCCTTTAATGTTTAATTTTATGAATACCCTAGAACCAGCTGATATTGTATCAAGGAAAATTTCATCATTTCTAAACAATAATTTAGGCTCTACATTGGTTATTGTCCATGCTTTACCCTCTGGTGCCTCAAGTCGAACTGCCGCCACACTCCATTCGTTTTCACTAGGCATGATTCCAAGCATTAGCGGAATTTCTCCATCACTTGAAAGCCTTTTGTCTAATTTCCATAAAGCGATATCTATGCCACTGGTTAGATGTCTGAGTTCAGGTGTTCCCCATGTTTGAAGGGCATCTTCCCAATCCAAAGAAGACATTGTTCTCAATGCTCTGGAAAGATCAGCCTCGATATCCTCTCCCTTGTCGAGTCTTTCACTTAACCAGGCCAACCTGTTCTTTTTGCTGGCAAATTCTTCTGCAAACAGCCGATCATTTTTCACTTGTAAGTAGAATACAATGAATGGAACAATCATCAAGGCACCCATCAGCCAATAAAATACATTCGCAGCGCTTTTTACTTCTTCTGATGCAGGGAACCATGGTTCCTCTCCTTCGTCTATCACCGCAGTAGAAACTCTGATTTTCCATTCGACAGGTTGTATTTCTTCAGAAATTGAATCTGAGCCATTGATGTGTTGAATTCTAATGAAATGTGTACCTCTTCCTACTTCGAGCGTAGCCCTGATGTCGTTCATAGAATATGTTTTAGTTAAACTATCAATTTCTTGCCAAGTATTTTGGTCGATGTCCCAAATTGTGACTTGAAGGTCATATATGTCGCCTTCAACGGTAACATCAACAAGGTGAATCGATTCATTCCATCCCGTCGTTTCAACGCGCAAAACATCTCTGTAGTCATTCATTTCAAGGGTTAATTCACCAGTATGTAATGAACCATCCATTGGGATTAGTGGGTATGTAGAGTTATTACTTGTAGAACTAAGTGGACGCAAACTTGGTGCATCTCCACCCCACCCTGCATCGTAATGTTCATGTTGAGACATAGATGCATGCCATTCACAATTACAATCCCATTCAAACTCAATATATTCTGACTCAGTTATCGAATTGATTCTGTCTCCAATGCTGGCGTTTAACCAATCGGATGAATAGGTTTCAGAGTACACAAATCGATATTTCATATTCTGTGCCTCCATTAGGTCATTAACAGAATTAGTTATCAACATTGATTCAAATGTTGGCAAGATGTATTTGAAATTCATTTTTCCAATTCCTGATATGGAATCAATATTCTTTAAGATGATTAGTTCATCTTTTTCATATAATTTAGTATTCAAACCCCAAACAGTATCTAGTGCAGGGCTTGTGACAGTGATGATGATGCGTCCATCATTCTCTATTGGTATAATCGCATCATGCTCGGAGTTTATTGAACTGTTTCTATTCAACTCAATTGAATTTTGGACTAGTTCTTCCGAAGTATTGTTTTGGAAATGAAATTTTACTTCAATAGCAGCTGACGAAGCAATCAATTCTGTGACGAGTATTTGCCCACTGGTTACATTTATCCCAAAAACATCGGCTGGGTCATTTACAAGATTTCCAGATGTATCTACGCCTTCACAATTTGAAGAAGTCCCATTTAGATTGCAGATTTCATGGTCTAGCATTTTGAATCCAGCATTTATTGCTGACCCCGGGGGCGGTCTTGTGTTCGATAATTCCGCAGTTACGGGGATAATTCCTTGACAATTATCGATTTCACTGATGTTTAAGAAATAATTTCCTGCTTCTAAGTTCTCATAAATTTCGGATGAGTTGTTTATTTCAAATCCAGTAGAATTGGTCAAAATCACATTTGAATTTTCACAATCAAACCATATGATGCCGTCTTCAACCTCAATTTCCGCGTTGTAATTGCCAGCAGAAGCAAGTGGAATGATGAACGCAACAAGGCAAACCGCCAGTGCTTTCTTCCCCATGTTTGTCGGGGATAACTCATAAGACTTCAAATGATTCAAGACTAACTTGTTTTTCGCTGACGCTATGGCGGGTATCGGAAGAACGGTAATTTCCCGTCAAAGATACTCAAGAATTTGGGGGCTTGGAGATAGAAAATCTCCATCTTCATACACTCCAGGTATTGTAATAAGTGGAAACGAAGAATTCGATATCAAATTTGCACCGTTTACAATTTCATCAGATGGAGGGATCCCAAGAAATATTGAGATAAATTCCAGGGCACCATTTGCTCCGTGGATTTCGAATGAAAATGGACCAAATATGTCTGCTTCATTGGGTCACGTATTGCCACCATCGTTCGAAGAGGCAGATGCAGGGAAATCTGCGTCGAAAGGCGATATATTACCTATTTCTTGGCAAGCGATGAATCATGATGAGGAGTTATCAAATCCTCATTTAGATCCGGTAATAGTAATACTGACAGATGCATTGCAATTAGCGAACCGCCCTGGGAAATTGGTTGATGCTATTATCAAAATAAAACACGCATTTCCTTCATCGTTACTCTGGACACCAGGAATTGGAGGTCCCGACAATTGTGCGGTTCTTACGTGGTTTGGAGTGGATTTATTTGACACAGCACGTTCACTTCAAGCGGAATCGGCTGGCGCAGTTCTTACATGGAATGGGCCGAGAATAGCTCAAGATAACGATCTAGAAGTCGACCACTGGACTTATGCTTTGAATGAAGTAAGGTCTGCAATTTCTAGTAAAAAATTACGTGAACTTGCAGTTGCACAATCAATATCCAGCCCTAGGTTAGTTGAACATATGAGATATCACGACAAAGCGGTTGGTCGCCAAGATGGAATTCTAGAAATGGTTGTAGATGAATCCACGAATCTTCAAATAAATTCTATTGAATCCCATGATGACCCAATTATTTGTGATTGGGTAGAATTCATAACGAACCGATACATTAAGCCTAGCAGTTTAGACGAAGTATTGATACTTCTTCCATGCTCGGCAAGAAAGCCATATTCAAGGTCAAAATCACATAAAAATTTCAAAAATGCGATTGCACATAATGCGGCACATGAGGTTATGATAACTAGCCCTCTTGGTTTAGTACCTCGTGATTTAGAAGCGGTATGGCCTGCAGGGCGATACGATATCCCTGTTACGGGTGATTGGAATTTACAAGAGGTTGAAAGAGTAAAATCAATGATTAACGCATTAATTTCTCGAAATAAATACCGGGTCATAATCAACCATTCATCTATTGAAATTGATACTGAAATCCCTGTGATAAATACAAGACAAGGGGATAGAGCAACTAGCGACCAAGCGCTAAGTAGACTGAAATCAGCAGTAGTAGATAACGTTAGAATGAAAAAACGAAATGGTACGTTAGTCAATCTAGACACCTACAGGTCTATATCCCGTTTACAATTCTTGAATGATGATTGGTTAGAAAACTGTGACATCAGTGGGAGATTCCCTAGGTGGAAAATAATGCGTGATGGAGAACAAATTGCAATGTGGGCTCCTGAGAGAGGTAGCTTTTCAATATCAAAGGCAGGTGTAGCAATCTTAGATGCCTGTAATTCTTTGAGGCGTATCGAGATTTCAGACGAACAAAAATGGAAGGGCGATGTGACTCTAAACATCTTAAGATCATTTGATGAAGAAATTAGGCTGGGTGAGGATGTTCTTGTTATGCAAGGAGGAAGGTGTGTTGGTTCAGCACGGGCGCTTGCTCCTGCTTGGGAATGGAGAAAAACCCCCGGGAAACTCGCTAAAATGCACCAGAGGTTGTGATTTGTCATATTTTTCTTATGCGTAGTGGTTAATAACAGGTGATAGGTCGGCAACTTGCTCGGAGGTATGATTATGGCACGTATGTATGCTAGAAGAAAAGGCAGTTCCGGTTCAACCAAACCTCACAACGAGGCTCTTCCAGAGTGGTCTAATACAGATTCAAAAGAGGTTACTAATCTAATAATTGAACTTGGAAAGGCTGGCCACACAACCGCACAGATTGGAACAATCCTAAGAGATCAACATGCCGTGCCAGATGTAAGGTCTGTGCTTGGCGGTAAAAGAATCGGGGCAGTTCTTGCAGAGAACGGAATCGGTGGAAAATATCCTGAAGACATGATGAACTTAATGAGAAAAGCAGTAGCAATACTCGAGCACATGGGATCTGGAAATCACAAGGATCTACACAACAAAAGGGCTTTGGAACTGACCGAAGCAAAGATTCGAAGATTGGCTAGTTACTACATCAATGAAGGAAAACTAGAATCCGATTGGAAATACAAGAGAGAACAACTAAGATTGATGGTTGAATGAGTAAACACTCAACTTCATGAACCCCCATCTCCACGTATTGTTAGGGTGGTAACTTGCGAAGTTTCTTTGACTCACCAATATTTTCTCAAATCGAGGATGTTGTTGAAGAGATTGCATTGAAGATTAATTCCTCTGATGTTATACAAATTTTAACTCCCGCAGATTTAGAAGGAGTCCTATCACTTATCCAATTAGAATCCTCTTTACTTGATGCTTCAAGAAATTACAGAAGGAAAATTCTACCTCAAAAAAAATATGTCAGTGGTGATGGATATTCGTTGCCAGATTTGGAAGGTTTGAAAATAGTAATCAATCCATTTATGGAGTCAAATAGCAACTTGTCAATCTCAGACGATGTTATAGAGATTGGTCCAATTTCTGTCGAATTCAATACAGAAACTTCCAACAACCATCATCAAGGTGCGATAGACACAGTCGCAATCTGCGCATGTATAGCATCAACTATTTCTCCAAATGGGACAAGAGTCCGGAAAGTAAGACCTCTTGCAATTGCTGGAAACTGGCTTAGACAGGGTGTTGAAATAAACTATGACCCCGTTTATTCATTGTTAAGGGATCACCTCAACGAAGAAGGAACTATTGATGTTAGGCCAATAACAGAAACAAATGAGATAGCAGGAGACATGTTACCTGAATTGTCATCAAGGATGCTGAAAAAACTCAAACAACGTTGGCCAGAAATGAGTTATGAAGAAAGGTCATCAGCATTGAGTGAATTAATTCTCCCAATCCTTCGAAATGATAAAATTTCCACAATGCGAATCGAAGAATTAATCTGGCATCGTATGCTTATACCTGGTTGTAATATGGATATAGCAAGTCAACTAAAAATTGCGGAGGATAATTGGCCTTCTGATGATGAGAAAGCAAGATTACACGCAAGTATGATTGCAGACAAATTAATTGTCGACGGATTTCTCTAATCACTCAACAATTTTCAAGACTCTTCCACAACCTTCACAAGGAATTCGTAGCGGTCTTTCTTGTGACCTAATTGAGTTTGGAGTACTACATGCGGGACATTCGATAACAGGATAGGATGTTTTTTCCATCATTGCAACTTTTTGTTTTGATTTGGGGCTAGCGATTGCTGTTATGACCCATATCGTAGATGTAACTGCGGATAGTACCCCGATAATGAATGGATTGTAAGCAAGGTATAGTGCGATAAATACTACTGGTACTAATGACATTTCAACCCAAATGACGGTTCTTTTTTTGGTTCGAGTCAATTTCATTGAGAAAAATAATCCGGCTAAAATCACCCCAATCGTGATGATTGTAAGCGTCAGTGGTGCATTAAGCGGGCTTGTAGAAGGAAAAGCCTCGATTACAAATGTTGAACGCGGATTCAAATCTTGAGCGCTCAGTGTAATGGTTTCACCAAATGGAGTTCTTCTTTGAGTCAACTCCAATGAATCTTCTCCTTTTATCGTAGCACTTGTCAAACTTGTAAGCATACTAGTTTCTATGTTAATTGTTAAGTCATAAGATTGGAAAGTTGGCATTTGCGGGTTATACCTTACAAAATCTCTCAGGAGATTTGATTTTATGTTATCCTCAATGATTTGAATTGTTTCAATTTTCAAGGTTACTGGATGAGGTACAACTCTCAATTCTCCTTGTAAATCGATAGTAAATCTTGAACTGTCTAGGCTGTTAAAATCAGCTCCCAGTAACTCTTCCAATTCAATATCAAGACCTTCATACATGTAGGTGGTTGCTAATCCACTTGCTAATTGGCTTTGGAATTCATTTATTTCAACGCCGTCAATTCTTTTGTTTCTTCTATCATCATCAGCGACCATACCTTCACTAAATATTGAAATTGCAGTTGATAGTGAACTTTCTTCAGTTCCTATATTATCCAAGCCCCATCTCATCCAATAAGCGATTTCTTGATCCATACTCAATGTTATTTCTTTTCTTAGTACCAGGAAACTATCTTCGCTATCTAATTCCATGTTGATGTTGGCCACGAGTTTAGAGCCAACACCATCTGATCTAAGTGGTTCTTCATTAGGATAGAAACCGGCTCCTCCCGTATTTCCTGTATCTACTGGATAAATTGTGAAGTCTGCAATTCCAGAAAGAGTTGGAGTTCCAGTTTGCAGTTGTATGAATGATTCAATTGATATGATTTGCTCGCCTTCAGAGTTTGCAGTCCACGTCCAAGTCAATCGAACGAAATCACCATTACTAGTTTGAATTGCATCTGTGTTTAATTGTGCATTATTGACCTTCACACCAAGGCTAGTTGCATGTGCGGCTGTTTTCTGTCCAAATGGAGATGCAACTGTTACTGAAATGTAAACATCCATTCCTTCGGTGACAGGCTCATCAACAATTAAGTCAACAAGTGGGAGATCAGCAGTAATTTTTGAATCATACTCTTCACTTCCCCATAGCAATTCCAATGCTGCATCAGAGCCAGGTAATGAGAACGTAACGCTCGTTGCTGAAAGTGTAAGTTTTACTTTACTGCTTGCTGGTATAGAACCAGAATCAACTTCGACATCTATCGAGATAGTGCCTTCTCCTGCTGAGAGAAATTGATTTTGTGTATCAATGCTTGCAGTATATTCTTGGCTGCCCAATTCGATGGTAATACTCGCATTTATTGTAGCACCAGCAGCATTTTCTAACTTGTAATAAATCTCAAACTCCCATGTCGAACTGGGGTAGATACCAGTCCACGATGGATTTATTCCCCATGTTGCGATTTCGGTTCTTTGCGCAATTGAATTTGTCACAGTAGCAGTTTCAGCATCATCCATGAGGTCCGTCTTGAAAGGAGATAGTTCTCCTCCTCCCGATGAGCCGATTAAATATAGGTCGGCTGGAGATGATTCACAACAAATTTCGACGCTATCCGCAGAACTGTTTGGGATAGGCAATGATGAAAAAAGGAACATCACACACAAAAAAAGTGGTAATTTGTATCCCTTCATTCATTCACCAATTTAACTCTGAAACAATAAAGCACTTGAAAACTATGGCCAATTGGGCAATAATATGTTCAAAGTGCCTTCTCTAAGAGATTGCCAAGTTCTTTTTCAAACAGTCCGACCAGTGCTTCACCAACTTCCCCTTGTAAATCGTCAGGTAGGATTCTTAATCCAAGTCTAGCAGCGGCTCGACTTGCCTTTAACTCAGCGTAAACAGAACGTGCTTTGGCGTTGAAGTAATACGTAATCGCTTCTTTTAATTCAGATTTCAAGTCATCATCTGCTTCAACTTTCGCTCTTATGTAAGATTTAATTTCATCTTTCACTAGGTCTCTTACAGCTTCAATCATGATGTCTTCGGTTGCCATCAAATCCTTGACTTGGTCTCCAAGGTTGCCTGTGAGCAATCTCTCTATTGCCATGAATGGGCGTATGAGTTCTAATTCTTGAATCCACCTATGGTATAATAAATTTGAACTTTTTAGTGTGCTACATGGAATTTTCTACTATTGGATGTGAGGATTCAGTCGAAGAAGCAACCACAAGACTACAAAATTGTGACGTTTTGATTGTATGGGGAAAAGAGGACATATTGGGAGTTATTACTGAAGACCACTTGAACAAAAAAGGCACTTGCGGGGAAGTTTGTGAACTAGACGTCCTAGTTGATCCTTCATTAGAAATGAGAGAAAAATGGAATCCAAAATTTGTAATAACGACTGAAGATGGTGAGCCAGTTTCAATCGTGAACCATCAATAAACCATCTTTTTCGACGATAGCATATCCTATTCGTTCTAACTGAACGATTGTCCCAATAGGGTAATTATGTTTCTCAAGTAAACCTTGTACATGTGCTAATTCCTTACCCTCGGCAATAGTAAGTTGTGTTTCAATTCCTTCGGTTATCCAATGAACAATAGGTCTTTTGTCTGATCTATCAATAGATTCAACATCGCCATTTTCGGAGATATCGCAGAAGTCTTTCAACCTAACTGGCTTCCCCGAATCCTCATTTTCAATAAAAATTGAATTTTTAATTTCAAATATTCGGTTTGGCATATCTTCTTCAGGGTGAGAACTAATTACCAATTTCGATGGAAATTCACCACTTAGGTCAATTTTTACGGGGTCTCTAATGAACGCTAAGCGTGGAGATATAGGCTCGATTGATTTGGTATTGTGAGAGTATAGAGTCGAGAGTGGAACTGCAATGTCCTTTTGAGTCAAACCTAATTCAATCCAAAATGACCTTAATGATTCAGGACGGATTCCTCTTCTGAATAAAGCAGACAGTGTTGGTAGCCTGGGGTCATTCCAACCTGAATAAACTCCTTCAGAGATATCCTTCTTCATTTGCGATGTAGAAAAAGATCCAAATTCATGAACTTTGACTCTTCCCCAGTAAATCGTTTCGGGATAGTTCCATTCAAAATGGTCGTACAGTAACTTTTGCTTGCGTGTAGAATCCATCAAATCCTTTCCTCGAATAATGTGAGTTACTCCTTGAAGATAATCTTCGATGGCAGATTGAAAATCAAGCAGTGGCCAAACACGCCATTTGGAACCAACTCTAGGGTGTGGATTTGTCTGTATTCTTGCTGCAGGCCAATCCCTTAGAGCTGGATTTTTTTGATCCATTCCAGTTTTCATTCGAAGTACAGCATCACCTGGCATAAATCCGTTCGAATCATTCATTTTATTCCATAATTCTAGATTCTCATTTACGTCATTATCCCTACATGGACAGTTACTTTTACTCAGCCTGAATTCCCTAAATTCATCACCTGTGCAAGTACAGACATATGCGAAATCAGTCTCAATTGTTTTTTCTGCATAATCATGATATTTGTCCATTCTCTCACTCGCTATCACTAACCTATGAGCAGAATAGCCGCACAATTCTTCTTGTTGTTTTGGTATTGAATCATATGCTTCCATCATTGGAGGTTTGACAGTAGTATCTGTGTCGTCAAATCGTAGAATCAACTCACCATCGTGTAATTTAGCGTACTCAGCGTTTATGACCAATCCTCTGGAGTGTCCAAAAGAAAGAGGGCCATTCGGATTGGGAGCGAACCTCAAGACGGGCTTTCTACCATTGAGATTTGGCAATTCAGGAAGCCCTTCTCTTCGTTTTTGTTCTTTTTTCTCTAGCATTTCAGGAGCTTCATTTTGTAAGATATTTCTTACATAATCAAGCCCATTGGTAATCGATAAATCATTTGCCGCAGCCACTTCCTTGGCAACTATTGGAGCAATTATTTTTCCATGCTGCCTCAATTCTTGTCTGGAACCCATGATTCTACTAATAACAGAACCCGCTTGCCCTTTACCGTCGTATTGCAAACTATTTTGCAAGGCAAGGTGACGAATAAATGCCAAAGTTTCCTCGTCAGGTTCCCAGGACATGGACATGCGTGGAGGCTTAGGTTCTTCAAAACAAGGTTTGTTGATTGGCATTTGGACGTGGTGGAGTTTTACCTCCCCAAGCATTTTCTACGGTTTTCCAAGACCATCTAAGACATGTATGAGGAGTTTCTCCCTTTACCAATTCTTTAACCGCATCAATCGTTTTTGGATCGGAAGGATAACCACTCCCAACATTGAAACCTACTTGTTTAGATATTTCTTTGACTATATTGTCTCTTGTCACCTTTGCAATTATACTTGCAGCGCCAACTGCTAGAAAATTTTCGTCAGCCTTATGTTCTGCTTTACATGTTCTATTTGCAAGGGCTGAAACATTTCTTGCAAATCTTGCTGCATCGACATCGCATGCGTCAAGCATTATTTCTCCATCTGGCATGCCAGATAGAGCTTCTGCAAATAGTTCAACTTCCAAATGATTTAGATTTGCAGAATTATCGATCCTCTCTGGTGGACAAATAATTACATGATGTGGCATTTCGATTAAATGCTTGAAAATCTCATTTCTTTTTTTATGTGATAACAACTTTGAGTCCTTAACTCCTAATTCTTCCAATTCTGACTCAGAAGCGGATGCAAAAGCACACACTACAAGTGGTCCTATAACTGGACCTCTGCCTGCTTCATCAACTCCAATCTTCATTTTATCACTACAAATCTAAATCATCTAAATTAAACATAGGAGGTGGGTCAGATTTTTGTTTAGGTACAGTTCTATCAGTAACCTGTACAACATCATTAGGTAACTTAACATTAGCCGAGTGAGGTTGACTTACTTCACCTTGAGAAATTTGATTTGTCAAGTCATCAATTTGTGATTTGACAGACTTAATGTCGTGATGGTCTAATACAGTGCTCGCAGCACTTACTAGTCTAGCGTCGACTGGCTGAGCGGGCAACTCGGTAGGCTTACTAGAGGCTCTAAACATTCCTGCAAAGGCTTCTGATGGGATTTGAGGAGATTGAACAATTTCAGGAACTGGTTGTTTCTTTTTGTTGAAATCTTCCATCCAGTTATCGTTATTATTCCCGTTTTGAGTCGTTATATTCTGAATGGCCATTTTCTCTTTCCTTGCATTTCTATCATTAATTGCTTTGTTGAATATGAGGCCGCTCAATATTATTGCAAAAATTATGAATTTCCATGCCCAGATTATCGACAAAATATTTGATAACAATTCTGTAACGGAACTGACAATAGAATCACTACTTTTTACGGATTTATCTGCAGCATCAAAACTCGAGTTTGAGGTATAGATGAACGGTTTATCATCTGCGAGTCTACTATTTGCGGTGATATTCAAAAAGAAATTGTCACTTGAAATCTGGTCGTCTGGTAATTCAGCCCAACCTCTGAATGTAAAATTCGAGCCTTTGTCTATGTCAATTATTTCGAATGATCTTATCTTATCATTATTTTCTTCGAATATTGCGTTATTAGGTGGGATGAAACTCATTTCTGTATAATACGAAGAAGACATTTTGACAATCAAACCATCGACAATATTTCCTTCGTTTCTGAGCGTCATCAAGACTTCAATTCTACCATTATTTACAGCACTCTGAGAATTTTCCCACACCCAGTTAACATAAGGTGCAGTGTAACTTGAAATTGAAATTGAATCTAAAATCAATCCATCAACATTCACTAGTTGTATAGTCGCTTCTGCATTCGAGTAACCGTCAGCTCCGTCAATTGTCGAAAGGTTAAGTGGAATCTCTGAACTTTGTTGATTCCTGGATAGACCTACATATTCAGATTGAATTTCAAAATTCATGCCATACTCATCTATTACCTCTAATCTTAATTCATCGTAAAAATTTCCATTGTTTTGGATTTTAATCATTTGCTGACAAACTTCTCCAACATTTACTGAGGTGCAAGATTCTGTATTAAGTTCAATTTCTCCCATCTGATTAACTTGTATTCTCGATGCTAAGTTTACAGTTTCAGAGCGTTGAGGAAAATTGAGAGGATTTGCTATTAATGTGAGGTTTAATTCGCTGCTTTTTACATTCGGAGAATCAAATCCGATTTCAATGGTTCTTGACTCGTTTGGCGCAAGCGAAATAAGATCAAATGCATTGAATATGGCTGCAGTCCACCCATCTACTTCAATTCGATCTGCATTTTCAATTCCAGGAAAACTTAGTGTTGTGTCAAGATAAATATCTACGTTGCCGTTGTTTCTCAGTGTAACTTGTATTCTACCATCATCTCCAGGATCTAGGATTAAATCATCCTCAGCGAAATCGATAGTAATGTTGCGAAATGTTTGCATTTCTAGAGAGAAAGTCCAAGATTCAACTCTTTTGTCAAGACCAGATTCAGCCCGTAACGTGAAAGTAGGACCAGTGCCCGCCAATGGTGCGCCATCTACAATTGGTGGTGTTTGAATGTAGAAATATACGTAAATCTCTGAATCATTTTGAATTTCAAAATCTAATGCTTTATCTCCGTTATTATCTCCGATGAATCCGTACTCCCACGCAGAATCTGTATCCATTGTTATGGTTACATTGTCCGTGTAATTGGCGTAGTTCGTCAAGTTAACAGCTAGAGATGTATTCACATTTTGCTGTACATAAAAAGAAGATCCGTCATTTGCGCCAAATAAAAGATTAGACCATCTAGACACGACCACGTCGATCTCTTTAGTAGCGAGCCAATCACTATCTTCCTGACATTTTATGTCAATAGAAATGGTGTGTACGCCATAGGATATGTTTTCATCCGCTGTTATGTTGAATTCCATTTCTCCTAATCGGCCAGATGCCACACGTGTCCAGTTTGTTGGTAAATCAGTAATCGTAATGCCAGATTTTGTTTCGTTTGTCTCTATCAAAAAATGCCGCTCATCATCAGCAATATTCTGCCAAGCGATTCTAAATGAAACGGTTTCTTCAGGATGAATTACAATTTCTTCGTCGGCATAAAAATTGAATGGATGGCTATCTGCGTGTACTAAATTTGCTGTTGGCAAGAGTATGAATAGCATTAACCATACTCCTCTGCGCATAATTACAGGAGGAGGTTCTACATTTCAATAGGATGGGATAATTGTTCAGATTGTGTGATTAAACCAAAGTGTATATACTCGGAAAAACGGCCAAAGGCCAATGCAATCTAAATTTGTGATAGTTTTAGCAGCCTTATTTTTGACCGCAGCAATACCGTTCAATGCGGCTGCTGATGAGCCAACAGATGACATACCAACAATTGCCATGAACACTGGTTCACACCAAGCTCTGGTAGATGCATTGGTACATGCAGACCTGGTGTCCACGCTACAAGGTAGCGGACCATTTACAGTGTTTGCACCAACAGATCAAGCGTTTGCTGATGCAGGTATTGACCTGGCTGACTTTGATACTGAGGCAGAAAATCAAACTTTGACTGATATTCTATTGTATCACGTGGTTTCTGGAGATGTAATGTCCTCAGATCTCTCTGATGCGCTAACAACCGATGCAGTAAACGGAGACAAATTGTCATTCACCGTAGGTGCATCCGAGGTTAAAGTCAACGGAGCGACCGTTACCGCAGCTGATGTAGACGCAACAAATGGAGTGATTCATGTAATTGACAAGGTACTTATGCCACCCGTCGATGTATTTGTTAGCGACGGTTCAATGGATTCACCATACTTCCAATTCTACTCAGACGATGCAGGAACAACATCCGTAACAGAATTAGATATTTCGAAAGCATACAAATTCCAAAGATTATCAAATCCATCGGCTCACCCNTTCTACGTAGGTGACTCCGGTTACAACACTGATTCTAGCGACAATCTGATTATTGCAGGTGACGGAACAAGTTCAACTGGTATTTCAGACGGTGAATCTTTCACAGTGTTTTTCAGAGATGGATTTTCGGTAGATGACACATTCAGTTATTTCTGCACTGTACATTCTAGTATGTTTGCAGACTTTAGCCTCACAGAACCAAGTAGCCTAGTAAACATACCTACTTTAGCGGCTAGCACGGGAATTCACACCTCGTTAGTTGCTGCTTTAGGACATGCCAACTTAGTCTCCACACTGGAAGGCGAAGGCCCGTTTACTGTGTTTGCGCCAACTGATGAAGCTTTCACAGCAGCAGGAATTGACCTCTCAACATTTGATACTCCTGAAGAAAATGAAACACTTGTTGACATCCTATTGTACCATGTTTTAGCGGGAGAAGTACCGTCATCAGCGGTTACTGACGGACTAACCGTGACTATGTTTAATGGTGATGATGCCACTTTCACAGTTGAACCTGACAGTGGAACAGTATTGATTGGAGATGCATTTGTTACCGGAGCGGATGTCCAAGCATCAAACGGAATAATACACGTCATAGATTCAGTCTTGTCCCTGCCACCAGACATTGTAGAAGCAGCACAAAATACAGGTGTGCATGATTCACTTGTTGCCGCATTGACTAAGGCTAACCTAGTAACTACACTTCAGGGAGATGGTCCATTTACCGTATTTGCACCAACTAATGATGCATTTACAGCGGCTGGAATCGATTTGTCGACCTTCGATACTGATGAAGAAATCGTAGCATTGTCCAACATTCTAACCTATCATGTTGTATCTGGAAGTGTAATGTCATCTGACCTAACAGACGGGATGTCAGCTAANGCACTGAANGGTGACTCTTTGACATTTACGGTCAACTCGGATGGTGTGATGGTAAATGGCGCCAATGTCACAATGGCAGATTACAAAGTAACCAACGGAGTTATACACATAATCGACAAGGTATTGATGCCTCCAGCGGATGAACCAGTAGGTCCATCTTGTGATATTACTGTTGGAATTGCATCCTCCGGTTATGCATTCTCACCAGCCTCGATCAGTATTGAAGTTGGTCAAACTGTATGCTGGGAGTGGGAAAATTCTGAATCTGCTCACAACGTTGTTGAAGTAGACGGATTGAAATCAACTACAATTGTTGCAAACGGAATTAACTCAGGAGATTCATCAACGACTGTTCAGTTCTCTCACACCTTTACTGAGAATACTACTTTCTACTATGTATGTCAGCCCCACATGGGCATGGACATGTACGGTAAGGTCGTCGTCGGAACTGGTGGAGCAGTAGAAACCCCAGTAACCGAAGACAAAGAAAGTGAGGACACCCCTGGATTCCTAGGTGTAACTGTTCTCGCAGCGACACTTGGTGCTCTGTTATTTGCTCGAATAAACAGAGACGAAGAGTGATTTTTTGGGAATAAAGAAACCAGTCCGCACTGCAATCTATGGAATAATTTCCATTCTACTGATTGTTGGTGCGGTCTGGTATCTCCAAATTGCGAATTATGAATCTTCACTAGGTACCAACAACGTTGTTAACGTCGACAACAATGAAGAGGGTTATTCCAATAACACCGATGATGTACTATCTGTACTGAGTTTTAAGGGTAAAGCCGAGAATCTTAGTTGGTCATCTTTAGACATAACAATGATAGATCAGGGGCAAGAATATGCCTGCACTTTTGGTTCAAAATCTAGCGATAATGNCCAAACGGGAAAAATACATTCAACTCTAGGTGCAGATGCAAGGACATTCACAACAGTTATCGATGCNACATCTGACGATGAATTCACATTATTTGACATATCAAANCAAGTTGAATCCAACGAATCTTCATTCTGGCTTAGATTTTCTAAAACAGAGCTTTTCTTTGCTGAAGAAGTGAGTTGGAAATTTTTACCTAACATAGATTTTGCGAGTGTTGAAACTGTGAATGTTTCTGAATTATCACACGATACCGATGACCGAATAGAATGGTATGAGTATGATTTTTCAGTTCACAGAGTTATACCAAATGATGGAGTTTATGTGCTGGAAAAAAATGATTCTTTATACAAAGTAAAAATAATTTCATATTATAATTCAGATGATGACAGCAGATATCCTACTGTGTTGGTTTCTGCTCTAAANGGAACTGAATTTCCTGCTCTACAAAATCCAAATCTAGTTGTACCTTCTCCCTGCAAAATAATTNTAGACGACCAGNAGCCAAATTATTGGAACGCTAATGAAACTATATTTCTAAAAGAAAACGGCATCGATATNTGTGCAGAAACATGCGATTTAGTTCTAAGAATAAAATATGAGACTATTGAAGTAAAAGTGAATTACTTATGAAATAATTCAATGTACGGGGTCTTTAATGACTTCAGATAAATCCTGAATATCAATTTGTGCTCCACTCATTGGGACGTTAAGTTCGAATAACTCTGAAACACTTGGGTCAATTTCTCCACATTGTCCTATAACTCTGTCTTCAACAATTATTTTAGCACCTCTGCCCTCAAGCCAAGGTCCATCTTTCATAGCCTCAAGCGTCCAATCTTTACAGCCCAAATCACGCATTAATGCTTGAATTCGTCCTCTAAGTGATGCAAAACCACCTGAATTTTCAGCTACTAGGAAAGAAAACCGTTCTCGGTTTTTATGGTCAATGACGACAGTTCCTAGTTCGTACACACCTTGAGGTAAGTCATGATGTCTATTTGCTGCTAACAGACGTAACAATCCTGGCAGAATATTTTGCCGGAGAATAGTATGTTCTGTAGTTATTGGATTAGTCATCCGAGTAATTTTCCCATCAGGCTTCCATCGAACCAAATTAAATTGGTCATCATCATTTGAAAGAGTTAATGATTGGATTTGCATCAAACCTAATCCCTGTAGTCCATCTCTTATCCTTCTTCGCAGATGTCCATCCTTCCTTGGGATTCCTGTTAATGGTGCTTTGGGAACATCATATGCAAGGTCGTCATAACCATGGCCTATTGCAATTTCCTCAACAAGATCGATAGGATGGAGTATGTCGAATCTCCACCTAGGCATTGAAATCGATAATCCATTCTTATCTTCTCCATTGTATATGCCTCCCATCCTGCGTATCGCTTGAATAATTTCATCATCAGAAAATGAGTTTCCAAGAATAGATTCTACCATGTTTCGTGGAACAACATGCTCTTTTGGCGAACCATTTAATCTCCATTCTTGTCCTTCACAGGTTTTTACTCTAACAGATTCAATCTTTCCTCCAAGAACGGATAATTGTAGGCAAACCAACATCAATGCCGATTCACATGCGCGAATATCTAATCCTGTGACGTCCACAAAAATGTCCCTGGTTGAAGTTGTAACAGTTGTATGATCACCATTGATAATAGGAGGAAATGATAACACAGCATCATTAGAATCCAAAATCACTGGTACCTTTTCCATTCCTTCTAGCAAATCTTTGTACTCAATTCCTTTCGGATGCTTTTCTAGAATTTCTGAAATTGTCATTTCTTCATCCTTTGCGAGTGGAATAAATTTGTAATCGCGTCTTACTGCTTCAACTCTAAATGGTGGCGAAATTTTCTTCAAATCATGAACTCCGATAGAAGCTCGCTTTCTTCCTCTTCCTAATGCGAAGTGTAGTTTTTCCTGATGGTCCATCAGTCTTTTGATGACCTCATCATCAACTGAAACTCCCCTGACGACGGCAGCAAGAATGATTGGGCGAATGTTCTTCAGTTCGGGCGAAACAGTCATCGATATTGTGCCCGGTTGAACATTTAATCTTGGTTTAGGTGGAGAATTATGCAAAAAAGGCATCATGCCATGAAACAAGGTTTCTGGTGATAGTAGGTCAGGTCTATCTGGAAAAATTTCAATTTCAAGTGATTCTTCGTCACATTTATCGATGTCCGTTCCGATTAGAGGAAGTCTGAATGCTAAATCTTCGACATCGTGTTTACGTCCAGTATTTTCTACGAATTCTCGTAGAAGGTCTTGACTAACACTAATCGTTGGCATTTAATCACCTTGCAAACCAATGAGGTAGCGGGCGGTCATATCCTGCTAGTCTTAAGCCACTTACAGCAGCAGTATCTTGATCGCAAGCTCTGAGGTTCGAACGAGTTAAAGCATCTATCGAATTTAGTCCAATTCTATTGAGGTGCGCAGATAAATCAGCACTTACTTGAGATAGCCATCCAGATAAATTTTCGTCCGGTGCATGACATACAATGAAAGAAATATTTGAGCAACATGCGATTATCATATCTTCGCTAGTCGCTGACCAGGGCAACCATATTGATGCTAATCGGCCATTTTCTAAACCTGATGCTGACTTCCCGATTGCCGGCAGGGATGCAGGTGCAGATAATCCACTACCGTCATCTAAAACACTAATTCCAACATCACAACCATGGTGATTAATTTCATGATGTATTGAATTTGTTTGAGTCACACTTCTAACTAACATAACTTTTGCATCAGATTTCGCAATGCACCGCAGTGCAACTAAAAGGCCATCCAAAGCAGCGCCGTCCAGCCTAGGCAGTGAATCGAGGTCAATTGCAAATCCTGCACAATTGGCCACTAAATTTGCTGCATCTGAGAAGTTTGCTGAGTCGATTAGAACAATATCACAATCCCTTGGTGTTTTTCCTACCAAGCATGGATGAAACAAATCATCAGTAACGCCTTCTGGAATATACGGTAATAGTGGGATTGGTAAAGCCAGGCTTCCCTCTTCCCCAATTAGAGTCACAGTATCACAGGTTGAATATTCTGGATTATGGTTAGTCGTTGCTGGTACAATCGATATGCCACTAAAATCTTCGGTACAAACTGCCATCTTTGCTACAACATGTGTGCCATCGGATTCAAGGCATACTGCATCAGCAGGAATGTGTAAATCGTCATCACCTAACAAATCATTAATTTTCTTGACTTCACTTTTATCGAGAGGTCTTAGATTAACCCCTGGCGGAGGGGGAGGGCATCTTCCGTTGATGATAATTCGTCCTCCTCGCATTCCTGCTCCGGGGTCGCTCCCGACATCGCCGTGAATGATTATGTCTCCACCTAACATTCCACCGCCGATTCTCAAACCTGCACTACCTCTAACAACTAAGACACCTCCTGTCATTTTAGATCCAGCATCATTTCCAACACCATCAAGAACAGTAATGATGCCTGATTTTTGCGCATATCCAACACAATCTCCTGCACTTCTTTCGCAGGTTATTTTGTTGCCGTTGTTTCCTGCACCAAGGAATGAACCGGTCTCTCCTTGATGTGTAAAAGTGCCACCATTGCCAAATGCTGCTGTAAATGAACCAAGGTAGCCCAAACTCCGTACCTTTGAGCCATCAGGAAGATTAGGGCATAGACCAAGTTCACCTTCCTTAGGTACTGGTTCCCCACTTGTAGTCCAACCAATTCGCAAGACAATGTTTCTTTCGAGTGCTTTTTCCAATTGTGCAGGTAATCTCGAATTAATACTCATCGAGTTTGCGACCAACTCGTCCACGCTTGCCATTATACTGGCGGTAAAGTTCTCTTTCATCAACAGTTTGCTTGGATTTAGGGATATTTTACCATGACAAGGTTCATTTGAGTTACGCGTAGGGCTCAAAATGAGAGACATGACAATTAAGGTCGCAATAAATGGATATGGAACAATTGGAAAGCGCGTTGCAGACGCGGTTTCATGTCAAGATGACATGGAAATTATCGGCGTGACAAAAACAAGGCCTTCCTTTGGTTGCGATTTGGCTGTCAGAAAAGGCTACCCCTTATACTGTACATTCGATGATGCAGACAAAATATCAGCCTTCGGAGAAGCAGGCTATGACTGTAAGGGCGGGCTAAAAGACCTAATGGCAGCAGCAGATATTGTGATTGATTGTTCACCTGGAAAATTGGGTGCTGAAAATAAACAAAAATACCAGGATGCTGGAGTAAAATGGATTTTTCAAGGAGGAGAAAAGCACGCAATGACTGGCTTGTCTTACACTTCTTGCGCAAATCATATGCAGAATATGAATGCAGAGGGAACCAGGGTAGTTTCTTGTAACACAACAGGTCTATCGAGAACTCTTGTGCCTTTGTATGAGGCTTGTGGTTCGTTAAGTGTTGAATGTACAATGATTCGAAGAGCAGCAGACCCAGGCGATTCCAAAAAGGGACCAATAAATGCAATTAAGCCAGTCCTGAAAGTACCTAGTCACCATGGACCTGATGTTATGACTGTAAAACCTGAAATTAACATTAACTCACTCGCAGTTGCAGTCCCAACCACAATTATGCATGTCCATTCAATTGTCGCCACATTGCCAGATGGTCATGGAATGACAACTGAGAGCATTATTGAAATGTGGAAAAATCAGCCACGTGTGATAGTAATGAATGGTAATGAAACAGGAATTACAACGACAGCAGAAGTTATGGAATTTGCAAGAGACATCGGTCGAACTTGGGGCGATCTTCACGAGATTTTTGTCTGGGAGGATGGGGTAAAATTAGTTGATAATAATCTGTACTATTTCCAAGCTATACACCAGGAGTCAGACGTAATTCCTGAGAATATTGATGCGATTAGGGCGCTGATGGGTACTGAATCAGACTGGAAGGCTTCAGTGGCCAAAACTGATGCGGCAATTTCCGCATTATTTGATTGATTAATTGTAAGCATATTAGGCTTGCATTGAAGTATAGATGCATTGTCGGGATTGGTATGTTGGCACATAGAAAGGCGTTATTCATTGCAATTGTGATGTTTATTGCACCTTTAGTTGGCGCCATTCAAAGTGATACAAAACCGAATGCTGAACCCACAAAGGTTAGTGATTCTAATTGGCATCAACTAGAACCTACATCAACTGTTTTGACAGGTCTAAAGTCATTAGATTACAATATCTATCTAGAATCAGCCATTTTTGACCCGTTATTTGATGAGATTCCTAAATCCAAGTTTGACAAACATAACGACTACATGGATACCGGAATGGCAATTATTCAATTCAAAGAGCATAATCAGAAATCATTCGACGAAATCACAAATGAATACAATTTATTCATCTTAGATAATTTGGGATCTTCAAATTGGTTGGTTAGATTAGACAATCCTCATGATTTAGAAAGAATACAGGATGAAGAACAAATTAGATGGGCAGGCCCAATGATGCCTGGATGGAGAGTCTCTAATGATTTGAGTTCTAGAAGTAACTTGATTGCAATAATTCCTGCACCAGATTTGAAATCTGAAGCACTTGATGATTTAGTTGCAGACCTTGTTCTAAACGGAGCAGATGAGGCATGGTGTGGGCAGCATTTGTGTGAAATACAAGGAAAAATAGACCTAAATTTCCTTGCTCAAGATGGTAGGGTTATTTGGTCACAACCTACCTCGGAACTACGTCTAACCAATGCTGTTGCTGGAGCCGTTGTAGGTATACCAGAGATAATCAATTCCTCATTGGGATTAGATGGTTCGGGGGAAAAGATTTCTTTCACAGATACGGGAATTGACCAAGACCACCCTGACCTCGTTGGTAGAATTGCAGGAGTTTACACGCAGTTTGGTCTTGATCCGAGTCCTGCGGATTCTAATTCCGGTCACGGTACACACATTGCCATAACCCTTGCAGGTGACGGGACTGGTAATTCATCAGCAATTGGAATTGCCCCAGAAGCTTACATTGTTGCATATGCTCTTGAGCATGACCCCTCAGGTGCATTTGGAAGATTGGGTTCCATTTACGACATGTTGAAGCATGCTGAACAAGAAGGTTCACGAATTTCAGTAAACGCTTGGGGTCTAAACGGTTACTATGGCCAGTATACTCCAGACTCAAGGTCAGTAGATATTTTTGTCAAGGATAACCCCGACTTACTTCCAATCTTTACTGCAGGTGACAATCAAAACCAACAATCATCGAATGTTATGGCTCCATCCACTGCAAAAAACGGCCTATCAATTGGGGCATCAACGACAAGTTCATCAGGTGAGGTTGCAAATTTCTCCGCAAATGGATACTCGAAAGATGGCAGGGTTAAACCTGACTTGGTTGCACCAGGGGTTTTGATATGTTCTGGTAGAGCCCAAGAGGCAGCAATTGCAATTGGAGGAAATTGTGGGAGTGGAACTCACGCAAATGGTAATGGCATGTACATGACGTTGTCAGGAACCAGTCAAGCGACAGCAGTAGCAGGTGGTTCAATATCACTAATCAGAGAATACTTACGAGAAGAAGTTGGAATTTCGGCCCCCACATCCTCTCTCCTCAAAGCTGCTACAATAAACGGTGCAACAGACCTTGGAGCGCCTAATATTCCCAATGCTGAAGAAGGCTGGGGACAAATTTCAGTATCTAATTCCTTGATGCCTAAGCATAACGGAAATGATCTAGAAACATATTTTGAAAATTCAAGAACAATATCGGCTGGTTTCTCTATGTTATATCAGTTCGAAATTGACCCATCAGCGGGATTAGATGTGACCCTAGCATGGACTGATGTGGCTGGAAGTGCTAACGAGGACCAAAATGTATCCAAATTGGTTAATGACCTCGATTTAGAACTAATTACACCGAATGGTGTCACATACAAAGGAAATGTATTCTCATCTGGCGAATCTATACCAAACGGGAATAGCGATTCAACAAATAATATTGAGAGGATCAAATTACTCCCTAATTCTGCACTAGCAACAGGTAAATGGCAACTAAAAGTCTCCCACAAAGGAGGTCTTGACCAATCCTTCTCGCTAGTTGTAACTGGGGATGCAACAATTGATTTGAAATCAGACCTCACAACCTTCGATGGCTCAATCTTCCCTTCTTCAGAATCTCCGTTAGTCAATGATTTGATAACCCTAAGATTATCTTGGCTAAATCAAGGAACAACAGATTCTGGGCAATTTAGAGTATTATTAGAAGATTTGACAGAAGGAACAACGCTCTATGAAGGTAATAGGTCTTCTCTTGCACCAGGACAAATTGACTCTTTCAGCCTGTACCACACATTCACCTCCACTGGAGACCACAATCTCAGATTGACAATAGATTCTGATAATGATGTAGTGGAAATAAACGATGAATCTAATGGAATAAATAACAATATCAGAGAGAGAAATATCGTTGTATCTGCTTTAGGACTTAGATTAGTAACTCTTGATAGCAACGGTCAGGAAAATAGCAACTTAGTTAATCAAACTATGAGCCCTGCAGTGTCTGAAGGATATACTTGGCCTGTTGTTCTTAAACACGAGGGTACTGGTAATCAAAGCGTTAGCCTACATATTTCTCAGGTTCAAACACCTAGTCCAATAAGGAGTGACGTATTGTTACCCCCAACCGACACCTGGTCTAGGTACTCCGACTTGTCTGGACCATTTACTATGTCACCAATGGGTGATGATGGAGATAAAATCTATCTGAATATTACTATGAATGATGATGATGCTGATTTATCGGGGCAAACTCCTAGATTTGCTATGTCGGGAACATATGTAATGGATGTAACCGCCAAATATTCTGGAAATCCGGGTGTTAAGCATATTATCCGATTGAAATTAGTGGTTGAAGAAGTTAAAAATGCTCAAGTCGCAGCTGCAGGAACAAGTGGTCTTGAAGCTCAGCCAGGTGGTTTTACTGCATTTTCCATATCGGTGAGAAATGTAGGAAATTCCCCAGCAGTGTATGATTTAGATTGTTCAAGCGATAACCGTTGGCAGGTGCAATTAGGGCAATCGAATTCATCATCATATTCATTTGAGGCATTAGACATTCTCGAATATCTTCCTATGCAGGTTAGATTGTATGTTCCTTCCGTGGATAACGGTACTCCTCTTGCAGGAAGTACAGACTCTGTTACTTGTTATGTCACTAGTGAAGGTGATCCCAATTTGAACATAAGCGAAACAGTCGTACTCACTGTCAAAGCATTAGAATCATTTGAGACTCATTTATTCGATCAAGATGGTAACATAATCGGACCAGCATCAATTGCAAAAGATGTTTCTGTAGAAACAGCGGAACGTTTCAATCTCTCTTTAGAGATAATAAATACTGGTAATGCGCCACTTGATTTGTCGGTCAGAGTTTCGCCAGAATTGACAACTTGGACTCTACAGGTTCACCATGAGTCCGAAACACAAAGCCGAGAAGTAAGTGTTATTTTGGGAGCGGGAGAACAATCAGTTGTTAAAATCGAAGTTCTAGTCTCACCAGTTGCGGCTCGAAACGATGAAAATAGTTTGTCAATAAAAACAAGTCAAAGCCCATCTAATTTCATAATCAATGAAACGAAATTAGTTGTAAGAGACGAATTAGGCTTGTCCATGTTGTCTGAAAATGGTAGCTATTTCGATATAAGCGTTAATGGAGATTTTTCATATAATACTCTGAAGGTAGAAAACATTGGAAATTCTCCGATTTCTATTACTTGGTCTAATTCAATTGCCCCTGATGGCTGGGAAATTGGTTTTGTTGCTCCACCAACATATCTTGAGCCTCGCACAGAGGTAGATGTTGAGTTAGGCATCAAACCCCCAGTAAATCAACCCGCCAATTCGAATGCATTTGAAGTTGGAGTCTATGCAACGATTGACAATGGATTTGAATCTATGCAAGTTGTGGAAACATACGTGATAAGAGTTCTAGAAACATCAGAATGTTCTATCTCTTTTGATGAGACATTAAAACCTCTTTTGGGGGTCGAAAGAGACGGTTCTTCATCTCAAGATGTTACATTAACAAATGTTGGAAACATACCGTTGACGACAAATTTGGAGGCCAGTACAGAGGCAAGCGGTTGGAAAATAACCATGTCTGAAAACAGTATTGAAAATTTACAACCAGGTGAATCCATGGATGTTGCAGTAACAGTAAAATCAAATGAAAATACTGAAACTGGTAAGAAAGAAATTGACTTCAGATGTGGAGCTGATTCAGTAATATTAGAATTAAGTGTGGCCAATACCAAGTCACAAGGTGGATTGTTCGGGATTGTATCTCCTGCTGTAGGTTATTCCATAGTGGGAGTAATTATCCTTCTGGGCGCAATTGTTGGTTATCGTATCAAGAGATCAGCGCCTAAGGATTACTCTGGCGAAGAATTGGTCGCACCAGATGCACATGTGATTCCTGATGACGGAGCTAGAATGCAAAATGTCATGGATTCAGTTGTTGGGCAAGAATCGTTAGCAGGCGGTTCAGTCTCTGCCGAAGAAATAGCACAAGCATTAGCAACCTCAATGCCATCTCTTCCACCTGCACCTCCTGCGGTTCCTATGGGTCGGCCCCCCTCTAAAGTACCACTAGGCCGGCCACCAGCCCCAGTTCCCATGGGACGGCCGCCCGCTGCAGCCCCGCCGGCAGTTGCTCCACCAGTTGTTCAAAACCAAGGTCCGCCATTGCCACCAGGAGGTTTACCTCCGGGTTGGACAATGCAGCAATGGCAATATTACGGCCATCAATGGTTAGCCCAACAAGGCCAACAATGAAATCTTAGACAGGCTACGGGTGCCTATGAAGAGCATAGTTTTGTTTGGCCCTCCTGGTGCAGGTAAAGGAACTCAAGCCCAGAGGATTATGAATTCAACAGGGCTTCCTCAGGTAAGTACGGGTGATATGCTACGTGCTGCAGTATCAGCAGGAACCGAAACCGGTGTAAAAGCAAAATCCTTCATGGATGCAGGTGAGTTAGTGCCAGATGATGTTATAATTGATTTAATCAAAGATCGAATAAAACAACCTGATGCTGTAAATGGCGTTATGTTCGATGGTTTTCCTAGAACAATACCACAAGCCGAGGCACTGTCTGAAATTTGTGAAGTTTCTCATGTAATAGCAATTGAAGTACCAGATAGTAAAATAGTTGAAAGGATATGTGGAAGGTTTACTTGTGCAGATTGTTCAGCCGTTTTCCATGATACATTTAAGCCAACAAAGGTATTGAATAAGTGCGATTCATGCGATTCATCTAATTTCAAACGACGGGCAGACGATAATGAATCAACGGTTCTAAGCCGTCTTAACGCTTACCATGAACAAACATCGCCACTAGCGGATTGGTATAAATCTCGAAATATTTTTTATCCTTTCAATGGCGATAGACCTATCGATGAGATAACTACTGATATTCTCTCAGTCTTACAGTGAGTTGAAAATATGGGGGCTCGGCGAACACGCTCCAAAGCGAAGAAAAATCGCTTAAAAAATGCAATTGAAGCGCAAAAACATCTGACAACAGTTGTCAATAATACTACGATGCCATTAAATGTAAGAGAAAATGCTGTAAGGCATTTACTGACAACTTCAAGGCGAAATAGAATTTCGGTGCCAAAAAACGTTTCACACAGAATATGCAAAAAATGTAAATCCATTCTTTTAGTTGATAACAATTCGAGAATAAGAATCAGAAACGGACAGAAAATTGTAACTTGTCTGAAATGCAAAAGTGTTAGAAGAATTGGTGGTGGCCCCAAATATCACAGGAGTGTTAAGAATGGTTAAAATTCCTGAAAGTATCAAAAAAATGGCCATGGATCGTGATTTTCAGCCTAGTGTTAGAATTGGAAAAACAGGTGTCACTGAAAATTTAATTCAGGAGATAAAAGATCAATTGGCAAAGAGGAAACTCGTTAAAATTAAAATCAACAAGGGCGTATTTGAGCGCTCCCAGAAAACCGAAGTTTGGAACTACATTTGTGAACAAACAGGTTCAACGCTGATCTCTTCAAGGGGTAATGTTGGCGTTGTTTGGGTAAAATAACAAGATAAGCCTCATAAGTTGATTATTCACCCACAGATTATGGGCGTCAATCGGCTGTTTTTGCGTAGTAAGTCAAATCGACTTGCATTCTTCTCCCTTATCTTCGCTGGTGTAATGATCTTCATGCAGAATGTAAACGCTGGAGGTGGAGGCATGATTGACTTAGAAATTCAACTAAAACCCGGCCTTGGAAAAGAACCGGTTTGGGTTGGATTAGGAATTTTACTATTCGTTTATGCATTGATCATTTCTGAAGTAGTTCATAGGACACTCGCTGCAGCAATTGGTGGCTTAGCAGCCTTGGCAGCACTGAATTATTACAAAAAAGGCGGTGCTCTCAGTCTTGCGGAAACCACAGCCCTAATCGAATGGGAAACCATTGGACTACTATTAGGAATGATGATCATGGTAGGTATAATGGCTCATACTGGAATTTTTGAATGGTTTGCTGTACAAGCGTATAAGCAGAGCAAAGGAAATGTATGGTCGCTTGTGGTTATTTTATGTGTTGTAACAGCTGTATTATCTGCATTTTTGGATAACGTTACCACGATGTTGTTACTAACTCCAGTTACTATACAACTTGCTAGAGTCCTAGATCTCAATCCTATTCCTCTGCTAATTTCTGAGGTAATTTTCTCAAATATTGGTGGCACTGCCACCATGATTGGAGACCCTCCAAACATCATCATAGGTTCGACAATGAGTGAAAGCGCAATTGCTGATAATGGGAAGGCTGAAATTGCTGCATTAGCATCCGAAGGGGTCACATTCACTGACTTTATTGTCGAATTGGCACCAGGTGTTTTACTCACAGCAGTTCCGTGTTTAATGATGATAAAGTGGATGTATGCTTCGGAATTCGCAGGCGAAAGAATCCGTGATGTCAAAGAACTTGAAGCAAAATATGGCATTAAGGATGCAAAAATGCTTAAAGTTTCTGGAACGATTCTATGCTTAGTTATCCTTGGATTCTTCCTTAATCCAATTCATCATGTTTCTGTTTCATGGGTTGCATTAGTTGGTGCTGTTTTGATGGTTTTGGCTACTGACAGGCATGAATTGGAAGAGCCGCTTGAAAAGGTCGAGTGGACAACTCTAATTTTCTTTGCTGGACTGTTCGTTCTAATTCACTCATTAATGGAGCTTGGTGTTATCGACTGGATTGGTGAGCAGGTCGAGGCTTCCATCGAATTCTTCAGTGAAGAATACCGTTTGGTTGCAGCACTAATTATCATTCTATGGGTCAGTGCAATCGCATCAGCGTTTATCGATAACATTCCTTACACTATAACTATGGTTCCAGTCATTTTACAACTATCTGCGAGTCTTGATTTAGAATTAGGACCACTAATTTGGGCACTTGCTTTTGGTGCATGTTTGGGTGGGAATGGAACTCTTATTGGTGCTTCAGCAAATGTAGTCACTGCTGGAATGAGCGAAGAAGCAGGATATCCAATCTCATTTAATGAATTCTTCAAAGCAGGATTCCCTGTGATGTTGTTATCAGTTGCTATTACAACTGGATATATCGTAATGGTTTACTGGGTTGCCCCAGTTTGGAAGATAATCCTACTTTGTGTTGGATTATTCGGAATCGTATGGCAGTATTACAACGGCAAGAAAAAAGGTAAGAACTGGGCTGAAGCACTTGTTGATGATGAAAGTATAATCGACTATTTTGATGCAGGTTCATCACAGACTTCCGAAGAGTGATGCTCATAGAAGCGGTGTATTCAAAGGGTTAATCTCTTTGTCCGATATGGGGAGAACATGCAAGAATGCCAAGTTTGTGGCCTATTATTCCTGGGAAAGGGTTCTTGTCCTTCATGTGGATCTCAGGTCGCAAATGACATAGTTCTCGATGATGTTTCTATGGATGACGATTACATACCAGGCCTGGATGATGTTGTAGAATCTCTGGGTGGAACCGAGGAATCATCTGCTGACAACGAGAATCTTCCTTTTGGTTTAGGCGCAGTTGCTGAAACAATCGAATCGAGTCTTCCCTTTGGCGTAGGTTCGTTTACTGATGAGAAAATCAACTATCAAGAATCAGATTTAGTGCAATTGGAAGATGAATATGATTTTCATCATGGTGATGAAGACGAGGATACTACAGATGAAAAAACACAAGATTCAGTTGCTCCTGATGAAATATCTGAAAACCTTGTTGAGGCCAACTCAAACAATGTAATCAATGATGATGTTTTAGAATCTGAACCAGAAATCGAACTCGATGAAATAGAAGAGATAACTTTGGTTCCCAATGTACAACTTAATGACGTACCTGTAAGATTAGAATCAACTCCTCTGTCTGCTGAACCTATTGTTGCACCTAACGATCTAGAAGATGAAATTCCAGACATGTGGAGAATAGATGCTGCTGAGGTAAACATGGAGGATCTATATGCCCAAGAAGACAAAATTGTCGAAGTCACGTACGAAGAGGAAGAATTACTCTCTAATGTTGAGGTCACATTCGATGATTTCCATTATTCTCCTGAAGAAGAATCAACTGCGGGAGATGAAGATGCACCACAACTCCATCCAGCAAAAGCCCTTCCAATAGATACAGCATCGGTACCGGAATTGTCGTCTTTAGTTTCTGAGGGATTTGAAATGATGGCTAATCAGTCTTGGTTACGTGCAGCACAAATATTTTCCACCGTTTCTCAAAACATGCAAAATGAGCCTTCGGTCTTGAATAATCTAGGGCTGACCATACTTCAGTCCGCTTTAGAAATGGATGCTGAAGGGGATACAATGGCAGAATCACAATATGAAGCATCAATTATGGCGTTAAGACAAGGGGCTAAGGTCGATCCTTCGAACAATGCAATTTTGTTGAATTTAGGTCACAGTCTATTAGTGAGTGGCAGAGCAGAAAAAGCGTTAGGAATAGCTGAAGTTTTACTATCCAGAACCAATGGTGATGTAGAGGTTGTAAACTTGAAGGGCTCTTGCTTGATTCAATTGGATAGAGAGGATGAAGCCCGTCAGGTTTTGAGTCCATTTGCTAACGATACTATTGTTGCAGCGAATTTGGCTCTCATCTGACAAGTTATAATTTAGCGATTTTTAGCATTTTTTTATTTACAAATTTTTTGGATAAACGTTGTATAGAGTGCCCATGAGTCATTATCTCTCTGTATCCAATGTCCTACTTCAAACCCGATGCCTTGATATATGGGAGGTAGGTCGGGGGGTTGCTTATGCACTTGGGCATGCCATGTATGTCTGGGGAAGATTGACTAGAAGGGCCGCCCTGCGGGGAGACGGTCTTTCAATAATGTCTAAATTGGCATGACTGGATACCGAAGGGTTACTCGCACAGGTGTGGTACATACACATTCTGTTGCTACAACCCATC